>NZ_AUMD01000012.1:0-300000 GCF_000430505.1 Eisenibacter elegans DSM 3317 | reverse complement strand
CTAGACCCCGAGGAGGCCTTCCCTGCCTTACTCCAAAAGCGCATTGATTCCTTAGGGTTGCCCTACCGAGTGCTGAACCGAGGTATTAGTGGCGAAACAACCGCCGGCGGCAAGGCACGTATGGAGTGGATACTGCAACAAAAAATCAGCATACTTTTGATAGAGCTGGGCGGGAATGACGGTCTGCGCGGGTTATCTCCCGACGAAACTCGCCAAAACTTAATCGACATCATCCAATTGGCCAAAGCACAATATCCTCAACTACAAGTAGTGTTGGGGGGAATGCAAGTACCACCCAATATGGGGCCTGATTATGCTCAAGCATTTGCCCAAATTTATCCTCAAGTAGCCCAGCAGACTGGCGCGGTGCTGATTCCGTTTATTTTGGAGGGTGTGGGTGGTGTGCCGGAGCTGAACCTACCCGATGGCATACATCCCACCGCTGAGGGGCATCAGCTTGTGGCTGCTACAGTATGGCAAGCACTGGCTCCGTTGTTGGAGGCGCGCTAAGTCAGCACCCGCCGGACAGTTTTTAGCGGCGCAAAAGCTCCGCTTTATACCAAAATAAGATTTCCCATTACTCCGAGGCCGAAGATTGGCTTTGGTACGGCTTTACGGTCGGGCTGCTTGCTGAAAATGTCTGGTGGTGTGAATTTTTAATACCACGACCTCGAACATCGCACTGTTTTATAGGTTTACTAAAGATTAAAGCGTATTTTCCCCTCAAAATACATTCTCTAACAACGGTATACACCTCTCTGTCTGATTTTTTGGCTGTATCCTGTGCTTGTTTTGTCAAAAAACCTATATGAGCATTCAACAAAGCTATATCACGGCCATCGGTACTGCTACGCCTGTGCATTGTATTCCTCAGGCAACGACGGCGGTTTTTATGGAAAAAGCCTTGGGGCTTTCGACCTATGAGGCGCGCAAACTACGCGCTTTGTATAGGGCTACCGGTATCAATACGCGCTATTCTGTATTGGAAGATTATTTGCGAACCGAGGATTTTCGGTTTTTCCCCAACCAAGCGACTGCGCCTTTTCCAGATACTGCTACCCGAATGGAGCGTTATCGCGTAGAGGCATTACCCTTGGCCAAGGCAGCAGTAGCAGATTTGCCAGCTTATGCGCAGGCAAAGTTGCCACAAGTTACCCATCTGATTACGGTCAGCTGTACCGGAATGTATGCCCCCGGGCTAGATATAGAGCTGGTACAGGCACTAGGCTTGGCGACACATACCCACCGGACCTGTGTCAATTTTATGGGCTGTTATGCGGCAATGAACGCACTGAAACTTGCTGATAGCCTGTGCCGTGCCGATGCCCACAACCTTGTGTTGGTGGTATCGGTAGAGTTGTGTACCCTACACCTACAACAGTCAAAAGACGACGAACAGCTGGTAGCCAATGCAATCTTTGGTGATGGCGCGGCAGCCGTTTTGGTGGAGCGCCAGCCTAGCCCCTCGGGTTTATCCTTGGCGCTACGTGGCTTTGCTTGTGGGCTCTTTCCTGAGGGCGCTGCCGAAATGACTTGGAGCATCCAAAACCACGGATTCGAGATGCGCCTATCATCGTATGTACCTCAATTTTTGGCACAGGGGTTGGGGCACTTTATTGAGGCTATGGTCACAGAATTGGGCCTTAGTCCGGCTCAAACAGATTATTTTGCCATACACCCCGGAGGGCGCAAAATTTTAGAAGCCGTAGCGCAAGCCCTAGCCATTCGGCCAACACAAAACACAGCAGCTTATGAGGTTTTGCGCCAATATGGAAATATGTCGTCGGCCACAATGTTGTTTGTATTGCAACATTGGCTCCAAAACCTGGGGCAAAGCGAAGCTCGGGGTCGCTCTATGCTCTGTTTGGCATTTGGCCCCGGGCTTACGGTAGAGTCAGCTCGTATGGAATTTTGCTAAGAAGTATTGGGCTAAAGCTCTACCTCTCCTATATCATGTAGTAGGAAGAGGTATTTTTCGACTTGCTTTTGCTCATTGACTACCGCCGTAGCACTAGCCTTGAACCGCAGGCGTTGCCCTTGTTTGTCTTTTAGGTAAACAAAATCAGCCCATTTTTGTATATTCTGCAAGCTATTGCGGGCTTTATCAAAAGTATTATACGATTCAAACAAGGTTTCGATATTGAGCTGTAGCAGTTCCTCTTGTTCATACTGTAGCTTGAGGGCTGTCAGGGGGTTGACGTGACTGATACGGTATTGCTCGTCGGTTTCGATGATGAGTGATGTGGCGTTGAGGAGCGCATCACGGTCGCGGTTGCTGCGTTTACTTTTAGAGATTTCTTCCTTGGTTTGCTTTACTTCGCGCTCCTTGGCTTTTACCTCTTCTTCCTTGCTGCGCATTTGTTGGGTGATGATGGTCGATTCTTCGAGCAGCGCCTTGGTACGTTCGCTGATTTTTACGGAAGCAATCGCAGAGGCAATACTTTCGGCAACCTTCTCCACGAACTCTATTTCGTAAGGTTGAAACGTATTGAAGGAGGCCAACTCTACCACACCATACACCTCTTCATTGACCTTGAGGGGTACTATCAGGATGCTGTTGGGGTTGGCTTCGCCCAAACCGGAAGTAATCATCACATACTCTTGCGGCACTTCGGTCAGGTAGATGGTATGTTGCTCCAGCCATGCCTGCCCCGAAAGCCCTTCGCCTCGATAGACCTTTTGTTCGAGGTATTTTTTCTTATCCCAAGCATAGCAAGAGGCCAACATCATGTATTGGTCTTCTTGGTCGTTGGTTTTATCTTTTTCGGACACAATAAACAATCCGCCTTGGTTGGCACGGATATACTTAACCAAGTTGGAGATGATATTGTCAGAAAGTTGTTCGATATCATTATTGTTGGTACGCAACAGTTCGCTAAACTTGGCCAGACCTTCGTTTTGCCAGTTGCGGCGGCGGTCTTCTTCAGCCACACGGGAGAGGTTGTCGCGCATGTTCAGCAAGGCATTGCCGAGTACGTCTTTCTCGCTAAGCGGCTCATACGACGCTTGGTAGTTGCCCTTACCAATGTTTTCGGCAAAGAGCGAAGTAGAGCGCAAGTTATTTACCAGCCGGTCGGCAGAGGCAGCCATCTGCCCAATTTCATCATCTTCAAAAGCAAAGTGCTTGTCTTCGGGAAGCTCACCCGAGCCTAACTTGACGAACACTTCATTGATATACTTGATAGGCCGCACTATCTGCCCCGAGATAAGCAAGGCCGCAATCAAGCCTACGACTATCAAGACAACCCCTAGACCAATAGTGATGATTTTGAGCCAAGTAAAAGAGCTCTTCAGCTCTGTTCGGGCTTCTTGAGTTTCTTTTTGTTTTTGTCGGTAAATACGATCTAACTTGGCCAACACATTGCGTGAGGTAGGTAAGATATAGGTGTTGAGCCGTTCTTCGGCAGGCAAGATGAGGCGCTTGTTTTCGTAAGCCTCATAGTCGGCCAAGTCGTTCATGATGCGCTTTTGCTCCTTCTTGATACGTTCAAAGGTTACGAAGATTGTATCCAAGGTTTTGCGTTGCGCCTCGTTTTCCCACTCGTTGGCGGCTTGGATAAGCCGGTCCTTGATGGCTGTATACTCAAAGTCTTGCAAGCGTTTGAGGTTGCTTTTGTCGTCGGGGGTGATGTGGTTATAGACCCAATTGGTGATATACATCTGCGTGCTAGTAATGAGCAGGCGTAAGTTTTGAATCTCTTCGATAGACGGATAAATGACCTCTGATGAGCGGTCGAGGACTTGCTCGCTACTCGAAATCGAAATCACACTGAATATACCATTGATATTAAAAATCAGGATGATAGATAAAAATCCACCGATGATTTTTTGGCGAATGCTCAGATTGAGACCCAAAATTTTTCTTGCTCTGCTCATAATGTGTATATCAGTAGGGGTACGACCATAGAAGTAGATATGGTAAGGTTTGAGACCTGTTGCCTTGGAATCATTTTTAGTGATATGCCTTTGAGGGCAGTGGGAGTTTTCTCACAAGTTTGCAAAATTAATACCATTCCCAACAAGGCTGATTTTTAGCCTGTAGGCACTTGCTTCATTTGAACTTGTTAGTACCAAAATTAGCCCTTTTTTCGTAGTTTTGCAATCAGGTTTAATTTTTCGATACCACCAATCTTATGATAGATAAATTGCAAGCCATTCGCCGCCGTTTTGAGGAGGTTAGCCATCTCATCATCCAGCCCGAAGTAATGGCCGATATGAAAGAATACCGCAAGCTGAGTAAGGAATATAAGGAGCTTGAAAAAATCAACGAAGCCTATAAGCAATACGAAAATATTCTAGCCAATATCGATAGCTCCAAGCAAATCCTGAGTACAGAAAAAGACCCGGAGTTTCGCGAAATGGCCAAATTGGAACTAGAAGAGCTCCAAGAGCAAAAAGAAACTACTGAGGAAAATCTCAAAAACCTGCTCATCCCCAAAGACCCCAACGATAGCCGCAACATCATCCTCGAAATTCGCGCCGGAGCTGGTGGCGATGAGGCCGCACTCTTTGCCGGAGACCTCTACCGTATGTACCAACGTTTTGCCGAAAAGCAACAGTGGCGCTTAGAAATCATTGATTTTACAGAAGGCACTTCAGGTGGCTACAAAGAGATTATCTGCAATGTATCAGGGGAAGATGTGTATGGGATGATGAAATACGAGTCGGGGGTACACCGCGTACAGCGTGTGCCTGCTACTGAAACCCAGGGGCGTGTACATACCTCTGCCGCCTCGGTGGCCGTACTGCCCGAAATGGAAGAAGTAGACGTAGAAATCAATATGAATGAGGTTCGAAAAGACACTTTCTGCTCCTCTGGGCCCGGTGGGCAGTCGGTCAATACGACCTACTCTGCTGTCCGCCTAACACACTTGCCCACGGGCTTGGTGGTGTCGTGCCAAGATGAAAAATCGCAAATCAAAAACTTTGAGAAAGCCCTCAAGGTATTGCGCTCACGCCTCTATGAAATTGAGTTGAAAAAGCACAATGATGAAGTAGGTGCTCAACGCAAGTCAATGGTAGGTAGTGGCGACCGTTCTGACAAAATCCGGACTTACAACTACCCCCAGGGCCGTGTAACCGACCACCGCATCGGCTATACTGTCTACAACCTGCCGATAGTGATGGATGGCGAAATCCACGATTTTATCGAAGCACTCCGCCTTGCTGACAACGCCCAAAAACTACAAGAGGGAACTCGCGAACAGGCCTAAGCACCTATCGATTGTAATTAGATAAGGTAATTCAAACCATTCCAAAACCCTTGGAATGGTTTTTTATATTCCTTGGAATATTATAATCGTCAAGAGTTTTCACTGCATCTCTGGACATATATTTGGCCACAAAGAGCACAAAAGACGGGTTCGGAAGCCCTTATATAAGGTACGCCTTTTTGAGTTAGAGACGAGATAAGAGCATGTCCTGAGATGCGCCTCTTTGACTATACCCAACCAGTTTTGATTAGGCATACATCAAAATTCGCCCTTAGTTTTTGAGCAGCAGCTCAGCCAGTACATAATCAGCCAACAACACCGCAATGGCGCTAATGGTTACGGCCTGAGTACTCGACTGCCCTACTTCTAAGGCTCCTCCACGGGTATAAAACCCCTGAAAAGCTGACAGAGAGGCAATCAGAAAGGCAAAAACAAATGCTTTGATAAGCGCAAAAGTTACAGAAAAGGCATTGAAACCATCGCGAATACCTTTGATATAGTCTTGCTCGGTCATAATGCCAGTAACTGTGGCGGCAAAATATCCGCCCAAAAGCGCTAAAAAGCCGGCCAAAATCACCAACAAGGGAAACATCAAAACAGCGGCAATGATTTTGGGCAAAACCAAGTATGACACTGGGTTGATACCCATCACCTCAATAGCGTCTATTTGTTCGGTAATACGCATAGTGCCTAGCTCTCCGGCGATATTCGATCCAACCTTGCCCGCCAACACAATACAGGTGAAGGTAGGCGCTACTTCCAAAAGAATAATGTCGCGTGTAACCAAGCCAATCACATAGTCTGGAATCAGGGGGCTGATGAGGTTGTATGCCGTTTGGACGGCAGTAACTGCCCCAATGAAGGTCGAAACAATAGAGACTATGAAAATAGAGTTGGTACCAATGAGCACACACTCATTGACCACTAGGCGCAGATACACCTTAAACCGCTCTGGGTTCACAAATAGCAAACCCAAGAAAACCATATATCTCCCAATATTTGTCAGCATGTCGGTAGCAGGGATAGTGTGCGCCAAAAGTACAATATAAATCAGGAATGAAAAAACGAGAAGCTTACAAATCGGAGAAAGACCGCTAAAATTGGATTACATTGTGTTGTAGTCCATCGAAAAAAGCTGCTCCGAAACTCGGAACAGCTTTTGAGAACTTCAAGTTGAGTATCAAGATGACGTTTTATTCCCCGCTGGCCTTCAAGGGCTCATAACGTTTGAATGTAGGGCGTGGGGCTTGCTCAGCAGCTTGTATGAAGCTATTCCATACTTCTGCATAAAAAGCATTCGTACGATCTAGCGCATCATTCAGAGCTTTGTCGGCTTCGGCCAAAAGTACACGATGGGCCGAAGAAATCCCATCTTCGGCACTGCTGGTGGCCCAAGTAGCCTCCCCAATTTTGGCACTCACCGTTTCAGACGTGCGGAAAATACCTTGCACATCATCTGGGCCGACCATCATCTCGCGCAGGTCTTTCAGACTGTCTTTCACTGCATTAGCCTGTTTTTTCAGCGCCAATGTAGCTTCATCGTCTGCGTCGCCAAGTTGCTTGAGGAAATTGTCTACAGCCTCTTTCGATTCGTTGAGTCGTTCCATCAGCGCTCGGGCGCTGCGGGTACGCTTATAGACCTCCTCATACCAAGCCTGTTGGGCAGCCAAAGCTTCGGTAGAAACATTCATTCTTGGGTCGGTCATTACTTTTACCTGCGTTTCGGCCTTGGCATCGCCATAGCTAAGGCGTACGGTATACGTGCCTGGTAAGGCGCTATAGCCGCTGGGTTCGGGGCTGTCGGGCTTGGCCTTGGGGGCGTTGATGCCGCGCTCACCGCGCACATCCAAGTTCCACTGAAAGCGGTTGATGCCTAGGCGCTCAGGCTTCATCTGTAGCGTACGAATGACTTCGCCCTGTGCGTTCACAATCTCGGCTTTGAGCTTGAGTGAATCTTTCTTCTCCCCTAACTGCCACTGGCCGATGCTATACGAAATCATCGCTCCATAAGGACGGTTTTCGCCAGCAAAAATACCATTGGCCGCAAATCGGGTTCCTGAGGCCTCTATGTATTTGGCTAGATAAGCATCGGGGGCTTCAAAGGCATACAGGGCTTCTTTGAGAATTTTATCACCTTTTTGTGCCAATTCGCGCAGCGGACGGATATCGTCAATCACATACAAAGAGCGTCCAAAGGTAGCCACCACGAGGTCATGCTCACGAGGGTGGATCACAAGATCGACTGTAGGGACAGTGGGGTAGTTTTTGGTCCACTTTGTCCACGTCTTGCCCTTATCGATACTGACATATAGACCCGACTCTGTGCCTAAGAACAACAAATTGGGCGCTACCAAGTCTTGTGCGACGGCGTGAGTATATCCCCATACCTTGTTGGCATCCACGAGGTTAGTCCAAGTTTTGCCATAGTCTGTGGTATGAAACAAGAACGGAGTCCAGTCATCTCGTCGGTAGTTATTGAGTATGACAAAAGCTTCTCCGGCATTGTGCGGTGAAGGGTGGATTTGTGGAATCCAGCTACCTGCGGGAGCTCCTTTAAGGCTTTTGGCGAGGTTAGTCCAGGTTTTGCCTCCGTCTTGGGTCAGCTGCACATTGCCGTCATCAGTACCTACCCATATAACGCCTTCTTTTACGGGGCTTGGGGCAATCGCTACGATGGTACAGTGATTTTCGGCAGCAGTTACGTCAAAGGTCAGCCCGCCGCTTTCGTGAGCTTTTTGCTTTTCGGGGTCATTGGTAGTCAGGTCTGGCGAGATGATAGTCCAATCATCTCCACGGTTATTGCTTTGGTGCAGGTATTGGCTACCATAATAAATTTTGGTTTTGACGAAGGGGTCGTGCGCAATGGCCGCGTTCCAGTTGAAGCGTAGCGCCTCTCCTTCAGGGTGTACGGGCTTGATACGCTTGGAGTGTCCGGTATGTAAATCTACACGGCCTAGGTTGCCACCTTGAGACATGGCGTAGACGTAGCGTTCGTCGCTATGGTCAGGGACAACATCAAAGCCATCGCCAAAGAATATCTCTTGGAAGTAGCTGTTGCGGATGCCACCCGCTTTCCAGGCATAGCCCGGGCCGTGCCAAGAGCCATTATCTTGCATGCCTCCCATTACGTTGTAGGGGATGGCCATATCCACATTGACGTGGTAAAACTGGCCTACAGGAATATTTTCGGCAAATCGCCAAGTTTTTCCACGGTCGCGGGAGATATTGAGTCCACCGTCATTGCCTTCTATGATGAAATCGGGATTTTCGGGGTGCATCCACCAGGCGTGGTGGTCAAGGTGTACGTCGGTATGGCGGCGTGACCAAGGGAGTAGGAGCTGCCAAGTACGGCCGGCATCTTCAGACACCGAAACCATCGTCCATAGGCTATAGATACGGTTTTCGTTGCTAGGGTCTACATAAATTTCGGAGTAGTAAAAAGGCCGGTTGCCAAACTCTCCTGTTTGGGTAACGAGTTTCCAATGTAGGCCTCCATCATCGGAGCGGTAAAAACCATTTTTCTTGGCTTCTACAATGGCATACACCACCTTGGGGTTGCTGCGGGCAATGGCTACACCGATACGGCCTAGGTTGCCGGCAGGTAGGCCGTTTGTTTCGTTGAGGCGCGTCCAGTTTTCCCCACCATCTTGAGTGATGTAAAGGCCTGAGCCTTTGCCGCCAGAGTTGAAAAACCAAGGCCAACGTCTGAACTCCCACATAGCCGCAATCAGTTTGTTTGGGTTGTGAGGGTCGATGACCAAGTCAGCAATGCCAGTATTTTGGTCTACATAAAGGATTTTTTTCCAAGTTTTGCCACCATCAGTAGTTTTGAATACCCCCCGATCTTCGCTCCCTCCCCAGGCAGAGCCTTGCGCACCCACATAAGCTACTTGGGGGTTGTTGGGGTCGAGCAAGAGTCGGTGGATATTGCGGGTTTTTTCGAGGCCGAGATATTGCCAAGTTTTCCCAGCATCTATCGACTTCCAAACACCATAGCCGCTGTTTTGGCTATTGCGGGGGTTTCCTTCGCCAGTCCCTACCCAAACAATGTTCGGATTGGCTTGATAAATGGCGATAGCGCCGACAGACGCGGTTTTTTCGTGGTCAAAAATGGGGGTCCAGTCTATGCCCCCACCTTCTGACTTCCATACTCCTCCAGAGGCTGCGCCGGCATAGATGATGTCGGGGTTATTCGTAACCACATCGATGGCCGTAATACGTCCACTCATGCCTGCCGGTCCGATACTGCGGGGCTGAATGCCTTGTAGATAATCAATATTAAGTTGTTGGGCATGTAATCCGAAGCCGAGGCCAATACTTAGGCACAAGCTCCAGCATAACCTCAACCAATAAGTATGAGTATGCAGCATATTTGATGGTAATTTTGTTTTTATTGGGTCTTTTGGTCAAAAATAAGCTTTTCTATTGTTTTGCAACAGTATATCAGATAAAAGACTGCCTAATGCTGCCAAACAACAAGCTATCCGCTATAAATGGGCGAATGGTATATCCTAACCCTTGGCACCTAAAAAAACACCGTTGGTTTTGTACGAAAACCAACGGTGTGTGTCATTATCATCTTAATCGACTAAAAGCCGGCGCACTAATTAGCTGCGATTTCTACTTGGGCTTCTGTCGGATATGTATCAATCCAAATCAGCAGTTGTGATTGCTCTTGAACCTGATTTTTGCTGGTAAGGCGGTTCCAAAGCATCAGGGCATTTTTGGATACTTGGTAACGCTGAGCAATCATTTCGATAGTTTCGCCCCGCATGACTTCGTGTACTAGTGGGAATGACTGTGCCGGAGCTGGCTCTTCCTCAGCAGCTGTATAGCCCAGCGCTGGTGTCTGCCATTCCCACTGCCCGGCTTCGAGTGCTTGGTATGCTTGCCAAAAAGTAAACCGGTTCGCCGGAATGCGTAAGGTATAGCCCTTCATTTGTACCGGTATATAATCTTTTTTGAGGTGTGGGTTGAGTTGTTGTAGTTGGCTTAGCGGGATATTAAGGTGCTCTGCCAAGTTGCTCAAGCTAGTGGCTTGCTGCACTTGAATGGCCGCCGCAGGCAGCGTGGCTAGCTCTTGAGAAGGACACATCCCGTGAGAGGGCGCATAAGAAAGCAAGTAGGCCGTAGCGATAAACTTAGGGACATACATCCGGGTCTGATGGGGCAAGTGCTTACTGACTACCCAAAAATCTTTGCTGCCACCCGCAGCGCGTACAGCCCAAAGCATACGTCCTTCGCCACAGTTATAAGCGCCTATAGCCAAATGCCAATCCCCAAACATATTGTAGAGATACTTGAGATATTGGCAAGCCGCCTCCGTTGATTTGTATGGGTCTTGGCGTTCATCTACAAACACATCTTGGCGTAGCCCAAACTTACGGCCTGTATAAGGCATAAACTGCCACAGCCCTACCGCTGAGGCATAAGACCGCGCCTTGGGACGCAGTTCTGACTCTACTACGGCAAGGTATTTTAGCTCCTTGGGCAGTCCGTGGCGCTCTAGTGCTTCTTCAAATATCGGAAAATAAAAAGAGGCTTTGCTCAACACTTCCTTGATGCTATTACGTCCATAGCTATAACTGGAGGTATACGTATAGATAAATTGCAAGGTAGAGGGGTTGCTAGGCAGGGCTATCTTGGCCTCAATGGCTTTTAGCCTTCGGGCTATCAGCGCATCGTCTTGCCCACGCACCAAGAAAGGCTTGTATTCCGTCAACGATTGGCGGATTTGGGTTAAGCTGTCCTGAGGAGGATGTGGGTGGAGAGGTAAGGCTAAATTTTGGTGTGGTTGGAGCCACAAAAAGGCCGCTAAGCAAATGATGGCGCTTTTGGTAGCACGGTGTAAAAAATGATGCATATAATGCTTTGTTGGTACACGGCTGCAAAGCTACGAACAATATCAAGAAATCAAAAAATTGATTATCAAAGTTTTATCAAAAAAATCAGGTTTTTACCTTAGAGTACTACTAAGGGGTTTTTGCGCCTTTTTATCCGGTCATCTCTCTGTCTATAAAAAAAGCCACCCCAAAAGTTTGGGGTGACTAATCTATCACAAATGACGGTCTTAGCCTAACGCTGTATCATCAGCCGCAGGGTATAGCTATCAGCACCGCTGCGCACCCTGATAAGGTACAAACCGGCTGGTTGTTTGCTCAAGTCTAACTTGGGTTGGCTTCCGGCGTCAAACACTTGGCTATCCACAATCTTTCCTGTTGCGCTGTACACCAATATTTGTACTCCTTGGCTGAAATCACCTTGAAGAGTTACCTCACCTGAGGACGGGTTGGGGAACAATAGCGGCGCGCCAACTTCGGCTGTTTGTGCCAAGGTCGTAATAATATCACTGGTCTGAATCTTGAGATTGTCAATGACCCAGCCCCAGCCATAGGCTGATTCGTCTGCATTGAGACGGAAACGGATTAAAATCTCATCTCCGGTGTTGAAGCGGTTTCTTAGGTTAATTACCCGATTGCGATACAGCCCTGGTGCACCGATAGCGCTAGAGTTTCCTCCTTGGAGGCTGCCGTTGTAGGTGCTTTCCCAGATATTGTGTGCGCGTGCGTCATACCCATCTAACAGTGGTATCCAAGTAGCGCCATTGTCCTTAGAGCCTTCTACAATGACATAGTCCCAGAAACCTACCCCGCCAAAGGGAATCCCACTCTCACCCGGCTCTACCAATGCTATCTCGTCAAAAGCCATCAAGGCATTGTTGGCGCTTACACGAATTTTGCGGCGCAATACATAGGTATAATCTACGGTCTGGCCTAGTGGAGCATCACGGTAAGGGTGTTCGGAGTGGATGGCGGGGTTGCTGAAGCCCGGCTCTACCCGGATAGAGAAGTCATCTCCAAAGAAGTCATCGGCCGCGCCGGCTGCATCAAAATTATTCTGGTAGCTGTCTAATGCGGCTCCCAAAGCTAGATTTTCGACTACAAAGCTATGGAATGTAGTGGCCGAAGGGCTAAAACTGCGGTTACGCGCCTGAGAGCGGTCATTGGCAATGATGCGATACCGGATAGTTTCGCCCCCTTGTAGCCCGGCAAACGAAAATGCCCCTGTGAACTGACTGCTGGTGGGGCTGCTCCTACGTAGTAGAAAAGGTGGGCGGGCTTGGTTGTCTATCGTATATTCGACCCATACGCTGTCGATGCCGAACAGGTCTGTAGCGCCAGCCAAAATCTCCACAGAGTCTTGTACGAGCAATTGTGCCCGAATGGGTGTATGTAATAAGGTGGGCGGGATATTATCTACCCCAACATAGAAGTAAAAATAGTTGTTGAATCGGGTGTTGGTAGCTTCGCTAGGCGACAGATACTCGCGGTTATCCTTGTCTTTGACTGCCACATAGTAGGCAATCGTCTTGCCATCTATCGCACTGCCCCCGGGAATGGTGGCGCTGTATTCGTCAGGGGTAGCCGTAGGGCTAAGCGCCACCTCAGTAGGGGTGGTTTTCATACTGTCGAGCGAATAAAACAATTTGGCAGTACTAGCTTGGAAGCCCGAGTCACTCGTAATTTTGACTTTGACCTCAAACGAGGCTGCCACTGTCTCAGTACTCTGAATGGTATCGGGTCGCAAGTATGTATGTGCCCAGCCCATATCGGCAAACATCGCCAAGGTTACTGGCCCAGGGTCGTGTACACCCGTTCCCGGAGCCGCCGCGTGGGTCATCAGGGTGTTGACAGTTCCTTTGAAGGGTATATCCGACAAGTGAGAAATACTAGAGCCTTGCGAATATGAAGCGGGCGAATGCAAGCTGGCTGGTGTGCTGGTGCGCTGGGTTAGTAAGGGCGACTGGAAAAGCAGGCTCTCAGAGGTAAACGCCTGGAAAAGCGCTACCGATGGGCTTGGGTAGTTGCTATTGAAAAGCAAGGGCTGAAGGCTACCATCGCGCAGATAATGTGCAAAAATAGACGGGAAGTTTTGAAGTAACAGAGAGCCTTCGCCATTCTCCACACTATTGAGTGACACAAAGCCCAGCCCATGCGCCAGCTCGTGAAGCACTACCGTTACAAGGTCAAACTGATTGAGCGGGGGATTCAGATCTGTGCCCAAATACCATCGGTTAAAATCACTGTTGAAATTGGTTACGATATCAAACTGATTGTTGTTATTCAACCCTCTCCCAGACATTTTCTCTGCCAAAGCAACCGGATACCAAGTATTGAGTTTGACCGCCCCCGGAAAATTACGATAGAACGTCCCCGGACGGGCAGAGCCTAGGGTGCCGGCAGCCAAAGGTGTCCAGTTGGCCTCTACCCGAATAGGCACTGGAGAGCTGATAAGCGATGCCCAAATATCAACCGCAAACTGAAAAGCAGCCTTGGCTTCTTCAGTAAAGCCTTTATATGTTACAATAAACTCCGACTTTGGCTCTGGGCGTGCGCCGTTAAGCAGTTGCTCCAAATATGCTTGGGGAGGGTGAATGTGTTGATGGGGGGTATCGCCCATAAAACAAACTACTTGCCCACCCTTCATTACCTGAGTTGTATTAAGTGGATTTGTGGGGGTCTGTGCCGATAGGGTCAAGCCCAAAGGCCAACCAAGACCTAAAATTAGGCATAGTAATAAGGTAGTCTTCTTCATTAGAAAGTGTTTTTTAGAATTTTTGCTAAGGCAGTGGTTCGGATAATAATACAAAATTAAAGCAAAGTGTTATAAATACCAACCAAAGTAGGGCTTCCGCATCAAACTTTTTTGTGTTGTTTTTGGCTTCAATTCAATATTTTATTCTGCGCACGTTTTCTATTGTTTTTGAAAAACCTTTAAAAAACGCTGCAAACGCATTCGAATAATTGGAGTAGTAACAAGCAACCAAAGATTGATTATTGATTTGGTGCGGAAGCCCTACAACCAAAGTACTGCCAACACTTTCTAAAAACATGCTCAGAAGTAGTGAGCTATACCAAGACTGATGCCCTCATATTGACGATTTTGGATTGATCCCACTTTCCGCACCCTATTTTTCAAGATAAAGTATTATTAAATAAATTGGTATTTTTCATTTTTTCATTGTAATAAAACTTATTTTCAATAATATTTGTCTCTAGACCTATATTTGAAAAACATAATTCAAAATCAATTTAATCTATTTTTATCTTAATTCCCTAATCTGAAATTAAGGAGTGCGGAAAGTGGAATTGATGAGCTTCGTTCTCCATATGCGCCCCAAAAAATATCGAGGGGATAAACACAACTAGTTTACGTTTACAGCTCATCAAAAGGCACAAAAAAACCACTTTACGTCAATTGTAAAGTGGTTGTGGCTCCTCAGGCTGGGCTCGAACCAGCGACCCTCTGATTAACAGTCAGATGCTCTAACCGACTGAGCTACTGAGGAATCAAAAACATTAACCCAAAAATCTCTAATAAATAAAAGCTCCTCAGGCTGGGCTCGAACCAGCGACCCTCTGATTAACAGTCAGATGCTCTAACCGACTGAGCTACTGAGGAAGTTAACTTTTAATATTTGGAGTGAGCTACATGTTTATAGCTTTCTCTTAGATTGGACTGCAAAGTAAATGCATCTAAATTAATAATCCAAGCAAAAGAGTGATTTTTTGCAAAATTTATACAACTTACTGATTATTTGGGGCTTACCATTTTCAGTTCGCCATATTCGTAGCGCAAAATAGGCAAGTAGGCATTGTCATTACCGTGTCGGAAATCAAACCCACCATTGAGCGCCCCTTTTTGTAAGCTTCGGTCTTTCAAGAAGGCGCGGAAGTCCGTTCGGCTACCATATTGGTACATCATCTGCCCAAAGTATTGCAGCAGCTCATATCCCACATAGGCATATTCATTGACCTCATTGAAGTTGGGCAGCGCCTTGTATGCGCTATGAAACTGGAGCAGTGCATCTTGGCTGTGTGTATGCCGATACTGTGGAGCAAGGAAATATATGTTGCGAATGGCCAACTCTTCGGTAGGGATCTCTTGGAAGCGCAACCAACTTTCTAGGCCGATAATGGGCTTTGTAAGGCCTATATTTTCTGAAGCTTGTAGCAGTTGGCTGGCGATAAGTTCACTGCTCGTGGCGGCAAATACATAGCCTACATTGCGGGTACCAATCTCATTGAGTAGCGCGGCCACTCGTTCCAAATCACCTGATTCGACTTGCTCATAGGCCAACACTTCGCCTCCGGCAGCCAAGAGAGCCTGTCGGTGGCTTTGCGCCATCAGTACGTGTTCGGGGAGGTTATCGTAGATGATAATGCTCTTGGCTTCGGCAAAGTTCTGGCGTGCAAAGCCTGCAGCCACAGCACCTTGGGTAGCAGGGGTCGGCTGGGTAAGGTAAGTATACGAAGAGCTCAGCAATGCCGGGTTATTGATTGCGGGGTTGATGATAGGGATTTGGTGATTGGCAGCATATACAGCCACAATCTTAAAGCTTCCTTCCAGCAGCGGCCCTACAATCAGATCTGCCTTGGCCAGCTCTCCACTATTGATTAGACTCAGGGCTTTGTCTTCTTCTCCGCTGCCAATATCATAGGCTTCTAAACGAATACGGATGCCTTTGGTAGCTAGCTGGCGTTCTGCCAAGCGCAGGCCCTGATGTAGGCCGACGGCTATTTTGGCTAGCTTGCCCATTGCATCGTGTTTGAGCACATTGACTCCAAAAGGCATCAATACGGCTACCACATATACCGGCTTTGTTTGCAAGATGTTGGCTACTTTGAATACTGGCATAGAGAGGCCAAGGTCTGCTACCATTTGGCGTGCTTTTGTGATGAGCGCATAGTCTTCTGAGTGTGCTGCTACTTTCTCTACATAATTCTGTGCCAGCTGCTTGTCTTTAGGGAACTGCAAATGTAGGTCATACAGTTCGGCCTCATTCATTCGGACAAAGTGATATGCTTTGAGCGTGTCGGCCTTGTTGCGGAGGTTTTCGTCTTTTATTTTGCCAAGGTACCCAAGTGCTTTTTCGGGCTTTTGCTCTTGAAAAGCGGCCTCAGCCAATAGCCAGTGAGCATCGTCAAGGCTGTGCCAGTTGGGGTGTTTGTCCAATAACTGTTGTAAGATAATCCGTGCCTCATTGGCTTGGCTTTGTTTGAGCGTTGCCAAAGCCTGATAATAATAGGCATACGCCGCAAAAACGTTGTTCTTGTGCGCAAAAGTCAAGGAGCGGAAAGCCTGCGCAGCTTCTCCATATTGTTGGGCATTATAGAGTTGCTGGGCAGCTTGGTATTTTTTGAAAAATGCGGCTTTACTTTGGGCTTGGAGTGGAAAGGTTTGTAAGCACAAACAACAAAAAGCGACCACACAGGCCGCAAGCAAACGGTAATTCATCATTGTTGATAGGTGTGAGTATGAGCGCCTAATGGGCGTAAAGATACAGTTTTTTTTCAACTAGTCTTCAAAGCGCGCCGGTGGGCTAAAAGGAAAACTCAGCGGTTCTTTGCTCAAGACGACCTTTGTATGTTCTAGGCTGATGCTGAGGTCTTCGTAGCGGCGCTCTTCTTTGTTGTAATAGTGTATTTCTATCAGGGTTTGGTGTGGAAATAGAAAGTTTTCGACCGCCTGAAAGTCCGTATAAGTCAAGAGTACCTGCTCCTCGCCTTCCTTGTCCGTAATTTGAACTTTCTCAATCCGTTTTGTTTCTGGATTGATAAAATTTTTGATTTGCAATTGGCCGTAGTCTTGGTACAACACATCGTGTGTGTCTTCTCGATGGTATTGGTCATTACCATCAGGGGCGATGGCCAACTCTCCCAACAAAATGGCCTGCAACATCGCATAGTCTACGGCAAAGCCTAGTTGTTTAGAAAAATCTTTTACGGCGAGAGCTTCATATTTTTTCTTGAGCCTATCAATCACAAAGGCCGAATCGGGGCGTATGAGTGTCCGTAAGCCTTCTATTCCGGTGCTATTGGTCAATGATGCCCAAATAACTGCATCTTTTTGTAGGCGCAGCTTGGCACGGGCGCTATTGCTTTGTTCGCTATTTTTGAGTTGGATTTTGAGTTTGCTATCCAAAAAAGGCTGCGGCAAACTATGGACAACATCACCAGGGATATGGCTTCCGCCGGCCATTTTTTTAGTTGGTTTACAAGAAATAAGCCCTAGCAGCAGCAGGGCAGCCGTTACATACGTACGCAACATCGGGCGCACAGTCACATTATTCATATAAGGATTGGGTATTGATTTTCTTTTCGAGATTTTCGGACTGATATCCGCGTTTTTGGGCTTGTTTCCATTGCTCTAGCGCCTGCTCTTTGTTGCCCAACTTGAAGAGCACATCGCCGTAGCTTTCTAGCAGATAGCCTTCACTGCTGAGCACCAAGGCTTTTTCGAGTTGTATACGTGCATTTTTATAATCTTTGCTTTGGTAGAGGGCTTGGGCATAGGCATAGAGATACTGCGGCTCTTGTGGGTGTTGTTTCACTAGGCGCTCTGTCATCTGGCGGGCTAGTGGCAGGTTGGTTTTCTGTTTGATTAGCTCTATGCTGTAGCGATACAGCGCCGGCGCGTAGTCTGGTGTCTGATCCAGCACTCCTTGATAAGCCGCAAAGGCAGCTTTGTAGTCCTTTTGAGCGGCATAAACATCTCCCAAACGGATGCCGCACTCATTGAGCAGGGCTTGATTGTCGAAGGCTAGACGGCGCGCTTCTTCGAGCGTGAGCTGGGCTTGGTCATAGTCTTGGAGCATTCCTTGCGCAATCCCCTGATAAATCCAAAAACTAGCCACATTGGGATAAAGCTCCAAAGCCAGCTCGCTATAGTGCAGCAGACTATCGGCCTGCAACAGTTGGGTATGGATTTGGAGCAGGCGCTCCCACATTTTTTGGTGGTCTGGATTTTGCGACAGTGCCAGCGCATAATATTGGGCAGCCTGCGGCAAATCTCGTTTGCGGTACAGCACATCTGCATACAGTGCCTGCAAGCGGGCGTGTTGTGGCTCTGCTTTGGCTAGGCTCTGAATGATTTGAAACACTGGTTCTCCAGCTTCTTCGGGCGTATCAAACGGGAAATGTTTGAGCAGCAAGTCTATTTTTTCGTCCGTGCTGAGGTCATTGGTCTCTAAGGTCTTACTCAAGTACTGAAAGGCCTTGCCATTGTCATCTTTTTGGCGGTAAGCATCGGCCAATACCGCATACAGGCGTGGGTCAATATTGCTATCCAAGGCGATGGCCTCTTCCAACAACGGTAGCGCTTGGTGGATACGTCCATTGGCCAACATCAACTCGGCCTGCGCCAGCAGGTAATCCGCATTGCCCGGAAACTGCTCCAGCAGCCGGTTTCCCTCGTCTATGGCCTTGTCTACTTGGTCTGTCAGGAGATATAGTCGTTGCTTACGTTGTATAATCTCTTCCTGTAGTCCCCATTTTGTCTCTAAAAGGGTATACACACGCAGCGCTTCTTTGTATTTTTTCTGAAAAAGATACGCATTGGCTGCATCGAGGTAGTACTTCTCTTGTTCGGGCACTGTGGCTATGAGGGTTTCATATACCTTGGCAGCCTGTTCGTAGTTGCGTTGCTCTTCGTAGAGTTGTGCCAAATGCAGATACAGGTGTTTGTTGCTGCCGTCAAGGTCAAGTGCCTTTTGGGCAGCTTCGAGGGCGGCAGGCAAATTGGATAGGCGCTCTTGGCAAATAGCGATACGGTGATAGATGCCCGAAGAGCTATTGTCAAACTCTAGCGCAGTTTGAAACTGCTTGAGCGCCGATAGATAATCTTCAAGCGCATAGTGCTTCATCCCTTCTATCAGGTAATAGCCTGCTTCAACCCCGCCTCCCTGCGCTCGCCGACTGTTTTTCTTCTCTACAGGGTTGGTTTGTTGTTTGCGCTGTGCCAATAGCGTCTCGGCTTGCCCCAAACAAAGGAGTAGCCCAAGCACAATGCCACGAAATAGCTGTTGATACATCATCATACACAATGCGTTTTTCGAGTAGGTGGATTCATTCATACAACGCTATTTGCCCAAAGGGAGTTTGCCCAAAAAGCAGTTATGCGCAATTTTCGTCATCTTTATCATAAGGTGCTACGGTTTCCTTAGTCTTGCGCTTTCTTAGTCCAAATATGTTGAGATTCATTTGATTGAAGGGCTCACCAGATATTGTCAGAGAGGTAGCCCGAAGCCAAGGCTTCGGGGCAATGGGAGGGATTCTGAGAAGCCCCAACACTTTGTCTTTCAAAGATATTGAGTCTGTCTTTTCCATTTGGCAGCGTCAGCGCCCAAACTACAGCACCGCCACTAATCCTCTAATGTATTATAGTCTCCTAGGCTTAGGCTTTGTGCGCGCCCTTGGTACTGGGCGTGGTTGCCTACCATAGAGTTGTCGAGCTGCACACGCTGTAGTTGGGTATGGGTCTGTACAATGCTATTGGTAATGACACTATAGCTGACCCGACTATGGTCGCCGATGGAGACATGAGGGCCTACCACGCTGTTTTCAATCACAACACCTTCGCCAATGTATACCGGCTGTACAATCACACTGTTAGTAATCGTGGCCGAGGCCGCCACTGTCGGCACTTTGTCGGCGTGGAGGTATTCGAGATAGCGTTGGTTGGTATACACAGTAGCGTCTTTGTTGCCACAGTCAAGCCACTCACTGATTTGGCCGGGCAGAAAAGCGGTTCCTTTTTGCTGCATATGCTTGAGGGCATCCGTGATTTGGTATTCGCCTCGGTCTTGAATGTTGTTGTCGAGTAGGTATTGCAGCTCATTGCGGAGATAGGCCCCATCTTTGAAGTAATAAATGCCGATGATGGCCAAATCGGATACGAAGGTAGCGGGCTTTTCGACAAAGGCCGTGATTTGGTTTTGCTCATTGAGCTGTACTACCCCAAAGGCGCTGGGATCGTCTACGCGCTGTACCCAAATAACGGCTTCGGCGCTGCTATCCATCTTGAAATCTGCTTTGAAGAGCGTATCGGCAAAAGCCACTACTACATTGCCCTCCAACTGCTCGGCGGCACACATAATGGCGTGCGCTGTTCCGAGGGCTTCCTCTTGGTAGTAGATATGCCCGGTAGCGCCAGAGGCTTGCGCAATGGCCTTAAGCTGTGCTTCTACTTCTGCTCCAAAGCTTTCTTTGATGATAAAGGCAATGTCGCTGACGGGTTGGTCACATACTTTGACAATGTCTTCTACCAGTCGGTGTACAATTGGTTTGCCGGCAATAGGCACTAGCGGCTTGGGGAGGGTCAGGGTATGGGGGCGCATACGCTTGCCCATTCCGGCCATAGGGATGATGATACGCATATCAGTTGAGTTCGGTTTTTGATTGGCAGTGATATATACTCAATGGCAGTTGGTTTGTAAAATTGATGTTCTAAAAATCATTGAGAATCCAGAATATCAAATCCATCTTGGAATCAGTTTTAGTGGCTTCCAGTACTACCAAAGCCTTGCGCTCCACGCAAGGTATCGGGTAGGGCATCGGCGGCCTCCCAAGCAACTTGGGTATAAGGAGCAACGACAAGCTGCGCCACGCGCTCGCCCGGCTCGATGCTTTGCGCTTCGGGTGACAGGTTGATGAGAGAAATAAAAATTTCGCCCCGGTAGTCTTGGTCTATCGTACCCAAAAAAGCCATCAAGCCACGCTTGGCGCACAGGCCGCTACGTGGGCGTACCTGCGCCTCATATCCTTCGGGCAGGGCTATACGAATGCCGGTAGGAATCAGTACCCGCCCCAAGGGGGGGATTTCCAAGGGCTTGTCGAGATGGGCGCGAATATCCATCCCCGAAGCCCCCGGAGTGGCATATTGGGGCAGTGGATAAGGAGATTGATTGATGATGCTTGCAGTAGGCATATAAAAGCGTTTCGGTACAGAATTGTTCGCTGCTAAGAATGCCTGCAAGTTAAAGGTTTTCAAAAGTAATCGCAACTATTCGACAAAGCCCTCCCACCCCTCGGGCTTTAGGAGTACGTCGACTAGACAACCTCTTTGTACTGCATCGCGTGTAGTTGGGTATAATAACCGCCCTGAGCCAAGAGCGCCTCGTGTGTGCCACTTTCCTTGATTTCACCCTTATCGAGCACCAATATTTTATGCGCTTTTTGAATGGTGCTAAGGCGGTGGGCAATCACAATCGCTGTGCGTCCTTTCATAATTTTTTCGATAGCTTCCTGAATCATCTCTTCCGTTTCGGTATCTACCGAAGAGGTGGCTTCATCCAACACAATCACTGTAGGATTGTAGACCATCGCCCGCACAAAGGAGATGAGCTGGCGCTGGCCTACTGATAGAGTAGCGCCCCGCTCCATCACATTGTAATCGTAGCCGTCGGGCAGGCGCTCGATGAACTTGTCTGCGCCTACGAGCTTGGCCGCTTCGATGACTTGCTCGCGGCTGATGTCGGGGTTACCTAAGGTGATGTTGTTGTGGATGCTGTCCGAAAAGAGGAACACATCTTGGAGTACTACGCCGATTTTGCGCCGTAGTTGGGTCAGCTCATAGTCTTTGACCGAAACCTCATCGATGATGATATCACCCTTGCTGAGCTCATAGAAGCGGCTCAGCAGGTTGATGATAGTAGACTTACCCGAGCCGGTAGCTCCTACCAAGGCCACGGTCTGGCCTTGAGCTACTTCGAAATTAATATTTTTGAGCACATAGTTTTCGCCCTCATAGGCAAACCACACGTCTTTGAACTGGATATCGCCCTGGAGCTTTTCGGGGATATAGTTGCCGTTGTTGGCTATGTGTTCGGTGCTATCAAGGAGCTTGAGAATACGGTCAGTGCTGACTACACCCAGCTGTAAGGTATTGAAGCGGTCGGCTATCATCCGTATAGGCCTGAAAAATAAGGCGATATACATAATAAAGGCGATGAGTGTACCGAGCGTAACGGTTTCGTGCAGTACCCCACGCGCTCCATACCATACCAGCAGCCCTGTGCCACCCGCACTGATAACCTCGGCCACCGGAAAGTAGACCGAATAATAGAGCACCGACTTGAGGTTGGAGCGGCGGTGTTCGCGGTTGATTTCGGCAAATTTCTTCTGCTCTACGGCTTCGGCATTGAATATCTGCACGATATTCATCCCGGTAATGTGCTCTTGTACAAAGGAGTTGAGATTAGAGACAGCAGCCCGCACCTCGTCAAAAGCTACTTTGATGCGTTCTTTGAAGATATACGTACTGAGTAACATCAGCGGCAGCATTGACAAACTGATAAGGGTCAGCTGCCAGTCAATGTAAAACATCAACGCAAGGATGAAGAATATCTGTAAAATATCGGCCAACATCGCCGAAATACCCTCTGTAAACACATTGGAGAGTGTTTCGATGTCTGATACTACCCGCGTAACCAAGCGGCCAATGGGCGTATTGTCATAAAATTTGAGCTTGAGGCTCAGGATATGCTCATAGAGGGCGATGCGAATGTCTTTGACAATCGTCTGCCCCAACCACCCCGAAAGCCAAGTATGGTAATACTGTAAGCCTGTTTGGGCAAACAACAATCCAAACATTAACAAGGTCATTCGCCAAAGCCCGTCATAGTCTCCGGCAAACACATATGTATCGATAGTATATTGTACCAGAAAGGGGCGTAGAGGCCCCAAAAAGGCAATCGTAATCGTCAGAAAGGTAAGGAGGTAAAAATAGCCAATGTAGGCTTTTACGAATACCCAAAGGCGTTTGAGCGTTTTCCAATCTAGGATTTTTTTATCGCTGCGTGTTTCTTTATCTAACATAAATATTTTCTAGCTGAAGCAATACCGTTTTTAACTATCGGTACTTCTGAGAGTTCTTACGTGTTTAAACACCTTGGGTTGTGATAAAGTTTGCCTTGCCCGTCGAATACCGTTATTGATGGCCTTGATGACTGCTGGAGGCCGCTCAATGTATCCTATTGGCTGTGCCACCAAAATTTACTCCTACGATGGTGATGTCGTCTATTTGAGGTTCTTGCCCTTGAGCGCGCCATTGTTGGAGGTGTTGTTCTAGCTTTTGTTTTTGGGATGGCAAAGGCCATAGCGCGATACTTTCGAGTAGGCTTTTGAGCCCTGTCATCATTAGACGGCGTTTGGCTGTGCCGCCAAACTGGTCTTGGTATCCATCTGTACAGAGGTAAAGTGTAATGGGTTCTTGGGCAAGGGCTTGTGCCGTTCCTTCGTAGAGCGTTTGTGTCTGATAGGGTACGGGGTTGTAGTGCACTCCACCGCCAATAGGCATCCGGTCAGGGCGTATTTTTTCTAATTTGCCCTCTTGGCGGATGACAAACAAGGGGTTCATCGCTCCGGCAAAATCAATGCGCAGATAATCCTCCCGTTGGTAGCAAGTAACGATACAAATATCCATTCCGTCGCGTGAGAGGCTCCGCTCTTGGTGTAGCGCTTGACGAATGCGGCTTTGGAGGCTGTTGAGCACCGCAGCCGGGTCAACGATATGCTCCTTGCCAACGGTTTCGGTCAAGATTTGGGAACCAATCATACTCATAAAGGCTCCGGGCACTCCGTGTCCTGTACAATCAGCAACGGCCAAGAGCGTAATGTTGGTATCTTGTTGTTGGATATTTTCCAGAAAATAAAAGTCTCCTGATACAATATCACGTGGCTTATAGAATATAAAGTACCCCTCCTTGCCAAAAGCTTGTGCAAACTCTTGTTCGGTAGGTAGTACTGCCTGTTGTATTTGGAGAGCATAGTTGATAGAGGCGAGTACATCTTCGTTCTTTCTCAACAAATCTACCCGCTGTTGTTCTATCAGCTCCAGCGTCTGCACCAGTTCTTCTTTCTGTTGGTTTATTTCCTCGTTTTTTTCGGTGATTTCATCCTTGGCCTTGGTCAAAGAAGCATTTATCTTTTGTAGTTTTTGGCGGCTGCGTTGTGTCAGCAAGGCGATAGTACTTACAAAAGCCACCAACAACAGCGTAGCTAGCAGCAGCCATCCTCGCTGCTGATTTTTCTTGTCCTGTTCATTGGCCTGTGTTTTAAGCAATAAGATTTCTTTTTCCTTCTGCTCATTCTCAAACAAGGCTGCTAATGTATTTATTTTCTCAGCATTTTTCTCATTAAAAATAGAGTCGTGTAGGGCAAAAAATCGCTCTTGCCACGCCAGTCCCTGTTCATAATTGCCTTGTTGTTTATAAGTTTTGGCCAGTAGCGCATAAGTTTGCCGTAGCTCAGCCCGATACCCAAACTGTTGGCCGAGGGCTACCGCCATTTGTAACACATTGACAGCTTTGTTTTCTTGGCTTTGTGCAATATACACCTCTGCCATACGGTTCAGTGTTGCTGCTTTAAGGCTGTTATTTTGTATGCTGTCGGCTAGGGTTAGTGTTGCTTTCCAAGCCTCAATAGCAGGAGTGTATTGTTGTTGGGCATAGGCAATATCCCCTTGGGTACGCAGCGCAAAGGCGCGGTAGTAAGCATTGTCAGTATTGTGCCTGAGTGAGCGCCGCACAAAGTCGGCAGCTAGGGTATATTGTTTGGCTTTGAAGTGCGTAAATGCCAAGTTGTTGAGGCATCGGCCTACGCCTTGGTGATGGTTGAGTTTTTGGAAAATTCCCAGTGATTTGTCGAAATAATCAAGCGATTTTTTGTAATTCCCTTGTTCGTTGTAGAGCGCCCCTAGGTTGGTCAGTACTTGCGCCTCCAAAAGCAGGTCTCCTAAAGAGATGCTTTGTGCTAAGGCAGCCTGTGTATACTCTATCGCTTTTTCAAGGATATTGCGTCGGTAGTAAATCCATCCTAGATTGACATTGGCCTGTGCTTCGCCGTGTACAAAGCGTAGCTTTTGGCCTAGTTTTAGGGCTTGTTCGGCATAGCGGAGCGCCTCCAGCGCATTGGTTTCTTGGTATTGTTGGCTGAGCAGGTTCAGGGTGCGCACGCGGCTAGTATCTTCTTTCAGCTGCGCCAACACACCTTGCAGGCTATCAAGCGCTTTGTTTTGCGCATAACCCTGCTCCCAACCGCTCCAGAGCAGTAGATAAAAGAGGAAAAAAAATCGCCAAGAGTTTTGCATCAACCATTTATGGAAATAGCGCCAAAAGCAGAGTAATTTCTGAAATATCTTTGTTTAAAGCAATTTTTGACCAAATAAGTTTGTACCAAGGTTGATTTGATTTTCTTGGTGCTCAGCGATTTTGAGCATACACATTTTCTAGGCTGATTTTGGCTCAAAAAAAACGGTTCATTTCTATGTTTAGTACTATAGATATGGGTATTTTACCCTACAAAGCGACAGCCCCTGTGGCGGTGCTGCGGCGGAGGCCTGTCGGCGGTCTTTTTTGGCAATGATGCGTTCAAAGGCGGGCAGGCTTATTTTGCCCAAACCCACCTCCAACAATGTACCAACGATAGCGCGTACCATTCCTCTCAAAAACCGATTGGCCGTAATATGAAATACCCAAACATCCTCGGTTTGTACTTCCCAATAGGCTTCATATACCACACAATTGAAAGTTTTGACATCGGTATGTACCTTACTAAAGCTCTCAAAATCAGTAATGTCATAGAGTATCTTGGCGGCTTGATTCATTCCATTCAAATCCAGCGGTCGGTCATATTGATAGGCTGTTTGTTGGAGAAAAGGATTTTTTTGCCGGCTCAACACATAGCGATAACTGCGGCTGGTAGCGTCGAAACGGGCGTGGGCTTCTGGCTCTACAGGGTGGATTTCGTGAATGGCAATATCAGAGGGCAGCAGGGCATTGAGGCCGCGCACCAAGGGCGAGAGGCGTAGCGGCTGCTCATAGTCAAAGTGGGCATATTGCTGGGCTGCGTGTACCCCCGTGTCGGTTCGCCCGCTACCTACAATATTGATTGGTTGTCGCAACAAGATGGTCAGCTTTTCTTCTATAACAGCCTGTACACCAAGCGCATTGGGTTGGCTTTGCCAGCCGTGGTAATGTGTGCCCAGATACGAAAGTTCTAGAAAATAACGCACAACAGTTTGGGGGTTTGGGTATACTCAAAAGAAAAGAGTACAAAGATAGTAATCTTCGTACTCTTTTGAATAGTTTCATTTCAAAGGGTGCTATCGCATCGCCTGCTTGTTATCTTCCTTGTCTTCTTCGCCCGGCGCTACGATGTCTACTTTTTCGAGCAACATCACATTCATTTTGTTGATCTGCATACCGCGCACGTTTTTCTGCAAGAGGTTGATTACTTCGTCATAATACAAGACAATCACAGGGCAGTCGTGCATCATCAATGAGTCCATTGTACGGTAAGTAGCATAGCGCTCAAAGGGGTTGTTCATATAATGCGCTTTTTCAAACATCTCGTCAAACTGTGCATTGACATAGCGAGTCTTGTTGGGGCCAGTAGGCGCAAAGTTTTCTTTCTTGCCATAGAATAGGCGCAAGAAGTTTTCAGCGTCTGGGTAGTCAGCAATCCAAGATCCTCTGAAGAAGTTGAACTTGCCTTGATCCACTTCAGCTTGGTGTGAAGTAAACATACTGAGTGAAATCTCTACATTGATGCCTACATCTGCCCAGTCTTTTTGGAGGTATTCCAAAATCTCGGCATCTGTTTGGTAAGAGTGGATAGTCAGCTTTGGTAGACCTTTACCTCCTGGGTAGCCAGCTTTTTCGAGCAAGCGGCGCGCCTCTTGGGGGTCATACTTGTAGCCTTTGACCATCGTGGTATCAAAAGAGGGCAAGCCATAAGGTACAAACCCGTAGTTGCCGGGGCGGCCTAGTCCGCTGCGGATAAAGTTAATCAAGCCCTCACGGTTGATGGCATAGCTCAAGGCCTGACGCACTTCAAGTTTGCTGAAGGCATTTTTTGGGTCATTATCCATCAAGAAACCGATATACTCTGTATTAAGATAGGGTACTTTGTCTACGTTATATTTGGCACGAAATTCTTCTTTGAGCTGCCCGTCGCGAGTGAGTACTTTCTCGCGTGAGTCGGCAGAGATACTGGTGATAAAGTCCAGTTTCCCTTCTTGAAACTCTAGGAATGCAGTGTTGGGATTTTCTTGGAAAGCCACTCGTACCGCATCAAGATAAGGTAGTGGATTACCATAGAAGTCTTTTTTCCAATATTTTTCATTTTTTACCAAAAGTAAGTCTTGGCGTACATCCCAGCTTTTGAGGCGGAAAGGACCCGTACCAACAGGGTTAGCACCGAAGTCTTTACCATATTTTTCGACTGCTTCTTTGGGTACTACGAAAGCATAAGGCATCGACAAAATTTGCAAGAAAATGGGAGAAGGCTCCTGAAGGTGAACCAACAAAGTACTGTCATTGGGGGCTACAAAGCAGGTATCCGAGAACGACCCGTCGGCATTGCGCAATACCTTGTCATTGAATACCCAAGCGCCAGTGCTGGCTACGTTAGGGTCAATGATGCGTTTGAAGCTGTATACGAAATCTTCGGCGACCAACTCTCGGCCTTTGCCTTCGGGAAAGCACTCGTTGTCATGGAAGAATACACCCTTTCGGATGATGAACTTATAAGTCTTACCGTTATTAAGTGTGTCGTAAGCTTCGGCCAACTCCGGAACAGCATCGAGATTTTCATTCATCGAAATCAAGCCGTTGTATACCTGAGAGGTTGCCCAGATACTGGCTCGGTTACGTGCAAAAGCAGGATCTAACGAAGATAGCCCGCCGGTTTGATTGTATCTGAAAACCTTTTGCCCGGATTGGTTTGACTTACCTTGTCCCCACCCACAAGAGGCAAGTAGTGTTGTGGTGATTGCGAAGATAAGGAGTTTTCGTATCATAGTGTTTGCGTATTTTGAAAATGAAACCTTCAGTGTTTAGTGATTGTGAGGAGAATATGGGGTAATGTGTATGAATGACTAAAGATAGCGCCAAAAATTTTTTGGATACAAATAATTGGCAGAAAAATGTCGTGTTGCCACGCTCATTTGTTTGAGGTTTGATTTGTATGTATGGTTTATCAAAATTCATACTAATTATTTAGTATGTTTGCACATCGAGCAAATTAATCCTAAAAATACACCGACCATACTCCACTAAAAATGCGCAAGGTGCTGAAAATAAGAAGGTTATCTATTAACTCATCGCTTGTTATATTTTTTTTAATCCAAACTCCCCTGATTTTGTGTGGTCAAGCTCAAGACAGTATTGCCATTACCAAAGGGCGCAAAGCTAGCCAAACAGAACGGCCAGCCAAGGTATATATGCCCGGCAAGGCTGCGATGTACTCGGCTTTGTTCCCCGGTGGTGGGCAGGTATACAACCGTCGTTATTGGAAGCTCCCCCTCGTATACGGAGGAGCTTTTGGTTTGTTAAGTTTATCAGGACAAAGACACCAAGATTATTTAGATTTTCGACGTTCATTACAAAGCCGGCAAAATCCGGGGCTTGGGCTACCCGATCCTTACCCTTTCTTGAGAGACGAAACCGTCAATGCCAACATCCAGTCGGCTAGGCGTGATCGGGATTTTTATATCATCCTGACTTTTATGCTCTATGCCTTGCAGATTGTCGATGCGACGGTAGATGCTCACCTACGGGAGTTTGATATTGATGACAGCTTGGCGCTACGTATTGAGCCTTATCGCTCCAATAGTACTGATTTTGCTGGGGCTATCCCCTCGATAGGGCTAAGGCTGGCCTTGCGATTGAAGTAATTGGCTACAACACCCACAAGTATGGCACACATACTCGATGAAAATTGTATCACGATTTGTCACAACACTAAACATTTTTGGAAAAGTAGCTCGGAGCGCCAGCTCCAAAACAAGCTGAGACCTTATTTTGGGAATAAAATAAGGCTTAGCCCAAAGTTTTAACTGTGGGATTTGAAAAATGTCCAGCGGCGTGAAGATTGGCCTAATTTAAAGGTTCACTGGGTTGTATTTCCTTGAACACTGAGAAAATCAAGTTCTGTGAATCCTCAAACCAAGTGAATCTTGGTATAATTTTGTATTTTGCATCCGCAGCAGCCACTGCCGCTTTGCAATATTTCTCAGATTTTAGAAACTTATGAACATCATACTGATAGGTTATGGCAAGATGGGTAAGATGATAGAACAAATCGCCCTCCAACGCCAACATCAAATTATTGCCAAAATTGATAGCCCTGAGGAGCTAGCCAAGCTCTCCCAATATAAGGCTCAAAATCCTGTGGCTATAGAATTTACACAGCCCGAAGCAGCTATTCACAACCTCAAGGCCTGCTTTCAGGCAGGTATCCCTGTGGTGAGTGGTACTACAGGTTGGCTCGACAAGCGTGCCGAGGTAGAGCAAGTATGCCAAGCACACCAAGGGGCGTTCTTCTATGCTTCTAACTTTAGCATCGGGGTCAATCTCTTTTTTGCCCTCAACGAGCACCTCGCACAACTAATGTTGCCCTATCCCGAATACCAGCTCTCGATGCACGAGATACACCATACCGAGAAAAAAGATGCCCCCAGCGGTACTGCCATCACCTTGGCAGAGGGTGTGATGCGCCAAAACCCTCAAAAAACGGCTTGGGTTGAAGGCCAAAGCGCTGCCGAGCATCAAATTCCTATCCGCAGTACACGACAAGATCAAGTGCCGGGTACACACGAAGTACGCTATGAGTCAGACATCGACTATATCGAAATCACACATGTAGCCCATAGCCGCCAAGGTTTTGCTACTGGTGCTGTTGTGGCTGCCGAATGGTTGCAGGGTAAGCAAGGGGTGTTTGGAATGGCAGATATGCTGCGCATCAAAGCATAACCCACACGCCCCTAAACAATGCTGAACCTATGAACAACGACCCGTCTCATTTCGCATCTATGACCGATGGCGCTTCTCTGCCCACTACCCCACGCCGCAAACGCCGCCGTGCTGTTTTGCGTGATTGGCTGCGGCTTTTATTCCTGACGCTATTTTTGCTATTATTGACCAACTGGCTGTTGTTCAAGATGTTCAGCATTCCTACTCCTTCTATGGAAAACACCTTGCTAGTAGGAGACTTCCTGATAGTTAGCAAGCTACACTATGGGGCGCGTACACCTCATACGCCTTTACGTGTGCCGTTTGTTCATCAAAAATTCTTCGGTTGGCCGTCTTATTATGAAGGAATCCAACTGCCCTCGTGGCGCTTGCCCGGCCTGACGGGCGTACGTCGTGGTGATGTAGTGGTGTTCAATTTCCCGCCTGACGAAGAAAACGGCAAACACTACCCTCCCGACCTCAAAACACATTATATCAAGCGCTGTGTGGCCATTGCCGGCGATACACTCGAAATCAAAGCGATGCGTTTGTATGTCAACCAAGTTATACAAAACGACGCACAGACACTCCAACATCGTTACCGTATCCATACCGAACATATCATTGAGCCGGCTACTTTTGCTGCGCTAGGCATTGTCAACTATGAGGCACAACAAGGCGGTTACACAGTCTATGCTACCGGCCCACAGGTGGATAAACTAGCGCAGCTTAGCTTTGTGCGTGAGGCAACTCTAGACAAAAAATCTGCCGACCAAATGGATACAGACATCTATCCCTCACACCCAGAGTTCCCTTGGAACAGCGACAATTTCGGCCCCTTGGTCATCCCCAAAAAAGGAATGACAATGCAGCTGACACGGCGCAATCTCTTGCTGTATGCCAAGTTAATTATGGCTTATGAAGGCCATACACAGATAGAAGTACGCAATGAGCGCCTCTACATTCAGGGGCAGTGGGTCAAACGGTATACTTTCAAGCAAGATTACTTTTTTATGTTGGGCGATAATTGGCACAACTCTTACGATTCCCGCTTTTGGGGGCTGGTGCCTCACGACCACATCGTGGGCAAGGCCATAACAGTCTGCTTTTCTGTAGCCCCCCAAAATAGCCAAAGCACCTTCGTATTGCCCCACATCCGTTGGAATCGGTTTTTCAAAGCCATTCGTTGAGCCACACACCCAATCGAAATTGGGTATGCCCTCAATTTTTGGCTCTTCTGTGGTTTAGCGCTTGTTTATACGCAATCAAAAATGGTTTGGGAAATGTTCCGCTGAAAATCCTTGAGCGTCAAGAAAATCAAATCCTGTGAATCCTCAACTCTTGTGAATCTTGGTATAAATTTTCGGTGCGGCATTCAAAACAGATGATTTTTCTGCTGTTACTAGGCAAAAAGCAGTGTTTTGGTATCGATGAAGCGCATTTTAAAAAGTCCTTAGGCGCTAGTCGTTTGCGCCAAAGTCCAGAAGAGCCTCACACCACTAGACATTTTTGGAAAAGTAGCTCAGCGTTCCGGCTTCGAGACAAGCTGAAGCCTCATTTTGGGGTAAAATGAAACTCAGCCCACAGTTTTAACTCTAGGTTTTGAAAATGTCCAGTGGCGTGGAAGAGCCTCAAAACAACACGCATTAGCCAAGGGATTATCCTACGGGTTGTTGTTTGAGCTTTGCCTGCTGTTTGCGTCCTTTGCTAGAAAGGTGCTTGGCCAGCCAACCCATTCCCAAACTTGGATACCACCCGCTCAACTTGGCCAATATGCCTCTGGCTCTTGGGTAAATCACTTCTAGTTTCTTCTTTTCCAGTGCTTGTTTGATGATTGTCTGACCTACTTGGGCAACGCTCAAGGGCTTATTGCCAGAGAAAGACATCACGGCCTCTTCATAATCGAGTTGGGTAGTGAGCATTCCCGTTTGAGCCAAATCAGGACATACAACCGATACCCACACTCCGTGGGCGCGCAGCTCTTGCGCTACTGACAAAGTGAAGCCTCGCACGCCAAACTTGGCTGCAGCATACAGATTCAACCCTGCTACAGGTGTAATGCCAGCCAAAGAAGCAATATTGATGATTTGCCCTTGGCCACGCTGCGCCATATATTCGGCAGCAGCCTTAGTGCCATAGATTACCCCTTTGAGATTGATGTCAATATGAAAATCGACGCTTTCCCAAGGTGCTTGATGAATATACCCGGGTTTGATTACACCTGCGTTGTTGATTAATACATCTAGGTGTCCAAGGTCTGACAAGATTTCTGAAAGATGGCTTTGCCATTGTTCGGCATTGCGCACATCTTGTATCAGCGTCAACAAACGTTGCGCTTCTTTTCCTTGAGCGAGCGCCTGCAAGCCTTGGCTATCGAGGTCTGTGGCTACAATACAGTGCCCTTGGCCGTATAGTGTTTCGGCCAGATACCGGCCAAAGCCGTTGGCCGCGCCGGTAATCCAGATGGTTTTGGGGTGATTTTGAGACATATAAGTAGGTAGTTTTGGTGTAAAGCTAAAGATTTAGCGCTACTGTATCAAGAGCCTACCCGCCTCAATATTCTTTTTTTCAAGCATTTATATCAACTCCCCTTGATTTACGAGGGTTTTCTGTGCACACACTGCCCAAATTAATTTTGATTGGGGGAATATCATCACCACTACCGGATTTCTCCTACACGCCGCATATAGCCCCTCAGTAGGTCGTCTTTGCGGTGTAGCAGTTCTTCATAAGCAGCAAGTTTTTTGCGATAATAATGTACCGACTCTGTGGTGTGAAACTGCGCGTAGTAGGCCTGACTAAGCTGCTGTCGGTCGGAGTTTAGGCGTTGGTGTGCCTCTTTGAGCGCTTCATAATCTTCTCCCAGCTCTCTAAAAGCGGCCATACGCAACTCCAACTCGTGGCGGATAGAGTCGACATAAGCCAACTGTTGGGTTTTGAACTGCTCAAAATCGTGTTGTTGCAATTCGATTTTGCTTTCTTGTTTTTGGAGCAGTTGGCGGTGTTGTTGGAGCTGCCAAGAGGTATATAGGCTCATCCAGATGCCGGCACCGGCCATACATCCCAATACGATTACCCGGTATTTGCTCCAGCACTGTAGCGCTTGTTCGCGCCAAGGTCTCTGTGTTACCTCGGTCGTGGGAATATTGTCGGCCAGCTTTTGTGCCACCCTGTGGGGCTCAGGCAATACCGCCAGCCCAGCCCCTGAAGATGACTGTGAGGCAGCCTCAAAACGAGCTTGATTTTCGAGTAGTCGCTGTAAGATCAGCTGTTTTTGTTTTTCATTCAAAGGAGCAGTAGCCATAACAGCTTAGGAATAATTAGAATGAGGAGCCAGGAACTTGTCTTTAAACGGCTGCAAATTTCATACAAGCTTGCGCGTTGTACTCAAATTATTCACCATAAGTAATCCGATTGGCGATATCTTTGAGGTCAAAAAAGCCAAAGGTATTGCGGTATGATTGTAACAGCCCGGCAGAATTATCATAATAAATACGCGCTAGTGCTTCGGTCATTTTGTAACGAATACTGACCTCGCGCTCAAAGATATTGAGAATATTGACCTGCGGAATCACCACCAAATCACAGGCTTCGGACGCTACCACGGCAGTATGTAGGCGGCGGGTCTTGGGCAGGAGCGCATTGCTACCTACTGTGGCCGGGGCATATACTTGGGCAAAAGTTTCAAACCGACTGCCAATATCGACCTTGAGCGATACTGTCCCTTTTTGGATGATATAAATCGCCTGACTGGGGTCGTTGCGAAAAAAGATGACTTCGTCTTTGATGTATGAGCGCTGATATAAATGTGGCAAAAAGCGGGCGAGCTCCTTGCGCGATAGGTTGCTGAAGAGCCTGCTGCCACTCAAAAACTCAAACATTTTCAGTTCTTCTTCGGTATAGCTTTTGGCAAATGGGTTCCAGCTCATTTTGTAGGTATATATTTGATTTCCAGTATTTTATCAGCTTTATTATCGACAGCCCAGCGGCGGTCGGCGCGCAACCCGAGCAACCACAAGGGTTGGCCTTGGGCAGTGGCTAACAAGTATACGTATTTTTTCAATAAAAGCGGCACTTTGTGATTGATGAGTATATCGCTTATTTTTTGGCTACCCTTCAGCCCATAGGGATACAAACGCTCACCAGCCTGCCAAGGACGCAAAACCAAGGGCCAATCCAGCTTTTGAGCATCTAGGTAGAGGCTGGTGGGGGGTGGTTTGGGGGGGATTTGCTCGACAAAATCGGCCTCAAGGCAGCCAAAACCCAACTGGATAGGGAAGCTTTCCGGGCTTTGGATTTCGATAGTGGGCAGCGTCTGGTCTGTTAGGGGGCAAAGGATAAAATGTGTCCGGTCTTTGAGCAGTTGGTGTGTTGTGGAGGCAAATACTTTGCCTGCCTGCGCTGTTGTTGTCGCCCACACCTGCTGTATTTGTGCATACGAAAAACCATAGGGGGCTAAAATTTCGCATAAGATATTTTTGGGTGCAGGGTGGTTTTGGAGTGCCTCTATGGCCACATACTTGCCGTGTGGCAGCGTCAGACAGTGTTGGGCTTCAAAAACCTCTCGCTCTCGCTGTAGGAGCAGGGTCAGCTCCTGCCAGCGGTCAGCGCTGCGAGCCAAGGTTTGTTCGAGATTGGGATTCAGCTCTCGCATCGCCGGCAATACCTTGTGCCTGACCCAGTTGCGTTTATATTTCACCTCTACATTGGAAGCATCCTCTCTCCATTGTAAGCCCTGGGTTTGGGCATAGGCCAATAGCTCGGCTTTGCCAAAAGGCAGAAGAGGGCGCAGGCGTGTCCCCTTGGAGCCGATGCCCTGTAGCCCGGCGATGCCCGTGCCACGCACCAAGTTCAGCACCAAGGTTTCGGCCATATCGTCGCGGTGGTGGGCAGTCATAAGCCCATCCCAGCCTTCGGCCAAAAGCTCCGCAAACCATTCGTAACGCAAGGATCGGGCAGCCATCTGGACAGAGCAGCGGTATGCCTGCATATAGGCCGCCGTATCGACAGCGCGGGTATACCAAGGCCAGCCATAGCTAGCTGCCAGCGCCTCCACCAGCGCTTGGTCTTGGTCAGAGGCTTGGCCACGCAGCTGGAAGTTCATATGTGCAATTCCAAACTGCCAATCGGGGTGTTTTGCCTGCCAATGTGCGCACAAGTGGGCCAGTGTTACGGAGTCTACCCCTCCGCTGACAGCCAGCAGCCAGCGCTTGCCGGGCAGCCCCCGCTGCCAAAGTTCGTGTAGATGTGCTGAAAAAGCGGTGAGCATCAGTTTTTTGCTTAATTTTGCAGCCTTTGCCCCGAGAGGCAATGATTTAACAACTTTTAAGAATATTTTCCACCCCAATTTGCGTTAGGGCTAGAGGTATGTCAAGTACATCTAGGTGGGTCAAATCTAGGTGTCAGTTTTCCAAAAATAAACAGCGTTTTGAAACATTATATCGTCATTGCATTTTTATTGGCAGGGCTGTGTATGAGCAGCCTACAAGCCCAAAACATAGAGCAACTCGAAATCATTCGGGCCGATGAGTTGGCCGGCGGGGTTATTAACCAAGTAGAGACCCGTATTTTGCGGGGCAATGTCATTGTCAAACACAAAGGGATGACCCTCTACTGCGATTCTGCCTACCAATACCTACAGTCCAACACCATTGATGTCTTTGGGCACGCCAAGCTCATCAATGCCGATGGCGCTACAGTTACCAGCCAGAAGATGTTCTATGATGGTAACAGCCGCCTAGCCAAAGCTATTCAGAATGTGGTTTTGGTAGACCAAGGCAAAACCCTCACTACTGACGAGCTAGACTACGATATGGTCGGCAAAATTGTGCAATATTATGCCGGCGGCAAAATAGTTGACCCCGAAAACGTCCTCACTAGCCAAACTGGTACTTATGATGTCAATAGTAAGATTTATTATTTTACCCGCGATGTCGTACTGGTCAGCAAAAAAGATGGAGAGCGTATCGAAACCGATGACCTCAAGTACAATACCGTTAGTAATATGGCCTATTTTACAGGCCCAACCAAGATTACGACCAAGGACGGTGCTATCCTAACAGCCACCCAAGGGACTTATAACACCAAGACCAAGATTGCCAACTTCAAGGGCCGCCCCCAAGTAGAAGACAAAAAATACATCCTCATAGGAGACTCTTTGCACTATGATGACCTCAAAGAAGAGGGCTTTGCTACTGGCGATACCTGGCTGTTCTCCAAAGAAGATAGTGTGATTGTAGAAGGAGATGTGAGCCAATTCTGGGGAAAAGAAGGCCGAAGCCTAGTATATGGCAATTGTTTAATGAAACAGATATCAGATGGTGATACGCTTTATCTAAAATCTGATACGCTTTTCTCAATGAATAATGATGAAACCGAAGAAAAGTACCTCCTCGCCTACCCCAAAGTCCGCATTTATCGCAATGATATGCAGGGTATCTGCGACTCGCTGGTATACAACCGCGCTGACTCTATGCTTTACTTTTATCGGCAGCCCATTTTATGGAACGAAAAACGACAAATGAGTGCCGATAGCATCCAGCTCCAAATGGCCAATGGCAAGGTCTCTAGGGTGTATCTCAAACAACGCTCTTTTGTCATCACACAAGATACCTTGCTCAACTTCAACCAGCTGAAAGGTAAGTACATTACCTCTTATTTGGAGGACAACAAAATCCGGCAAATTCACGTAGAGGGGAATAGCGAAAGTTTGTACTTTCTGCTCGGTGACGGGGACTCGACTCTCAAAGCTATTGACAAGGCGCTTTGCGCACGCAGTGTCTTTTTGTTTGAAGAAGTGCTCAAAGCAGATAGCACCTTAGAAAACAAACTCAAATATGTCAAACGCTACAATGAGATAGAAGCCAAAATCATTCCCCCACACGAAATAGAGCCTCCACTCCGAAAGCTCAAAGATTTTCGCTGGGTAGAAGCCGATAGACCCAAGAGACTGGAAATGATTTATAGGATAACGCCCAGCTTGGCCGCAGGCCGAACAGACCCCTAAGGAGAAAGTTATACACTTTGAATATTTTGATAAAATTTTGGATAATTCACACAATTAACAAAAGATAACACAATTTGTCTGGTTATATAGTTGTATTATGAGAAATTTGTACTTATATTAACTACTAAAACAAACCAATTGAACGCTGAAAATACGTATGCACAAACACTACTACTTCATTATCAGTCTGTTGCTGGTGTGCCTCACCGCCAGACTCTCAGCCGAAGTGCTAGGCTCACCGGCTGTGGTAACGCTCTCTGAGCAAATATCGCGTCTGGATGAAGCACCTCCGACAGAGATAGAGCTACATCAAACCAATACCTATCGCCTACAAGCCTTGGCCGAGGTGTTTTTTGAAAATGAGCAGCTCAAGGTATATACCGCCTACCCTAACCCTGCCAGTAACTTGGCGACCATCGACTATACGATGCTCCAACCTATTGATGCCAAGGTAACGGTCTCTAATGTGTTGGGTAGCGCTATTGGCGAATTTGAGCTATCGCTTGGCTCACACGCCATCCGCATTCCCACCAATCAATACATTGCCGGCGTATACTTCTACACGCTCTCTATCAATGGCAAAATAATGGTTACTAAAAAACTGATAGTAAAACACTAACAGCCCTATTTTCAGCGTTCAACTGTTTGTGAGCCACTCCTTGTTGAGGAGTGGTTTTTTAGTTTTTGGGGCAAGATACCTTGGCCGAATAAGAGACAATTGGTATTTTTGACCACCCACTACACCCTAGCAACTCGGATTTTATGGCAGCATTTGCTTCTTGGCCCCAAGCCCGCCGTCAAGGGCTACGATTTGGCATACTCTTGATTGGATTGTTATTACTGAATTTTTTTGGGCAACAGTATTTTACCCGTATTGACTTGACCGAAGACGGGCGCTACTCTATTTCTCCGGCTACCCAACGGCTGTTGAGCGAACTGGAGGGCGAATTGACCATCAAAGTATATCTGGAGGGGAAGTTTCCGCCGGGCTTCAAACGCCTACAAACTACTGTCAAAGAAACACTAGACGAATTTCAACGCTATGCCGGCAACCGCCTCAAGGTGCGCTACATCGACCCTAGCCAAGCCAATAACGAGGAAGAACGTAAACAAAACTACTTGCAGCTGGTGCAAAAAGGCATCAACCCTACCAATATTTTTGCGAACGAAGACGGCAAACGAGTCGAAAAACTCATTTTCCCGGGCGCAGTACTGAGCTATACCCCTCCTATCGATAAAGACACCAACCAATACGAGGCCACAACCTTGCTTTTTCGTACTATAGACCAACGGATGCCCAACGCACCCAGCCCCGACGAAATCCTGAATCAGTCTATTGAAAACGTAGAATACCATCTCGCTTCAGCCATCCAGCGCTTGGTGATGGATGAAGAGAAACGCAAAAATATCGGCTTCTTACAAGGCCACGGCGAAGCCCCAGACATCCGCTTGGCAGATTTGCTGACAACCTTGAGCCAAACCTACAATGTCTTCAAAGTAGACCTGCCCCAACAGTCTTCGCTGGAAGGCTTAGACGCTATCGTCATTGCCAAACCCGATACGGCCTATAGCGACAAAGAGAAATACAAGATAGACCAGTACATCATGAGCGGGGGCAAAGCTCTGTTTTTCCTCGATGCTGTGGGGGTGTATATGGACAGTGTCTTGCGCGACAAAGGTTCGTTTACCTTCCCCTACGACCACAACCTAACCGATATGCTCTTCAAGTATGGTGTATACCTAGAGCCTAAGCTAATCAAGGACTTGAACGCCGGCTTTATCCCGATGGTAACCGGCAATATGGGCGACCAAACCCAAGTGCAGCCCATCCCTTGGCACTACTACCCCTTGGTCAATACCTTTGCGCCACACCCCATCGTGCGCAACTTAGATGCGGTGTATACCAAGTTTGTTACCAAGATAGATACTGTCAAGGCTGTAGGCATCCGCAAAACACCGTTGATGTTTACTTCTAGGTATTCGGCCTTGCGCGGTACGCCGGCCTTCATCACCTTCAATGAGGCTCGGGTAGAGCCTAACCCTGCGCAGTTTAGCGCCGGGCCACAACCCATTGCCTACCTGCTCGAAGGGCGCTTCACCTCTCTATTCAAAAATCGCATTACGCCTCAAGACCCACGACGAGCCAGCTTCAGAGAGCAGGGCCAACCCACCAAGGTTCTGGTCTGTACAGATGGCGACCTCATCCAGAATGATATCACCATAGACAAAGCCAGCGGCAAACCCCAGCCACTCCCCTTGGGCTTTGATCGTTACTCGCGGCGTACTTTTGCCAACAAAGAGTTTGTGGTCAATGCTATTGACTATATGCTCGACGAAGAGGGTGTGATTTCGGCTCGCGCCAAAGAGGTCATCTTGCGCCCGCTCGACAAAGTCAAACTCAAAGAAGAACGCCTCTACTGGCAAACACTCAATATGGGCTTGCCCGTTTTGTTGCTCTGGATATTTGGCGGAGTTTGGTTTTTGGCACGCCGCCGTATGTATGCACGCCAAGGCTAAATACAACCTTGCCTAAAAGGGGCTGAGGTTACTATTTTGCCCCAATTCCCATCAATCAACAAACCGGCTATCCCTCTTGTTGGGGTGAAATAATTCCAACCTTACAACGCTGATGATTCATACAGATTTTCGCTCTCTGTTACGTGTTTGGTTTTGGGCTTTCTATGTTGTGGCTCCTTTGGGAACAATATGGGCACAAAGCACGCCCAAGTTTAGCAACGAGTTTCTCAACATCGGAGTCAGTGCTCGGGCGATGGGAATGGGCAATGCCCAAAGCGCGATTGCTGACGATGCGACGGCAGGCTATTGGAACCCTGCCAACCTTGTCAGGATACAAGACCAATACAGCATCTCGCTGATGCACGCCGAGTATTTTGCCGGTATTGCACAATATGACTATGCAGGCTTTGCCACCCCTATTGACGAAAATAGCGCCTTGGGTATTTCATTGATTCGTTTTGGGGTAGATGACATCCCCGACACCCGATTCCTCTACGATGCTAATGGGCAGCTCAACTACAACAATATCCGCTTCTTCTCGGCGGCAGACTATGCTTTTCTTATCTCATATGCCCGCAAAATTCCTAAGGTAAAAGGGCTTTCTGTGGGGACAAACCTCAAGATTGTCTACCGAAACGTAGGTGATTTTGCCAATGCCTGGGGCTTTGGCCTGGATGCCGGGGCACAGTATGTGCGCAATGGCTGGCGCTTAGGGTTAATGGTACGTGATATTACCACTACCTTCAATATGTGGACGCATAACACGGCCTTGCTCTTTGACATATTTGCCCAAACAGGCAATATCATTCCCCAAAATTCTATCGAAATCACCTTACCCAAAGCCATTATTGGCATTGGGCATCAGTTTGAGATTAAAGAAAAATTCCAACTCATTGCCGCCCTTGATGCCGTGATGACCTTCGACGGGCAGCGCAATGTGGCCTTTGGCAGCCGAGTGGTGTCGCTCGACCCTCACTTAGGGATAGAGATGAACTACGCCCAACGGGTATATCTGAGAGGCGGAGTGTTTAATTTTCAGACCATCAAAGATTTCGATGGGAGTACCTACCGCACCTTTCAGCCTAACTTTGGCGTAGGGATACGCCTAGGGCGCTTTGGAATAGATTATGCGCTGACAGATGTCGGCAATGTGTCGGATGCGCTGTATTCGCACGTATTTTCGGTAAAAGTAGGATTTTGAGACTAGCGCTCAAGCCAAGGACTTGTACAAAACCTTTGGAGATAGACTATGAAACTTTTTTGGAATCAAAATATTGTTGACCGCCAGTATTGGCTCAACACGGTACTCTGCCTAGGGCTGTTGTGGGGAATGGGGCTACAAGCGCAAAACTTTGGCAATGAGTGGATTCAACAAGGGCAGCCCTACTACAAAATCAGTACGGCACAAACAGGAATGCACCGTGTCGGTTTTGCAGAATTACAAAACGCAGGACTAGCCTCAGGAGCACCCTTAGGGCAACTGCAGCTCTTTCATCGAGGACAGGAAGCCGCTATTCGGATTGAAGACAACAACAATAACGGTTTTTTTGATAGTGGCGATTTCTTGATTTTTTATGGGCAACGCAATGATGGCACACAAGATCGTCAGCTCTATCTACAGCCACAGTTTCAATCAAACCCTCGCTATAATCTTTTTTCGGATACCACCGCCTACTTCCTCACTACCCAAACCGCCGCTATCGGTAAGCGCATCGAAAGCTACGCCCCACCCGCCGCCGGGGCTGCCGAAGCCTATCATTTGGCCGAAGGCCTGACCATCTACAACAGCCGCTGGCATCCGGGGCAGCGCTATCAAGAGGGTACACAAAACGAGATTTTCTTGTCTGAGTTTGATCGTGGCGAGGGCTTTATGTCTAACAATGCTACCGCCAGCACCACTTTTCAAGTACCTATCAGCGCTGCGCTTACCAGTGTGGGCGTAGATGCGCGCATCGAAATACTGCTGGTTCGCACCTCTACAGCCGATGCCAATACGAGCATCGCCATAGGCAGTAACCCCGCCTCCCTGACCACTGTAGCCGGGCGCTATATTCCCAATGTAGAGGGCAATGCCTTGGTGAGTTTCAATGTCCCTGTCAGCAGTATCAATGCCAGCGGTACTGTCCACGTAAGGGTTACACCTACCTTAGGCACTGTAGCCGTAGCCTACCTCTTGGTGCGCTATCCGCAGACGGTCGATATGGGAGCGGCTGCGTCTAAAACCTTTATTACCAGAGCTGCCAGCACCGACCTAAGCCTACAGATTCAAAACCCTGCGGCCAACACCCTTCTTTTTGACATCACAGACCCGCTCAATATCCGGCAACTCCCTATTACATCGAGCAGCCCTACGCTCAATACCGTGGTAACCAACACCAGTGTAGAACGACGTATTTTGGCTTGGAGTGCCAATACCTATCTCAGTCCTACAAGGGTAGAAGCAGTGCAATTTAGCTTTTTTGACCCCACCGCCCACGACTACCTAATCGTAACACACCCGCGCCTGCGCAGGCCTGTAGCTGGGGTGCCTGATGCCGTACAGGCTTATGCCGATTATCGTGCTAGCGCAGCAGGCGGGAGCTACCGACCTTTGGTGATGAATATACAACAACTTGTTGACCAGTTTAACTATGGAGAACGAAGCCCTTTGGCTATCCGCAACTGGGTTCGGTATCTGTACCAACAAGGTAGTCCGCGCTTTTTATTGCTTATTGGCAATGCTATCAGCCTCCCTGATTTTAGCTTTTCGAGCAGTGTCCGTACTAATCCGGCTATCTGGGCACAAGATTTAGTACCTACAGGAGGGTTTCCTCCTTCAGATGTGGTATTCAGCACACGTATTGACCCTGCCCACCCTCATACTCCGGTAGTGGCTACAGGACGTATCAGCACCAATAACCCCCAAGATGTGCTCAATTATCTCGATAAAGTACGGGAGTTTGAAACTACAGGAGGGGACTTCTGGCAAAACAATGTGCTACACCTCAGCGGCGGGCGCACTACCACGGAGTACTCGCTTTTTAGGGCCTATGTTGATTTGTTCAAGCAAATCGCCGAACAAGGCCTCTATGCCATTCGTGTCAAAACAATCAGCAAACGTACGGCCACCGAGGTAGAATTTATAGACATTTCGCAGGAGGTCAATGACGGTGTAGGCTTAATCACTTTCTTTGGGCACTCCAGCCGCGACTTTACAGACATCGAGATTGGTTTTGCTTCCAATGATGTCTTGGGTTATCGCAACAAAGGCAAGTACCCTTTTATGTTGGCCAATGGCTGCCAATTGGCCAGTATTTTCTATGGGGGCAATGTCTCCCTCTCGCAAGATTGGCTCTTCACCCGCGACAGGGGCGCAATAGGTTTCCTAGCACACTCCTATATCGGGTTTACTTTCCCGCTTCGCAATTACTCCAACTTCTTCTATATCAACGCCTTTCTGGAAAGCTTCAATGCCGGCCAACCCATTGGCGTTATTTTGCAAAATGTGGCTCGCCGGTATAGCAATACCACTGATCAGTTGCTTATTTCCAATGCCCAACAAATGCTCTATCAGGGAGACCCTGCGGTGCAGTTTCGCGCCGGCAACCTCCCCGACTATGCCACCCAAGATAATTGGGTATCGGCCATTACTTTTGACGGCAGCCCGCTCACAGCACAAGCAGACTCCTTTCAGCTCCGGGTGGTTGTTACCAACCGAGGTACCCGCAGCACCCAAGACCTCAACCTTCGGGTGCGGCGTACCTTTCCCAGCGGAACAGTGCGCACTTACGTCAGCTCGCTGCCCTACCCACCTGTCGACAGCCGCGACACCCTGTACTTTACCCTACGCAACGATCCTGAGTTGAACAGCTTTGGTCTCAATCGTTTTGAAGTACGGATAGACCCTGATGATACTATCGAAGAGATTACCAAGAACAATAATACCGGTATTCTGGAGCTGAATATCCCCGGGATAGGGGTGCGTGCTTTGCTTCCCCCAGAGTTCAGTATTGTCAATCAAAATATGGTGCGGCTGATTGTTACGCCCAACCAAGTGCCGGATCCCACGCGGCAGTTTACGATAGAGCTAGACACCTCGCCCAGCTTTAACAGCCCCAACAAGCGCAGCACAACCCTGCCGGCTTCTACCACAGGTATTTGGGAGGTGCCGCTCTCAGGCGCAGACAGTACCGTCTATTACTGGCGCAGCAACTTTGCCGATGTGGTCAACAATCCCGGCAGTATCTGGAGCGAAAGCTCTTTCACCTATATTCCGGGTAGCGCCGAAGGCTGGACACAGCGGCAGTTTGCCCAATTTCGCAAAAGCATCATAGAGTCTTTACAGCCCAACGAGGTTGCCCAACGTTATGATTTCCAAGGCAGTCAGACACTTATCAGTGCCAGTACTTTTGGCAGTACCAGTGGCGGAAATGTTAGTACCGACTTGAGTGTTTTGTGGAATAATTTTGCCCTCACCTTCGCCAATCGTTGCGGAGGAGATGCCATCTTGGCCGTAGCCTTTAGGCAAAATACACTCCAGCCCTACTTGGTATTCCCGGTGAGCTTCTGTGGCCGCGAGCCATCAGTCATCAATCGCTATACCAATACGCAAATACAAGGGGGCGAGCTTGCTACTTATATCGATGCTGTTCCTGCCGGAGATTATATCCTGCTGGTAGCGGTGGGCAATATCCAGTTTAGTAGCTGGACGGCAGCGATGCGTACCAAACTACAAGAAATAGGCGCAAATCCCACCTTGGTCAACACCCTACAAAGCGGGCATCCGTATATCATTTTTGGACAAAAAGGCGCAGCCTTGGGTACAGCAGAAGAAAGCCTCCCTATTACTTTTGCCAACCCTACCGGCGACCGAATCAGTCTGCACAAAGAAATTGTACAGTCTGTGAATGAAGGTGTGTTGATTTCCTCCCCCATAGGCCCTGCGCGCAGCTGGCAGTCGCTCCAACACCGTATTGAGGCCGAACCCACCGACACATATACCCTCAGCTTGATAGGTGAAGATTTACAAGGTACGCCTACGGTCTTGATTCCGAACCTCAACAACAGCCCCAGTCTTGATATCAGCAATATCAACGCGGTAACTTATCCCTTCCTGCGTTTTAGGCTCGAAATGCGCGATGCGGTTAATTTTACTCCAGTACAGGTGCGCAATTGGCTGGTGCTTTATGAGGGAGTGCCTGAGGGTTTTTTAAACCTCGATGCCGTAGGGCGCGAAACCTACCAATTGGCTGAACAACCTGAGGGCAGCCGATTTACCCTGCCCTTTGTGTTTGAAAACTTGACCCCACTCAATTTTACAGACTCGTTGTTGGTGCGCTTCAGCACACGTAACCTAAACAATGGGCAAATTACGGTAGAAGAAGTCAAGCTTGCTCCCTTGGCCGGAAACGCCTCTGTATCTTTTGAAATAACCATCGACACCCGTGGGCGAGTGGGCAATAACGAACTAACGGTATTTGTCAACCCAAGACTACAACCAGAGCTAAACTACGACAACAACATCGCTGTGGTGCCCTTTGTCGTACGCCGCGACAACACACACCCGCTCTTGGAGGTTGCTTTTGATGGCCGCACTATCCTCGATGGGGAGATTGTATCGCCGCAGCCCTTGATTTCGGTGCGTATTAGAGACGAAAACGCTTTTCTGGCCTTTCAGGACACTACACACCTACAAGTGTCGCTCCGACGCAACTGCCCAGATTGTAGCTTTGAGCGCATCTACTTCGGAGACCCTGCAGCACGTTGGTCTATTACCGAAGGCAACAATCCCCAACTTAATTTTGAATATAAACCTAGCACCCCCCTCGAAGATGGGGTCTATACCCTAAAAGCTCAAGGCACGGATGTTTCGGGTAATTTATCGGGAAGCAATGATTACCTCATCAATTTTGAGGTGGTCAATGAGTCTACCATTACCCACTTTTACCCTTATCCTAACCCTTTTTCTACCAGTACAAGGTTTGTGTTTACGCTAACGGGGCAAGAAGTACCCCAACGCCTCAAAATTCAGATTATGACCATCAGCGGCAAGGTGGTGCGTGAGATTACCCAAGACGAAATAGGGCCTATCCGCATTGGCAACAACCTCACGGAGTATGCGTGGGATGGCCGCGACGAGTTTGGTGATATTTTAGCCAATGGGGTTTATCTATACCGTGTGTTGATAGAAGGAGGCGAAAACTACAGCCAGCGCGCTACTGCCGGCGATCGCGCGTTCAAGCGGGGCTTTGGCAAACTCTACATCTTGAGGTAGTACTAGCCATCGGTCTTACTGGGCTGCCTTAGCGTTGGTTGGCATAGCGCTGCAAGAACTCTTCTTTTTTCTCACGTGAGAGGCTGACGCTGTCGCCGTTGTCCATCACGATATAACCACCGTCTTGGCGGACATACTGCTTAATGCGCCGTAAATTGATGAGGTATGAGCGGTGCGCTCTGAAAAACACCGTCGTTGGCAGCATTTCTTCAAAAGATTTGACATTGCGCGAAATCAGCAGGGGCGCTCTGTCTTGGAGTATAATCTTGGTATAGGCTCCTTCGGCCATCAGGTAGATGATGTCCTGCACATCTACAAAAAGCAAGCCCTCAGCCACAGGCAAGGCAATGCGCTCCAAGGGCTGCTGTGGGGTAGCTGCCTCGCGCAGTAACTGTAGTTGTTCGGCAGACTGGCGGGGGGAGGTGTGGAGTTTCTCAACGGCCTTGCAAAGTAACTCTATTTGAATGGGCTTGAGCAGATAATCTACTGCTGATACTTGAAAGGCACGCAAAGCGTGCTCCTGATAGGCTGTTGTAAAAATAACCTGAAAATTGACCTCCTCAAAAAAGTCTAACAACTGAAACCCGTCATAGCCAGGCATTTCTACATCCAAAAAAACTACATCCGGACTGTGTTTATAAATGGCTTTCACTGCCGTTGGCACATCTACACAACTCTCTACGACGGTTACTTGTGGGCAATATTCTTGGAGTAGCTGGGCAAGGATGTTACGGGCTTTGGCTTCATCGTCTACAATGAGCGCTTTGAGGGTATTGGTCATCGGCTGTTGGTATTTCAGTTTTGAGAAGGGAGTGGAATATACAGTACGACCTTGGTACCCGAAGGTTGCCCTTGGGCATCGTGCAGGTCGTCGATGTACGCAAAGATATTCCTTTTGCGTTTGTGGTTGAGCAGTTCGAGGCGCTTTTGGATGGCTCCGGTAGCAAAAGAGCGGTGCTCGGGGCGCTTGCGTGTGCGGATGACCGCCGCTTGTTCGCGCCCGATGCCATTGTCTTCCACCTCACAACAGAGGTATGCCGCCTCTATATAAAACCGCAGCCACAGCCTGCGCTGACCACTCTGATGGAGCAGGCCGTGCTTGAGTGCATTCTCCACATAGGGCTGTAGCAACATAGGCGGCAGGCTCAAATCGGTGGGGATAATGTCAGGAGCTACCTCGATTTGGTAAACTAGGCTATCTTCAAAGCGCAGGGCTTCGAGCGAAAGGTATAGCTGGAGCAAGTTCAGTTCTTCTTCGAGACTGACCTCCTCGTGTTTGGACATTTCGAGCGTCAGCCGCATTAAATCGGCAAACTGCCCTAGGTAGCGGTTGGCTTGCAGCTTGTCATTGGTCAGGATAAACTCTTGGATAGAGTTGAGGGCATTGAAAATAAAATGGGGGTTCATCTGCGCACGTAGCGAAGACAGCTGCGAGCTTCGGAAGTCCTGCTCGATGCGGTTGCGGCGCTCTATCCGTGCCAAATACCAACGCAAGGCCAAGCCAAAGACCAACAAAGCCAAAAACCCTGTCAGGGAGATAAACCACCATTTTTGCCATAGTGGTGGGTTGATGTTAAAATTGATGAGGGCTGTTACGTGGCTCTCCACCCCATCTTCGTTGATGGCACGCACCTGCAAAATGTACTGGCCAGGGGGCAGCGAAGGATAGCGGCAGAAGTTGGTCTTGCTGTCGGTATAAATCCATTGCTCGCTCAAGCCCAAAAGCCTGTACTGATACCGAAAGTCGCCCCTGCTGCGCAAAGCCAAGCCCTGAAAATCAACCCTGATGTTGTTTTGGTCGTAGGGCAGGCGATACTCGTTTTGTAAGGGCACAATTTGCTCATTAACACTGACTTGGGTAATGTAGATAGGCGGCGCGGCTAGGTTACGGCCTAGACTGAGGGTATCTATTTGGGTCAGCCCCTTAGAGGTAGCCACCCAAACATAGGAGTCTTGTAGGTAGATGGTGTTGATTTCTTGCCCAATCAGCCCGTCTGTACGGTTGATGAGCAGGTAATCGCCCGTAGCAGGCTGATAGCGCACCAACCCCCGGTCAGTGCCTATCCAAAGATACTGGCGGTCAGCGGTGAGGGTGCGGCAAAAATTGCTGACCAGCCCCTTGGTTTGTTCAAAATGGTGTATTACCCTACCTTCGCGTATACCCATCAGGCCTTGGGTCATTGTGCCGACCCACAGCGTGCCGTCAGGCGCTTTGCAGAGCGCATAGGCAAAGATGTCTTGGTTTTTGTATCGTATTTTCTGAGCCTTGCCCTGTGCATCATAATGAAAGAGCCCATCGATATACCCAATCCAAGCCTCCTCGCTGAGGGTGTCTGCCCACGCTGTACGCGCCCGCACATTTCTCAATACGATATAATTACGGTTAGGGTCGGTATAGCGCGCTTGGGTAACCCCTTCGTAGCGCTGCCGATAAGTCCCGTGTTTGGGTTTTTGGCTCAAATCCGACGGGTGCATATTGACCCAATAGCTCAGGTAGCCCCCGGCCACGAGCAAGTTTTGATTACGTGCCATCGACAAAGTTTTGGGCGCATATCCCACCACTTCGGGCAATTCTTGTTGGCCTACAATGTCCCAAGTATGAAGGTTGATTTGGGCTGTCAGCAGGCGCTTTGTAGGGGCATCGTAATACAAATCGTGAACAGACATCCCCTTCTGGCGGCTTTTGAGCTGATAGAGAACCGTGCGAGTCTTGGGATTGAGCAAAGAAATGAGCCCTTGCGTGTCGCCCACAAAAAGCTGCCCGTGCTCGTCGGCAGCCAAGGCCGTTACGCGGTCGTTGGGCAGGGCGGAATTTTGCTGGGTATAGTGCAGCCAATTGATGACTGGCGAGACAAATACGCCGTTTTCGAGCGTAGCCACCCACAGATTGCCCTCTCGATCTTCCATCACATCGGCGATGGTCATCCCGGGGAGCAGGTTCAGCGCGGGTTGGTGTAAGGGGCGCAACTGGGCATCGAAGGCCATTAACCCGTTGTCAGTACAAATCCACCAATTGCCACGGCGGTCGTGGCGGGGGTAAATCAGGTTGTCTTGGGCTTGGTAGACCGTCTGGACTTTGCCGCTGTCTTGATACTCTTGTATGCGATTGCCTGTACGGTCTATCAAGTACAATTTATTGCGATAGCGGTAACTACTCTGAAAGCTTAGGCCATTGAGGGGAATTACACGGCCACCTTTTTGAAGCATTGCGGCCTGAAGGTCATTCGCCCAATAGCTGGCAATCAAGTCGCCCTCATTGGTTACGGCAAAACTATTGATAGGGGTGGGGTTGTTTGCGTCGGCTTGTGGGAGGGGAATCTGGTGTGTTTCCCACGTCTGGAGGTTGGGTTGATAGCAGTATACTTTGTCGGCGGCAAGCCAAATATGCTCCCTATGGTCAATAAAGTATTGGCTAAACCCACGCAAGGCCACTTCGGGCGGGGTTTTGACCTCGTGTACTACTTCATTGAGCACATAGAACAACTGGCCGGAGAAATTGTGAAACCAAATACGGTAGTGCTGGTCTTCGTACAGGCCTGTGATGGGAATGGCCTTGGCTCCGGGGATGTTGTAGTACCGAAAGCGACTGCCATCATAGCGACACAAACCGCCCTCGGTAGCCATCCAAATATAGCCCTTGGCATCTTGCAAAAGGCTGTAAACCGTAGCGCTGGGCAGGCCGTCTTCGTCCGTCAAGCGCCAAAAGGGTAACTGCTGGGCACAAAGTACCTGTGTCCCTGCCAATGCCAATGCTCCAAAGAGACAAATACTAATGTACCAAAATCTTGTGTGTTTCTTCAAAATGGTCTCCTGAAACGCGGACGAAATAAATACCCTTGAGATGGGCAGGAAGCTGTAGGGAGTTTACCGTTTCGGGCAATACCTCCGGAAACTTATACTTGGCCACCACACGGCCTTGGGTATCAAAGATATGTATTTTTATGGTTTGTGCCTCGTATAGATGGTATCCCACATAAAAAAAGCCACTGTTGGGGTTGGGGTAAATGCGTGCGTGGGAGCTTTGATTTTGGGGCTGTGTCAGGCGTACTTGGGTCAGAAAAAGGTTGTTGCCCAAATCGTTACGCCCTACAAAGGCGATTTTGAGGTGGGGAAGGTGCTGCCAAGGGCTGAGGTCTAGGCGGATGCGCCGCCATTGGCCGGGGGCAGTCGGAAACCAAGCACCCGACTGCTTGGGGGCTGTTTGGAGCCGATGGCCTTTGGCACTAAAAAGCAAGGTATCGAAGCTGCTTCCACAGTCCGTAGAGAGCCATACGGCCAGCTCGTCGGCTCCGGTGTTGCGGGGTGCGTAAGCATAGTCAAACTGCAAGCTCGCCCCTTGGCCAGCTAAATACAACGGCGGGCTGATAAGCCAATCTAATTGCCCACGGGCAGCATAGTTGAAAAAAGGGAGCTGCATCGCTTGTGAGGGCAAGGTCTCTATGGGCGGGAGTGGGTAGGGTGTCCAAGTCAGTGACACATCGGGGTTGCGGATTTCCCAAGGAGGGTCGAAGGGGAAAGCACCTTCAAAGTTGGCCACGAAGGGCAGGGACTGTACTGCCTCGATACGAAATGATTGCCGGATGCCGTCATTGGCAGGGTTGGCATCGGCTTGGCCATTGGGAGCAGTACTGCTGATGTCGATATGGTAGCTGCCCGGGGGCAAGTCTACAAAGGGCAGCTCAATCGTGGTTTGGGCGAGGGTGTTCAGCTGCCCTACCCAAGTATAGCGGTATAGTTCCTGCCCCTGTATCCGGACGATGAGTGTGGCTCTGAGCAAGGGAATGCGGCTATAATTGCGCAGGCGTACTACTGGTCGGATGCGTTGCTCGCAGGTATTGGTTTGGAGGGAGACGATTTGGCCTACACCTGCATCTAGCTCGTCGGTGATGGGTGGCGATAGGCCGGGCGAATTGCGCAGGGTCTTGCGGCGGGGGCTGTGTGTCAAGACGGTCTGCATACGCTGGGCTTGGCATTGGGTAAAAATACGCATACAGGCATCGTGGGTGTAGTCCATGTAGTTTTCAAACATTTCGGGCACGGTACTACAGAGGGTGCGGCCTTGGGTGGGGCATCCGGTGGTAGGGCCAAAGGCCGGCGGGGTATCATCGCAAAAATCGCTGCCGTCGCAATTGCTCAGGTCGCCCCAAGTGTGGCGCAGGCCGAGGTAATGGCCGACTTCGTGGGTAGTCGTGCGGCCAAGGTTGAAGGGGGGGCTGTCGGTGATGCCAAAGTAACGATGGTTGATGATGAGACCGTCAGTGAGTGGATTTTGGGCTTGGGCACTCAGCCCGCCGAGGTCGCTCTCCGGAAAGGAGGCTAGGCCAAGGAAGCCGTCTAGCTCACAGACCCAAATGTTGAGGTAGTCTTCGCTGTTCCAATAGCTCAGCTGACTGAGGGTGGGCCAATCCTGCCGCCGCCACAGGCTGCGCTGGCCATTGATACGCACAATGCCGCTAGTGGCTTCGCCCTGCGGATCTTGTTGTGCCAATACAAATCGGATGCGGGTATCGGCTCCGGCGGGGTGGGTGTTGAACCCATTGGTATTGGGGTGGCGGCCAAAGTCTTCGTTGAGGACACGGATTTGGGAGAGGATACGCTCGTCAGAGAGGTTGCTGCCCGTCCCGATGGCTTCGCCCCGATGGATGATGTGTACCACTACGGGGATTTGCCACAGCAGGCTGTCGTCTTGGCGAGGCTGGTAAGTACGGCGCTCTTGTAGCCACTGGTCAAAGGCATAGGGAGCGGCGGGAGTGCCACACCGCTGCCAAGCAGCCACCGTATCGGCAGGGGTTTGGGCAAAGGCTGTGGCATAGCAAAAAAGCAATACCCGAAGTATTACCGCTCCGGGTACAAAAAATAGCTGCGCTCGGGAGCTATTATGGAGCCACATTAATTGCCTCTACTGCGGTAACTTCAGGGACAGCCTTGCGGATGGACTCTTCGATGCCTGCACGCATAGTCATCTTGGACATAGGGCAGGAACCACAAGAGCCGAGCAGCTCTAGCATCACCTTTCCTTCGGGTGTTACTTCGAGCACTTTTACATCTCCACCGTCGGCTTTGAGGTAAGGCCTGATGGTGTCGAGAGCGGTTTCTACGCGCTGATGGAGTTCTAATTGTTCGGTCATAATGGGTGATGTGAGGTTTTATAGGCGTATCAACCCTTTTTCAGGATTGGCAAATAACCACGTTGAGTACAAACTGGCACAGGCTGCGGCCTAGGAAACAGTCGTGCGTAAGCGGCTTAGGGACATCCGAGCGCGAGAGTGCGAAGGATGCTAGCGCAAGCGCTGCCCGACCCCGTGGCTCACGGCTGTGTTCCACAGCCGGGGGCGCGGGGGAAGCCCCAAATCCATCAAACAAACAAGCGCCTCTTTTGGTACTATGTGTTAGCGGACGATGGACACGGGCTTGGTTTTGTCTTGGGTCGCATTGCGAATGGCCACCTGCTGGGCGAGCTTTTGGGCGGCTTCTTCGAATGCTTTGCGGATGAGGGGGTCGGCTTGGAAAATAGCCGGCTCGCCTTCGTCGCCCCCTTCGCGGATGCTCTGTACGAGGGGTACTTCGCCTAGGAAGGGGATTTGGTGTTGTTGAGAGAGTACCTGCCCACCGCCTTGGCCGAAGATGTAGTATCGGTTTTCGGGAAGCTCAGCAGGGGTAAAATACGCCATATTTTCGACAATTCCTAACAAGGGGACATTTACGGGATCTTGCTTGAACATCCCGACGGCCTTGAGGGCATCGGCTACGGCGACCTTTTGAGGGGTAGTAACGATGACAGCTCCGGTAACGGGTACGGCCTGCACGAGGGTCAGGTGGATGTCGCTTGTACCCGGAGGGAGGTCGATGAGCAGGTAGTCTAGCTCGCCCCACTCGGTTTCGGTGAGGAACTGGCGGAGAGCCTTACTAGCCATAGGGCCGCGCCAAGCAATGGGCGTTTCGGCAGAGGCGAGGAAGCCCATCGAGATGATTTTGATGCCATACTTACGGATGGGAATGATCATCTGTCGTCCGTCGATTTCGGCAATGTCGGGGCGCTCTTCTTCCACCCCAAACATAATGGGGATAGAGGGGCCGGAGATGTCGGCATCGATGATGCCTACGGATGCGCCGGTACGGGCGAGGGCTGCGGCGAGATTGGCCGTAACGGTAGATTTGCCTACGCCGCCCTTGCCGGAGCCTACGGCGATGATATTTTTGACATTGGGCAGGCCGATAGTAGCAGAGGTCGTAACCTCGGCGGCCATCCGTACTTCTACCTCAAGTGCCAAACCAAGAGGCTTGGCTACGTGGGTTTCGAGAGCGTTTTCGCAGTCTTGGCGTATTTTTTCTTTCAGGGGGCAGGCCGGGGTGGTGAGCATCACCGTAAAGGCCACCTTGGTGCCTTCGATTTCGATGTCGCGTATCATATTGAGCGACACAAGGTCGCGCTTGAGGTCTGGTTCTTCGACCGTGCCCAAGGCTTTGAGTATATGTTCGGGAGTAAGACTCATAAGGGGTAATTGATAAAAACCGTCTGTTTTATTGTCTCAGTTGATAGATTATTAAACCCACAAGGGCGGCGAAGTGTTCCACGCTTGAGAGGAAAGTATTTTGAGGGTGAATATTTTATGTTGCCGAAAATATCCCTAAATCTGTAACCATTGCCCAAGGTTTAATAAGGTGGTTATTATGAAAGATTACTTGTCGTTAGCAGAAGCAGCCGAAATAATTGGCAAAAGTAAAGAAACTTTGCGAAGATGGGATAAAGAAGGCATCTTAAATGCTGTCAGAGAGCCTGTTTCTAATTATCGAATGTACCACAAAAATGATGTAGCCCAACTCTTAGGGTCACTCTTCGCCGAGGATGTTTCCCACGAGGTGTCTAATTATGTTACTCCTGACCATCGTTATGGTGTGTTGGAGCTTTTTGCGGGCGCAGGCGGCCTTGCGATTGGTTTAGAAAAAGCCGGGCTTCACTGTGTGGCCTTGAATGAGCTGGATAAGTGGGCTTGCCAAACCTTGCGGCAAAACCGGCCTCAGTGGCAAGTATTAGAAGGAGATATCAAAAACTATGATTTCAGCCAATACCACGGGCAGGTCGACGTAGTTACGGGTAGTTTTCCGTGCCAAGCCTTCAGCTATGCGGGCAAAAAACTTGGTTTGGAAGATGCAAGAGGCACGCTGTTCTATGAGTTTGCAAGAGTAGTACAAGAGGTTCGCCCGGCCTTGTGTATTGGTGAAAATGTGCGGGGGTTGCTGAGCCACGCCAAAGGTAAGACTTTGCAAGGGATGATTTCTATCTTGGATGAGATTGGTTACCAAGTTGTTCCGGTGCAGGTACTCAAGGCCGTTCAATATCGTGTTCCGCAAAAACGCGAACGATTGATTTTGGTAGGGGTGCGGAAAGACATTGACCTCCATTTTGATTACCCCAAACCACACAAGCGGATTTATACCCTAAAGGATGCGCTCAAAAAAGGGTCGCTTTATGATACGGATGTACCGCCGTCGATAGGCGTAAGCTACCCCGAACACAAGAAAAAAGTGCTTGATTTGGTGCCGCCCAAAGGTTACTGGCGCGACTTACCGCCGGATATTCAAAAGGCCTATATGGGCGGTAGCTTCTACTTGGGTGGGGGCAAAACCGGCATGGCGTGACGCATTGGATGGGATGAGCCCTCGCTGACGCTGACCTGTAGCCCTGCACAAAAACAAACGGAGCGCTGCCACCCCGAGGAAACACGTCCTTTTACGGTCAGAGAGTACGCCCGCATTCAGACCTTCCCCGACGATTGGGTGTTTGCCAGCTCTATGGCACAACAATACAAACAGATTGGTAATGCTGTACCTGTAAACCTAGGCCAAGAGTTGGGGTATGCCATTGTCAAATTCTTGAATCGATACTACAGTCTGTCGAAACCTGCGTAATAATCGAAGTTGTCAAAAGTGATTTGATCTATCACGGAGCGGTGGCTGGTTTTTGCTGCCGCTTCAATGTTGGCAACAATGTCGGTGGATGTAGCCGAATAAACCCTAGAAGCCGTGCCATTCAAAAAATCTTCTATCACTTTAGGAAGCACCTTATACAAATCAAAAAAAGCCGTCGGGCTACCAGTGAGTAGGTGGTAGAATTGGTCTCCTGAGATTTTGTATACGCGGCTATGGCTATATTCTTTGCCATTGATATCCCCGCTCCAAAGCTCTGTGAAGCTACTTTTAGCCAAAATTTGCACCCAATAACACTTGGCTTTTTTGTGTGTATCTGCATAGCGGGACAGCTTTTGGAATAAGCTCTCAGCAGCACTACTATTCATTGTGTTGTGCTTGTTTTTGATATCGTCAAAGAGGGTATTGTCTGTCGCCTTGATATCAAACCCGCTGGCTTGCCCTTGTTCAAACCCTTGGATTCCGCCCAATACTTGTTCGTGAAACTTGCCTATCGCATTGTTGATTGATTTGTCTATTTGTCTCAATATTTCTGCTTCAATGATTTGCGCTTCTGTCATATGATTGAACTTGGCATCAAATATCAGCTTGACAACATCTATTTTATTGTTGTAAAACTTTGTTTTGTTGATATTGGCTTTAGCCTTGAGGTATGATGTGTGTAGAGTTTGTACACAGCTCAAAAGGTGCTCATCGGAGACAAAAGAAGCGCCTTGATGCCTGAAATAAGGAATAATTTATCCCCCTTCTATTCCCGTCTGTTTGTCCAAACATCAGCCGTTGATAAAGCGTTATACCATCATTCACCAAATTTGATTTTCTTGATGCGTAAGGGTTTTCATCTCGTGCTCTTCCCGGACTAATTCTGGTGGGAATAAGTAATTGGGTGTCTCAACATACGCATACTTGTAATCTGTTATGGATTCTCCCTAGAGTTGATGTATCTTTGTTGGCATATCAACATCTCTTGCTTTACGTATGAACAACACTGCAAAAAATGCCCTTTACTCCCTTATCCTGATTGTAATTGTCGGTTTGGTATACCTCTATCGCGAGTCGCAGGCACTCGTTCCTATGGAGTTTTATGGAGAGGCGATGGGTAGCGTCTATACCATCAAATACCTCGATGCGCAGGCTCGCAAGCTCAAGCCCGAAGTCGATAAGTTTCTGGAAGAGTTCAATACCTGCCTCTCTACTTACGACCCCAAGTCAGAGATTTCCCGCTTCAACCAAGGAATGTCACACACATTTGGCTGCCCTCACTTTTACCAAGTCTTGGAGGCCTCACGCAAAATCTACGAGCAATCCGGCGGCGCTTTTGACCCTACTGTAGGGCCGTTGGTCAATGCTTGGGGCTTCGGTTTCAAACAAGAAGTACAGCCCGACAGCCTTGTGATTGACTCCTTGCTTCAGCTCGTGGGATTTGACAAAATCAGCTTCGACCAAAAACAGGTTCGTAAAAGCCAACCCGGCATTGTGATTGACTTCAACTCCATCGCTCCGGGCTATGCCGTAGACCTCGTTGCAGAGATGTTTGAGGCCAAAGGTATACAAAACTATATGATTGAAATCAGTGGTGAAGTCCGCTGTAAAGGTGTAAATAAAGACGGTAAACCTTGGGGTATTGCTATAGTGAACCCTGTACAACAAGACGATTTTCAGGCCATCATTCCCTTGAGCAATCGGGCCTTGGTTACTTCGGGCAACTACCGTAAGTTTTATGTCAAAGATGGGGTGAAATACTCGCATACCATCGACCCCAAAACGGGTTACCCCGTACAACACAGCTTGCTCAGTGCTACGGTACTTGCCCCTGATGCCACCACTGCCGATGCCATGGCCACAGTCCTGATGGTGTTGGGCTTAGAAGAGGGGAAAAAATTTTTAGAAAAACATCCCGAACTCGATGCACTCCTCATCTACTCAGATGCCAAGGGAGGCACCAAGACATATATTACTCCCGAATTAGCCAAATTGCTTGAAAACTAAACCCGGGATTTACTCTCTCAGAACCACCCATAAGCTCCTATGAATCAAGCTCTGACAGACATACTGCGCCACGCCTACGACCCTGAGCGCTTTCGAGAGCAAGGCCACGCACTGGTAGACCTGCTGGCCGACCACCTCGCCAATGCCCAACAAGGGCACTATACGCAGGCGCTGCCTTACCAAACCCCGGAGGCAATGCTGGTACAATGGCAGGAAACGCTGACAAAGCCCGACAGTGTGCCGGCTTTTGTAGAGCAGTTGCTGGCGCATACCATTCGTCTACACCACCCCCACTATATGGGGCATCAGGTAACGGCGGCATTGCCCTTGGCGGCACTGTCAGACTTTGTGGGGCGCACCCTCAATGCTGGGGTGGCTGTGTATGAAATGGGCAGCCCTGCCGTCGTGATGGAGCGCATCGTTACCCAACACTTGGCCCAACACCTAGGCTGGGATACCCAATCAGAGGGCTTTTTGACTTCGGGTGGCTCTCTTGGTAATTTTACCGCCCTGCTGGGAGCTACCAAAATCCGCTGTGAGGCACTGGGAATAGCCCTACACCAAGCCGCCTGGATGGTCTCTGAGGAGTCGCATTATTCTGTAGCAAGGGCTTTTCGTGCGATGGGTTTGGCCGACAGCCAACTGGTACACCTGCCTGTAAACAAACAATACCAAATCGACCCTGAGCGCCTCGCCCAAACCTATGCCCAAGCACAAGCCGCAGGGCTGCATGTCGTGGGTTTGGTGGGCAATGCTTGTACCACAGCCACGGGCACTTTTGATGATTTGCAAGCCCTAGCGGCCTTTGCCCAAACAGCAGGACTGTGGTTTCACGTAGATGCCGCACACGGCGGCGGAGCTATCTTCAGTCCCCAATACAAAACCCTGCTGGCCGGTATTGAGCTAGCAGATTCGGTGATTGTAGACTACCACAAAATGCTGATGATGCCCTCCTTGGTAACGGCAGTGATGTTCCGTCGAGGGCACGAATCATACCGTACCTTTGCCCAAAAAGCCGATTACCTATGGGCTCAAGAAGACCAAGAGTGGTTTACGCTAGGCAAACGTACACTGGAGTGTACCAAGTCGAGTATGGGGGTGAAGATATTCCTGACCCTACAGCAGTACGACACCCGCGTGTTTGATGCCTACGTTACCAGTCGCTTTGACCTAGCCCGCCGCTTTGCTACTATCCTCGAAGCACAGCCCGACTTTGAGCTTTTCTTAACCCCGATGAGCAACATCGTCTGCTTCCGATATCGGCAAGAAGGACTGGACGACACCCAAACCGATACACTCAATGAGGCCATACACACCGCCTTGGTGCAAGAAGGCAGCTTTTTTATTGTTCGTACCAAGTTGCGCGGGCGGGTCTATTTGCGTACAACCCTGATGAGCCCCTTTACAGAAGAGGTGCATCTCCATACCCTGCTCCAACACCTACAACAACTCGCCCAACGGCATTTGACCTTGGCCTAAAAACCCTTTGTAACAAGGAATCAGCCCCACCTATGGGGACCACGCACAAGTCACACGCAAGGCTGGCGCTAAAAAATATTGAACCGCCTTTTTGCAAAACCAAAAAAGCGCTGTACATTTGTATCCCCTAAAAACACTAGCCGAAGTGGCGGAACTGGTAGACGCGCACGTTTCAGGGGCGTGTGAGCTTACGCTCGTGCAGGTTCGATTCCTGTCTTCGGCACTCTTCAAAAATTCTCCAAGGCGTTTGATATACGCCTTTTTTTGTAATATTACCCTCAGATAGCCCCCCTCAAAGGCATCGTTTTCCACTAGCTCGCGACCCCTATGAGTGCACTGCTTGATTTTGAAAAACCCATTGCGGAATTGGAAGAAAAGCTGGCCGAAGTAAAGCGCCTAGCCGTCGAAAAAAACATCAATGTCGATGAGGCTGTCAAAGCTTACGAACAAAGCATTTTGAACCTCAAACGCGACACCTACCAGCACCTAACCCGCTGGCAGCGGGTGCAGCTCTCGCGACACCCTGAGCGCCCCTATACCCTAGACTACCTCAAGGCCATTTGTGAGGAGTTCATAGAGCTACACGGCGACCGCAATATTGCCGATGATAAAGCTATGGTGGGCGGTTTTGGCAAGGTCGATGGCCGCACCATTATGTTCATAGGCCAACAAAAAGGCCGCAATACCAAGCAGCGCCAAATGCGTAACTTTGGTATGGCACAGCCTGAAGGCTACCGCAAAGCCTTGCGCCTGATGCGCTTGGCCGAAAAATTTAACAAGCCCATCGTTACCCTTATCGATACCCCAGGAGCGTTTCCGGGCATCGAAGCCGAGGAACGTGGCCAAGCAGAAGCCATCGCCCGCAACATTCAGGATATGTTTATGCTGACTGTACCCGTGATTTGTATCATTATCGGTGAAGGGGCTTCCGGTGGCGCATTGGGTATCGCCATAGGCGACCGTGTGCTGATGCTCGAAAACACTTGGTACTCTGTTATCTCGCCCGAGTCTTGCTCTTCTATCCTCTGGCGTAGCTGGGAATATAAAGAACAAGCTGCCGAAGCGCTCAAACTCACTGCCAAGGATATGTACAAATTTGGCCTGATAGACGGCATCATTGCCGAACCTATCGGTGGCGCACACAAAGACCCTGAGGCCGTGTACAGTACCCTCAAAAGCACGATACTCAACACCCTTGCCGAACTAGATGAGCTGAGCGCTGAAGAACGCATCCAACAGCGGATTGAGAAGTTTTGCGCTATGGGTGCTTACGAAGAATAGTCTATCTACAACCCTGATACCTCTGGTAATCGGGGTTTTTTGTTATCATCATCCTAAGAGCTTTTTAAACTTATCTTCATCGACATCAAACTGCTGCTTTTTGGCTGCTACGTCGTTGAAAATTTAAACAAGCTCTAAGCGCTCAACTCACCACCCAACCTATGCAGCGACATTTTGTAGTGGTAGCCGGAGGCAGCGGCAGCCGTATGCAACGCGACTTGCCCAAGCAGTTTATTCCCATAGCCGGGTTGCCTATCCTGATGCACACCCTCCGACGCTTGCACCACACCGCCCCCGATGCCTCTATCGTTCTCGTGCTACCGCAGGCACATCACGCCTACTGGCAGGAGCTATGCCAAGTACACCGTTTTGAAATCTCCCACCACCTAACACAAGGCGGCTCTACGCGCTTTGAATCAGTAGCCAATGGTCTGGCCACCCTTCCTGATGCCGAAGGGCTAGTCGCCATCCACGACGGCGTGCGCCCCTTTGTCAGCCCCCAGACCATCCTCAATGGTTTTCAAACTGCTCAAGCAGAGGGTAACGCCGTAGCAGTGGTCGCTCTCAAAGACTCTATCCGCCAACTCGAACCCCGAGGTGACTCCACCCACGCCGACCGCAGTCGGTTTGTGCTGGTACAAACTCCACAAACATTTCGACTCTCTCTTATCCGAAAAGCCTACTATCAAGCCACTGACCCCACCCTTTTCACCGACGATGCCTCCGTGTTGGAAGCCGCAGGCCATCGTATCCACATTATTGAGGGCAATTATCAGAATATCAAAATCACTACTCCCGAAGACCTACTCATTGCCGAAGCTTTTGCTCAAACTGATCCAAACCATTGAGCTAGTCAATGTACCTTGAGCACTGGGGAGACCAAGGTTACTTGGTAATCAAGTAAATCTTGCTATCATTTTGCTTGGGTATAATGTGGGCTTCCCCCCACCCAAAAAGCCGAAATTAGCTTAGCTTTTGACACAGTTGCCCCTAGTCTGTCTTAGCGCTTGTGAATTTCGGCTAGAAATCACTATTTTTACCCTCCATAATACCAAAGCAACAAAATCTACCTATGAGGACGATACAATTTCGAGAAGCCCTCCGTGAGGCCATGAGCGAAGAGATGCGCCGCGACGAGCGCGTATTTCTGATGGGCGAAGAAGTAGCCGAATACAACGGCGCATACAAAGTAAGCCAAGGGATGCTCGACGAGTTCGGCCCCAAGCGCGTCATCGATACCCCCATTGCCGAGCTAGGCTTTGCCGGCATCGGTGTCGGGGCGGCTATGAACGGCCTGCGCCCCATTATCGAGTTTATGACCTTCAACTTCTCCCTTGTGGCCATCGACCAAGTCATCAACTCTGCTGCCAAGATGTACTCTATGTCTGGCGGCCAATACAGTGTACCCATCGTATTCCGTGGCCCTACCGGCAATGCTGGTATGCTGGGTGCCCAACACTCTCAAAACTTCGAAAACTGGTATGCCAATACCCCCGGCCTGAAGGTGGTCGTCCCCTCTAACCCCTACGATGCCAAAGGGCTGCTCAAGGCCGCCATCCGCGACAACGACCCCGTCATTTTTATGGAGTCCGAAGTAATGTATGGCGACAAAGGCGAAGTACCCGAGGGCGAATACCTCCTGCCCATCGGCGTAGCCAACACTGTCCGTACAGGCACAGACGTAACCATTGTCTCCTTCGGCAAAATCCTCAAAGTAGCCCAAGAGGCCGCCGAGGTACTGGCCAAAGACGGTATCCAGGCCGAGGTGATCGACCTGCGCAGCGTCCGCCCCATTGACTATGCCGCCATCATCAACTCAGTCAAGAAGACCAACCGCCTCGTAGTCGTAGAAGAAGCTTGGCCACTAGCCTCTATCTCTGGCGAAATCACCTACCACGTACAGCGCCACGCCTTCGACTACCTCGATGCGCCCGTTATCCGCATCACCAGCGAGGACGTGCCCCTGCCCTACGCCCCTACCCTCATCGAGGCCATTCTACCCAACGTAGCCAAAACCGTCGAGGCCATCAAAGCCGTTTGCTACGTCAAATAAATGCTACTGCCCCACAGCGGAGTACTCCTTGCACTTCGTGCTGTGGGGTACTGCTCGTGGGCTAACGCACGCACCAACCCACTACCTCCCCAACACGATGTCTATTGCCCAACGTTTGAGTGCCCTCAAGGCCGAAATTGCCCAACACGCTGCCCACTGTGAGCTGATTGCCGTCAGCAAAACCCACCCTGTAGTGGCCATCGAGGCTGCCTATCAGGCCGGTCAGCGGCACTTTGGCGAAAACAAAGCCCAAGAAATGGCCGAAAAACAAGCCCAGCTCCCACCCGACATCCGCTGGCATATGATCGGCCACTTGCAGCGCAACAAAGTAAAATACATCACCCCTTTTGTACACCTCATTCATTCCGTAGACAGCGTCAAGCTCTTGGAAGAAATCAACAAGCAGGCGCAGAAAAACGGGCGCATCATCGACTGCCTCCTCCAACTGCACATTGCCGCCGAGGAGACCAAGTTCGGCCTCGACTTCGACGAAGCCCGCGCCCTGCTCACCTCGCCCGAGCTAGCCACACTCACCCACATCCGCATTGTAGGCCTGATGGGCATGGCTACCAATACCGACAACGAAGCCCAAATCACAACCGAATTTCAGGGGCTGAAGCAGTTTTTTGACCAACAGGCCGCCCGTACCGACCTACCCGACAATGTCGCCCTAAGCGAAATATCGATGGGTATGAGCGGCGACTACCTGCTAGGCATCGCCCAAGGCAGCACCATGGTGCGCATCGGTAGTGCTATCTTCGGCCAACGCGATTACGCCTAGTCCCCCTAATCCTATGCAGTTATTCTATGCCCCCGGTGCACAGTTAGGCGCTTATACGCTTTCCGAAGAAGAATCGAGGCACTGTGTGAAGGTCTTGCGCAAGCAAGCCGGCGATACTCTATACCTTATCGACGGGCGGGGAACGCTCTTGCAAGGGGTATTACAACAAGCCAACCCCAAAGCCTCAATAGTAGACATACAACACGCTGACCCCCAACACGGCGCACGCCCCTACCGCATCCACCTTGCCCTAGCCCCTACCAAAAACATAGACCGCACAGAATGGCTGCTCGAAAAAGCCGTAGAACTAGGTGTTGATGAAGTTTCTTTCTTGCTCTGTGCCCACTCGGAGCGCAAACAACTGAAGCTGGAGCGGCTCGAAAAAATAGCCCTCAGCGCAGCCAAACAGTCACTCAAAGCCACCATCCCACTTTTACACCCTTTGCAGCCCCTCAGTGAGTGGATAAAAAATCAACCCGCTGATTCACAACAATTTATCGCCCATTTGGTGGAAGGCGAAGAACGACTGCTTTTGCAGAAAGCCTTGCAGCCTAACGGCTCATACACCATATTGATAGGCCCCGAGGGCGACTTCAGCCCCGAAGAGATCGCCACCGCCTTGGCAGCAGGCTTCCGGCCTGTGAGCTTGGGCGACAGCCGCCTACGTACCGAAACCGCCGCCCTAGTGGCCGTACACCTCTGCCACGTAGCGCAGCAACTATGAGCCTGTTGGCTCTGCCCCTTGGTCAAAGAGGCCGCGCTGCTTGTAGGTCGGAATTACGCCTAGGTGTTGGTAGGCTTTTTCGGTGGCTTCGCGCCCCCGTGAGGTACGTTTGATAAAGCCTTCCATAATCAAGAATGGCTCATACACCTCTTCAATCGTTTCGGCCTCTTCACCACAGGCTGTGGCAATGGTTGATAAGCCCACAGGGCCTCCCTTAAACTTATGGATGATGGTGTTGAGGATACGGTTGTCCATCTCATCTAGGCCATATTTATCCACTTCCAGCGCTTCGAGGGCTATCTGGGCAATGTCTTGGGTAATCGTACCACTGCCTTTTACTTGGGCAAAATCTCGCGTACGGCGAAGGAGATTGTTGGCAATACGGGGCGTGCCTCGGCTGCGTCGGGCAATTTCATAAGCCGCCTCTTGTTCGATGGGAGTTTGGAGAATATAGGCCGAGCGGGTGATGATTCGGGCCAACAAGTCTGCTCCATAGTATTCCAGCCTTGAGTTGATACCAAAGCGCGCCCGTAGGGGCGAAGTCAAGAGGCCGGCACGGGTAGTGGCACCGATTAGCGTAAATGGGTTCAACCCGATTTGGATAGTCCTCGCATTAGGCCCCGAGTCGAGCACAATGTCAATCTTATAATCCTCCATTGCTGAGTAGAGATACTCCTCCACAATGGGATTGAGTCGGTGAATCTCATCAATAAACAACACGTCCTTGACCTGGAGATTGGTCAGCAAGCCGGCCAAGTCGCTAGGTTTATCAAGCACAGGGCCGGAGGTGATTTTGAGATTCGCCTCCAGCTCTTGGGCAATGATGTTGGCCAAGGTAGTTTTGCCCAGCCCCGGCGGGCCGTGTAGCAGTACGTGGTCGAGGGCTTCGTCCCGATGTTTGGCGGCCTTTACAAAAACCTGTAAGTTTTCGACAATCTTGTCTTGCCCTGCAAAATCAGCAAAACTCAAGGGCCGCAAAGCCCGCTCAATGGCCTTGTCAGTGTCGGAGAGGTGTTCGTGGTCGCCACGCAGATTTGGATTCATAAGGCTTCAAGGTTTGGTAAAGGAGGACTTAGCACATCAACGATTACTACCCTTGAGCCAACTCCCCATAGAGGTCAAACGCCTCTGTCTGAGTGATGGTTACGGGCGCAAAGTCTCCAAGGCGCACATAATTTTCTTGAGCAGATACGAGCACCTCATTGTCTACCTCGGGGGAGTCGTACTGGGTACGCCCGATGAAGAAATCGCCTTCTTTGCGGTCAAAGAGCACTTGCATTGTTTGGCCTAGGTGGCGTTCGTTGAGCTGGGCGGAGATGTCCTGTTGAAGCTCCATAATGGCCTCGGCACGTTCGAGTTTGGTCTCGTCGGGCACATCATCCGTAAATTGATGGGCGTGGGTGTTTTCTTCGTGCGAATAGGTAAACACCCCTAGGCGGTCGAAGCGTTGTGAGGCCACAAACTGGTACATTTCTTCAAACTCGGCTTCGGTTTCGCCCGGGTATCCGGCGATGAGCGTAGTACGCAGTGCAATTTCGGGGATACTTTGGCGGATGCGGTCTATCAGCTCCTCGGTTTTTGGGCGGGTAATGCCTCGGCGCATCCGTTGGAGCACGGCGGTAGAGCCGTGTTGTAGGGGCATATCGAGGTATTTGCAGACATTGGGGTGGTTTTTGATGACCTCCAGCACATCCATCGGGAAGCCCGCCGGATAGGCATACTGTAGGCGCACCCATTCGATGCCTTCTACATCAGCCAGCCGGTCTACTAGTTCGGCCAAGTTGCGTTTTTTGTAAAGATCGAGGCCGTAGTAAGTCAGGTCTTGTGCGATGAGAATCAGCTCTTTTGTGCCGTTCTTGGCCATATTTTGCGCCTGAGTAAGGAGCTGCTCCATCGGGGTAGATACGTGGCCGCCGCGCATCAGTGGGATGGCACAGAAAGAGCAAGGACGGTCGCAGCCTTCGGCTATTTTGAGGTAGGCGTAGTGGCGCGGGGTAGTCAGCAGGCGTTCGCCTACCAACTCGTGTTTGTAGTCAGCCTTGAACGCTTTGAGCAGTGCCGGCAAGTCTCGTGTGCCGAAATAGGCATCCACCTGTGGGATTTCAACGGCCAGCCCGTCTTTATAACGCTCTGATAAACAGCCAGTTACGTATATCTTTTCGACCAAACCTTCTTCTTTGGCCTGTACATACTCAAGGATGGTATCGATAGATTCTTGCTTGGCATTGTCAATAAAGCCGCAAGTATTGATGATGACCACATTGGCCTCTTGGGCCTGCTCGTGTAGGGCATCGATGCCGTTGCCACGCAGTTGGGTCAGGATGTTTTCGGAGTCTACTAGGTTTTTGGAACAACCTAGGGTAACGATGTTTACCTTCGTTTGGCGTAATGTCTTTGTCTTCATACCTTGTCGCAATTCAGACAACAAAGGTACGTTTTTTTTGCGGGAGATTGGTATGTCCTCATATCCCTTAGCCACTTTTGCCCAATGGTATAAAATCTTTACTGTCTAATTAAACCCTAAGGGCGTTGCTGCGTCAATACATCAAACAACCCCAAACCCTGTGTCTGATAATCAAATACTTGCCCAAAAACCTATCGAAGACGCAACCCTCATAACACAGTTCCAAAACGAGACTACGCGCACACAAGCTTTTGAAGCGTTGGTGCGAAAGTACCAACGCCGCCTCTATGGGCATATCCGGCATATGGTCATCAGTCATGCCGATACTGACGACCTCTTGCAAGAGGTTTTCGTCAAGGTGTGGCAACACTTAGCTAATTTTAGGGGCGAAGCCCAACTTCAGACCTGGCTCTACCGCATTGCCACCAATGAGTGTCTGAGTTTTTTGCGAAAAAAGCGGCTTCGTTTTTGGCATCCGCTCCAAGAGCAACTCACGGAAGCGCTCGAATCAGGTGTCTATATCGAAGGCGATAAAGTTCAACTAGCGTTACAGCGTGCGCTATTGACCTTGCCTGACAAACAGCGGTTGGTATTCAATATGCGCTATTTTGAAGAATTACCCTACGAACAAATGTCCGAGATACTGGGCACTAGCGTGGGGGCGTTGAAAGCCTCTTATCATTTGGCCGTAAAAAAAATTGAAAAGCATTTAGCCCAAACACTATGAGCAACGCCCAAGATTCCCCCCCCAACTGGTCGCGCCAAAGCCCTTGGCAAGCCCCAAAAGGTTACTTCGAGACCTTCCCACTGCGCATACAAAAACGCCTCAAACCTACATCATTGCCAAAAGACACCCCTTTTGTTACACCTGTGGGTTATTTTGAGTACAGCCTACCCCAAAAGCTACAACAACGTCTATCGCCCAAACCTGTTGCTCAAACACCCCAATGGCGGATGGCCTTGGCCGTTGGCTTATGCCTGCTGGTTGTATTGATGGGGTATCAGGGTTGGCAAACGCTCACAAACACCAGCGTATCTCTACACACTGCGCTCACAAACACCAAACCTGCGAGCGCTGTCAAACATAAGGATGCGCCCACGCCAACCGAAGCCAACAACCCTACCACCACAACGTCAAGAACAAATATAGCCACTTCCATACCTCCTTCTGTTATGCCATATATTGCTGATAACCCTGCCGAAGAATCCGAAAAAGCTGTATGGGAAGAAGAGTTCTGGGTAAATAATTTCTGGAATGATACGCCGCTACTCGATACAGCCCTAGATGATGATGCCCTACTCAGCGCTTGGGCATTGACTGAAGCGGATGTGCCTTTTGAGGTCATTATGGTTGTAGAGGAGACCGATTGGTGGGAAGAACGACTACTGGCATCTATGGATGAGTGGGAATTTTTAGAACTACTAGAAACATTCCCTACGCTGGCCAACTTAAACTAAAACAACCATGAAAAAACCGATTTACTTCTTTCTTTTAGCCATTTGCGGACTTTTATCGCCCGCCCTGCTAAGCGCTCAAACAGATGACCAACTGACCAATGCCACCGCACAAGAACGATACGAACACATCAAGGCTATGCGGACAGCTTATCTCACACAAAGGATGAACCTCAGCCCTGAGCAAGCCGGCAACTTTTGGGCTTTGTATAATGTATATGAGCAAGAGCGGCAACAACTCCAAGAACAATCGCGAAGGCTGCGCAAAAACCGTTCAAACAGCACCAACATACAGGCTGACTTAGAGCAAATACTCCAGCTCAAACAACAAGAGCTAGCACTAGAAAAAGATTATATGTATCGTTTTGCCAATGTCATCAGCTGGGAACAAGTCGCAGTACTCTATGAGGCCGAACATAGTTTCCGAAAAATGCTGATGGAGCGTATGCGGCATCATTCCAAACAAGGCGATCCCGATGATGAATAAGCTCCACAAAGATTATATCAAAATTTACAAGAAAGGGAACTCAGTACATGCCTTTTTCCCTAACCACTGTTGATTGGGTATCTTTCAAGAAAAACCCTGACTGCGTTTGACTGCTGTCAGGGTTTTGTCTTTTGCAGATTTTTTATGCTTTTCTGCCTATAAACATCATATACTGCCACACACCCAAATATCCTTTTTTGATTTTGGTGTATACCGGCTCAAAGCGTTGTTGGAGATATGGTACCAGATGACCATCGAGGCGGACGTGGTTGGCACGCATAAAGCGCTTGTACAAGCCTACGGGCGTATCGTGAAAATCAGAAACCACTATCACTCCACCGGGCTTGAGGTCGAGGCGGGCTTGGTCTATCAGTTCGCTCCACTGTGGGTTAATCATCGTCAGCGAATACGAAAAGAGGATGATATCAAAGTGATTGTTGTACTGCGTTCCGCTTTCGTAGGGTTGGTGTAAGCATTGCACCCTGTCGGCAAAAGGGCGCAGCTTTTGGGTGGCGCGCTCAATCATATCTTCTGATACATCCAACGAGGTGATTTGCGCCTTAGGAAAACGCTTGGCTAGGTTATAAGAGTTGATTCCGGTACCACAGCCAACATCCAAGATTTGGAGTTGGGCTTCGCGCTCAAACGGAATGTGTTTGAGGATACTCTTTCGCCCAAAGAGAAAAACCCAGCGGGTAAGGTCATAAATTTTGGCCTGAAACTTATAGTAGTTTCGCATATCGGCCAATTGGGCTTCTTTGTCTTGTGAAAGGCGGTCTTTCATAGGCTTTCAAAATTGAGGGTATGGCCCCCTAGGAGGCCAATACAAATTGGTTTATTGTACTATCCCCATATACACGCTGGCATACGTACCTACGCGATCGATTTTGTGGGTGCGTTGGGTAACTTCTTGTTCGAATACCAAGCGCTTTTTTGCAAATTCGGGGATAAAAGTTACTTCTGGGGCTGCTGAGCGGAGTAATATTTTAGTGCCGGGGCGGCTATTTTTGAGAATCAAGTCCCATTCCTCTTCCAGTGCCGGTACATTGTTGGCCGCCAACCAGTCTTGGTGATCGAGCAAGATATAGTGGCTATAAGGCTTGGGGTTTTTCTTGAGGAAATCGCTGATAGTGGTAGTATAGAGGTGAATCCGGTCTACACGCTGGCTTAGGGTGTCAAAATTTTCGGCCTTGAGGTAATTGGGGCTACATTCGGGGGTATACTTTCCGGTAATATAAGCACGCCAAAAGTAGTTGTCGTGGATTGGGATTTGGGTAAATACTTGCCGTAGGCACTCTTGGGCGAAGCCGGCTACCCCGTCATCGTATTTGTCCATTATCAGTTGGCGCTGGGCACGGGGCACACCTAGGAGGGTGAGTGTTAGGTGGCGGTTCATCAGCCAACGAACTAAGAAGGTGATGATTTTGCTTTCTACGGCGTTGTAGAGCTTGGTTTGCTCCTCAAGGGTTTTGGCTTCGAGCAAGTCAAGTGTGCCTTTGTATACCTTGGGGCGTGAGCGCATATACTGATTGAAAAGCCAAGCAAAGCTGCCCGAAGTACCTCGAAAATAAAAAGACTTTTTCAATCCTTTATTGGTAAAGTAGCTCAGCTTTTTGTCCCAAATCTCACTAGCATACGCCGGCAACTTGGCTTTGAGCTGTTGCTCATAATATTTTGGCGCTTCATCATATTGACCTTCTCCAAAAAACTTCCACAAGTGCTCATAGTCTCCGTGTTGAAAAAGCGTTTTTTTAAGGTCTAAAACAGCATTCTGCCTAGGATTCATATCTATGGTATGTACGGCAGCGGGATCATCCAATAGGTAGTCGAGCGCATTGCAGCCTGCGCTGGTAATCATCACTACTTCGCTCTGTTGGTCAAAGCCCAGCAGTTCGCGGTCGCAGCGCGGGTCTTCCCAGCACATATTATAAATCAGGTTGTTGCTGTGGACATTCTTGAAGACCCTGTCGCGTACTTTATTGAGAGATTTCTTGATTTTGAGCATCTTGTTTTATGGACATTTACTTGGGCAACAAAATTAAGACAATTTTCTATAACTTATCGCTTTGGCCTTCAATTTGGGTACATAAGCCGCATAAGGTTGCTTTAACAGCGAAAAAACAGTATTTTGCCTCAAAATTTAATCAAACTAACGTAAATTACAATCACACATTTGCTATGAAAAGACTAGACAAGCGCGTGGCCATCATCACCGGAGGTGCGCAAGGCATCGGCCAAGGTATTGTGGAGCGTTTTGCCCGCGAAGGGGCTGCAGTGGTTATTTGGGACGTACAAACGGACAAGGCGCAAGCGCTTGCCCAAAAGCTCAGCGCCGAAGGCCTTACAGTAGAGGTACCTCCTATGACGGTAGACATTACCAAGTTGGATGCTGCCGAGGCCGGAGCGCAATATGTGGCCGAAAAATATGGCCAAATCGACATCTTGGTCAACAATGCCGGCATTGTACGGGATGCTTCCTTCAAAAAAATGACTGCCGAGCAATGGCAGCTTGTGATGGATGTCAACCTGACGGGTGTGTTTAACTGTACCAAAGCGGTTTCCACATATATGATGGAGGCCAACTATGGGCGCATCGTCAGCCTCTCATCGGTAGCAGGTTTGTTTGGTAATTTTGGCCAAACCAACTACGTAGCCGCTAAGGCCGGTGTAGCCGCTATGACCAAGGTTTGGGGACAAGAGCTAGGTAAAAACAACATCACAGCCAATGCCATTGCGCCGGGGCCTATCGATACGGCGATGTTGGCCACTATCCCCGAAGAAATGCTTAAAGGAATGGTTCAATCTATTCCGGTACGTCGTGTGGGCACGCCTGCTGATATTGCTTACGGTGCGCTATTTTTCTGTAGCGAAGAGGCTGGGTTTATTACCGGACAGACCCTCATCATCGACGGTGGGGCAACTCTTGGGCTTTAGTGCCTTCGTTTCCAAAATACAAGTCCTGCCAACACCTAAAGTATTGGCAGGGCTGTTCTATGGTGGATGATTGATTGTTTATTTATTTTTGGGATAAAACCTGCTGCAATGCCACTTCGTGTGCATTGACAATATGGCTTACGTCTGCATCGCTAAGCGCTGCCGACACAAAGAGGCTCTCAAACTGCGAAGGCGCAAGGTACACCCCTTGCTGGAGCATTGCTTGGAAATAACGCCCAAAGAGCGCCAAGTCAGATTCTTTGGCCGTAGCAAAATCATATACTTCTGCTCCCGTAAAGAAGAGCGTATACATAGAGCCGATATGGTTGAGGGTGTAGTTGAGCCCTAGTTTTTCATTGACTCCGCGAATGCCATTGACAATATCCTGTGTCAAGTTGGAGATACGCTCATATACCTCTGGATGTTCGTGGAGGTAGGTCAACATCGCCAGCCCTGCAGCCATCGATACGGGATTGCCTGAGAGCGTACCGGCTTGGTATACCGGCCCTGCCGGCGATACATAGTCCATAATTTCGGCCTTACCTCCATACGCCCCTACGGGCATTCCGCCGCCAATAATCTTACCTAGCGTGGTCATATCGGGGGTTACACCAAAAACTTCTTGTGCGCCTCCAGGCGCTAGGCGGAAGCCTGTCATCACCTCATCAAAAATCAGGACAATCCCTTCGCGGTCACATAGGCGGCGCAACCCTTCTAAGTAGCCCCGTTTGGGAAGCGTTACGCCCATATTGCCTGTTACGGGCTCTAGGATAATGGCCGCTATTTGTTGTGGATTGTCGTTGACCAAGGTTTCGATAGCGGCCAAGTTGTTGTGGGGCACAGTAAGCGTATCTTGGGCGGTTCCGCGTGTAACCCCGGGGCTGTCGGGTATCCCAAAAGTAGCAGCGCCGCTTCCGGCAGCAATCAGAAAAGAGTCGCCGTGGCCGTGATAACAGCCCTCAATTTTGATGATTTTGTCTCGCCCCGTATAGCCTCTAGCCACACGGATAGCGCTCATACAGGCTTCTGTCCCCGAATTGACCATCCGCACTTTTTCGATAGAGGGCACCATGTCGGCTATCAGCTCTGCAATAATGACCTCTCTGGCTGTAGGCGCACCAAAGGAAAGCGAACTTTTAGCCGCTTTGACCACTGCCTCTTCGATGAGTTCGTGGGCGTGCCCCAAAATCATCGGCCCCCAAGAGTTGATTAGCTCGATGTAGCGGTTACCGTCTGCATCATAAAGGTATGCGCCTTTGGCCGACTCTATAAACAAGGGGTTGCCGCCTACGGCTTTGAATGCCCGTACGGGAGAATTGACCCCGCCGGGGATGTATTGTTGAGCCTGTGTGAATAGGGCTTGACTTCTGTTTGTGTTCATAGGTGAATCTGCTTTCCGATTTATCAAAATAAAAAAACCAAGGTACGTATGGGTCGATACAATACCAACCCCAATCTTTGTCCTAGTGGTGGATTTTGGCTAGTAAAGATACATATTTTGCCCAAGGTTTTGGGGGTTGATAGGGCTTTTGTGCCCACATAGCCTCAAAACAGGTTAAGCAGTTTTGGTGTTTTGGCTAAGCCTGTTGATACCGATTGCTACTACAATGGCTGATATGGCCGCCTATTTCTACAACAAAAGCAGTATTATATCATTCTGATTTCAAGTACAATAGCAGAAGGCTTTTAGGCAAACGTAATCAGTACTTGGTTTTTTTCTACGTTTTGGCCTTTGCTGACGTGTATGTTCTTGACAATGCCATCACTGGGCGACTTGATGACATTCTCCATCTTCATGGCCTCCAACACGAGTAGTGGGTCACCCTTGCTAACCTCTGCGCCTTCGGTGGCGTGGACAGTAAGAATGAGACCCGGCATAGGGGCTTTGACTTCGTTGACCTTACTGGCGGCGGCATTTTCCATCCCCATTTTTTGGAGTAGGAGGTCAAACTTATCCTTCAGGCTGATTTCGTGTACTGTGCCATTGATGCGCAGCGACATTGTTTTGGCCTCGCGGTCGTGGCGTAGTAGTTGGGCATTGTAAGAGCGCCCTTGGTAGAGAATATGAAAGAGGCCGTTTCCTAGGTCTACCAAATCCCATTCAAGGGCAGTTTGGTTGAGTAACAGTTGGTCGCCTTTGCGCTCAAACTGTGCGCGGAGTTGTTGCCCTTGGGGGTCTTGTACATCGATTTGTAGCATATCTTGGCAGGGTGGGTTAGTTGTTCTTTTTCTGTAGTTCGGTGGCTACGCGTTCGGCTAGGGCTTGCCCTCTGAGGCCCGTGGCGATGACCTTGCCCTCGGCATCAACCAAAAAAGTAGCCGGAATAGCATTGACCTGATACTCTTGGGCAACCTCTCCTTGCTCGTCCCAACCGTGTACCCAAGTCAACCCGTCAGCTTCGATGGCTTGCAGCCATTTTTTGCGATCTTGGTCGAGGGAAACCCCCAAAATCTCAAAGCCTTGGTCTTTGTGTTTTTGGTAGAGCTTGACTACGTTGGGGTTTTCTTCGCGGCAGGGGCGGCACCAAGAGGCCCAAAAATCTACCAAAACAAGCTTGCCTTTGAGGCTGGAGAGTCGGACAGTTTCGCCTTGGGGGTTGAGCAGGGCGATATCGGGAGCGGCTTGGCCGGGGTTTACCTGACCGGCGAGCGATTGTTTGTATTGTGCCAAATTGCCTACAAGGCTTTTGGTATGGCGTGAGTTGGGTAGCTCCTTGGCAAAGCGGTCGGCTACTTGTTCGATGTACTCGAGTTCGGTTTCGATTTCAAAAAAATTAAGGGCAAACATCACACTCACCGAAGGAATGATGGTATCGATGATGGCCTTCATACGGGTTACTTCGGCCTGTTGGTAGCGCTCGTAGCGTTGTTGGATGGAGGCGCGTTCGGTTTCGTCTTCGGTGGCTTGGTAAAGGGCTATCAACTGCTCCTGCTCTTGTTTGAAGGCCGCCAGACGCTCATTCAGTGTACGGAAGTAGTCTGTATCTTTGGAACCATTTACTTTGAAGGGCATATCTGCCTGAGAGGCATCTACAGTGATTTCTACTTTTTGCCCAGCTTGGAGCACAAGGTAGATGTATTGCTTTTCGTTGAAGAGGTTGAGGCGGTAGAAGTCCGGCTCCGTAACATTGACCTCAAAGCTGAAGGTCTCGTTGTTTTTGAGCGCTATGGTCTCAATGGGCTGATAGGCTTGCCCTTCGAGTTTTTCGAGCACGATAGTGCCCTTGGGGGCTTGTTGGATAATGCCTTTGATAGACACCTTGCCGCTACCCGACTCAGCACTGTTGCCACCGCAGGCAGCCAGCCCGATGAGGAGTAGGAGTAAGGTACTCTTGAGTAGGGTTTTATGAAAGGAGATAAAAATATTGGTCTTTGTCATTGCACAGGAGATGAGAAGTGAAGAGGTGTTTGAAATAGCGAGCCAGTGTCGATGCGAAGCTATGCAGGCACAAGCCCTACAAGTAGCTCCCCGCGCCCGACGGGATGTGTGAGATAAGCCTTCAACGCCCTCGCGGGGACTACAGGTAATGATCCAGCCCCGCGCAAGCGCGGGATAAGTCCTAAAAAGCAGTCAAAGCTTAGACAGTCGCCTTGTCGAGGGCTTCGGCGAGCAGGTCATTGGTGCGTTTTGGGTCGGCTTTGCCCTGAGTTTTTTTCATAATTTGCCCCATAAACATACCGGTAAGGCCTTTTTTGCCGGCTTGGTACTCGCGCACCTTGTCGGGGAAGGCCGCAATGACCTCCGCGATGATGGCCTGAAGCGTGCCTTCGTCGCTCTCTTGCAGCAAGTTTTCACGCTCGGCAATGCTGAGGGCGGTCTGCTCGGGCTGCTCGATGAGGGCTGGGAAAATCTTTTGGGCGGCGATGGAGTAGCTGACCTTGTTTTGGTCTACAATTTCGATGAGGCCGGCGATTTTTTCGGGGCTTACCGGAAACTGCTCCATCGAGAGGGTCAGTTTGTTGAGGTAGGCCTTGATGTCGCCGGTTACCCAGTTGGCAGCTGCCTTATAGTTTTTGGTCTGTTGGCAGAGCGCGTTGTAATACAGGGCAACCTCCTTGGTGGCGGTGAGTACCTCGGCGTCATAGTCGGAGAGGCCAAACTCTTGGGTGTATTTGAGGTAGAGCTCGCGGGGCAGGGGCGGCATTTGAGCCTTGATTTGGGCAATATCCTCATCGCTAATAACCACGGGCGTAAGGTCCGGCTCAGGGAAGTAGCGGTAGTCGTTCATATCTTCCTTCTCACGCATAGAGTAGGTTTTACCATCTACAGCGTTGAAGGTGCGGGTATGTTGTTTGAAAGAAATGCCTTGCTCTACGAGGGCCACTTGGCGTTCAAATTCATACTCAATCGCCCGCTGTACGTTGCGGATGGAGTTCATATTTTTGACCTCTACCCGAGTGCCGAAGGGTTCGCCGGGTTTGCGGACAGAGATGTTGGCATCACAGCGCAGAGAGCCTTCTTCCATATTGCCATCGCAGATACCGAGGTAGCGAACAAGCTTTCGGATTTCGGTGAGGTAGGCATAGGCCTCTTCGGCAGTGCGTATATCGGGCTCGCTGACAATCTCGATTAGGGGCACGCCGGCGCGGTTGAAGTCTACCAAGGTGTCGACCTCTTCGGCCAAGTGTATTGATTTGCCTGCGTCTTCTTCGAGGTGGATGCGGGTGATGCCTATTTGGCGCTCGCTGCCGTCTTTGAGGCGGATAGTAACGTGGCCGCCTGCGCAGATAGGCCCTTTATCTTGGGTGATTTGATAGCCCTTGGGCAAATCAGGATAAAAATAATTTTTACGGGCAAAAATATTGTAGCGGTTGATGTCGGAGCCACAAGCCAAGCCCATTTTGACGGCATACTCCACCGATTTTTCGTTCACACGGGGCAGCGTACCCGGGTGGCCCAGCGTGATGACGCTGATATTGGTATTGGGCAAACTGCCGTATTCGGTTGAGTCGGGGGCGTAAGCTTTGCTTTGTGTCAGGAGTTGGGCGTGTACTTCCAAGCCCACTACCAGTTCGTAGGTATTGGCCATAAATATTGATGTTCTGTCGATATCGAGGTCAAATTTACACAAAAGCCTAAGTAAGTGCAACAAAAGCGTCATCATCTGACACCACCACTACCACTACCGTCATTTTTGGATAACAAAAAGACAACAAAGCTTGGGTTACATCTAGGCCTTTGTGGTATTAAAAGCAACATCAACAGGCACAAACGCCCCATATCACAAATATATGCAGGCGGACATCTACGCAGTATCTTGGGCAAATACGTGAAAAAACGTAACTTGCCTCAATGTTCTGAATCAGATTTCCGCTGCATGTCAAAGCTAAGTGCCCCTACATATACTGAAACCGACCTGATAGAAGCCATACGCCAAGGCGACAACAAAGCCCTAGCCTATGTCTACAAAACACACTATAAGGTGATTGCCAACCTTATTTTCCAAAATAATGGCACTGAGCAAGAAGCCCAAGATGTGTATCAGGAGGCCGTCATAGTACTCTACGAAAATTTGCAGGACGCGCAGTTTGCGCTCAACTGCCAAATCAAAACTTATCTCTATGCCGTCAGCAGAAGGCTGTGGCTCAAGCGTTTACGACAAAAAAGCAGGTTTCTCCCTCCCATCCAAGATTTGGAGGAGTTTGTCCCCCTCAGCACACAAGACGAAGGACGGATAGACGAACGAGAGGCTCACTTTAACCTAATGGCACAAGCGCTTGAACAATTGGGCGAGCCCTGTGCTTCTGTACTAAAGCAGTATTATGTGGCGCAAATGTCGATGCAAGAAATAGCCGATACAATGGGCTACAACAACACCGACAGCGCCAAAAACCAAAAGTACAAATGTTTGATGCGCTTAAAAAAACTCTTCTTTGACAACTATAAACCGGAGTAAACGATATGAAATCTGAGGGAAACTTACCACTTATTGAGCAGTACCTCCAAGGGCAGATGTCCGCCGACCAATGTCAGCAGTTTGAAAAGCAAATGGCTGAGGATGCGCATTTGGCACAAGAAGTAGCTCAGTATGGGCAACTCTTACAAAGGCTTCGACAACACGAAAGCCACCTGATGCTCAAACGCAAACTACAAGTCTTTCAGCAAGAATTGGAAAGCGAAAACATCTCCACCGCCTTGGAAGCGCCTGCCCTGCCCAAACACCGTGGGCGCAGTGTCGCCTTACGCCCTCTTTGGGACAATAGCGTTGCCTTGTTCCGCCGCAATGCTTCTATGTTGGCAGTGGCCGCCTCCGTCGCCTTGCTTACTTCCATTGTTACGGTCATTGTCCTCAAGCACGATGTCCGTTACCTTGCCCAACGTCAAAGCAATAATTTTGAGGCATATAAAGACCTCAAGCGCGACCTCGACGCTGTAAAGCGCTCCCAACAAAGCCTAGCCGACCGCCAAAAGAAAAACGAGCAGATGCTCCTACAACCCCCTACCTCTGGCGCTACAGCCTTTGTATTGGCTTCCAATGGCTACTTAGTTACCAACTATCACGTAGTCAAAGATGCTGATGCTATCTATATCGCCTCTGCTTCTGATACACTTGACAACCTCAAGGTGGTGGTAGTCCATACAGACCCTACCAACGATTTGGCCATCTTGCGTGTGATTGAAGAAGGGTTCCAAACCTTTGGCCTCTTGCCCTTTGGCATACGCGCTGAGGAGGCTGACCTAGGCGAGCCGGTATTTACCCTAGCCTACCCCCGCCAAGAAATGGTGTATGGAGAAGGCTCCATAAGCGCCCGCTCCGGATACCAAGGCGATACCACAGCCTACCAAATCTCCGTCCCTGTAAACCCAGGCAACAGCGGCGGGCCGCTGCTCGATATGAAAGGCAACCTCATCGGGATTGTCAAAGGCAAAAATACCCGAATGGAAGGCACAGCCTTTGCCGTAAAAGTAAAATACCTGCTCCAAATGTTGGATGCCATACAGGCCCAAAACCCCGAACAGCTGATTGTCCTCCCAAAACAAGGACAAATGCATACCCTAGACCGCACCAACCAAATCAAAGTAATGCAAAACTTTGTCTTTGATGTCAAGGTCTACAAAAGCAGCGAACAATAAGCCTTCCAACAATATATCAAAACCTCTTGTACTACTTCATTAGGCGAGAGGTTTTTGCTTTTCCTATTTACCCATACCCAAATTAAACATCCTATGAACGAACAAGTTTTAGCCCGCTGGAATGAGTATCCTTTTTATAAATGGGCCGGATTGCGCATCATAGAAGCCCACGAAGGCCGTGCAACAATTGCCCTCCAGGTTCAAGATCATCACCGAGGTGGCGGGGGTACACAGGCCATCAATGGCGGCATTATGGCCTACCTTTTTGATGGCCTGCTGGGCGCTGCCGTCGTATCAGTATGGGACGAAGGCGTGATTGGACAAGTAACCACCTCCCTCAACGTACAGTATATCAGTATGTTGCAAGCCACCGACGAAGTACTCGGCAAGGCGCAAGTAATCAAAAAAGGAAAACGCGTTGTTTTTGTAGATGGTGAAATCTATGATGCCCAAGGGCAGCTCTGCGCCCGATGCCAAGGCGCTTTCCAACTACGTCGCAAAGACTAACCAGCGTAAGAATCTATCCCTAAACATAGATTTTTTCAATAAAATTGTCGACCTTTGTCCCGTTTATAGTATTTTAGCTCCTACCACTGACTTTCGATAAAATAGCCCATGGAACGTACCGTAGCTCAAAAATTGACCGCACTACTCAAACTGCAATCTATTGATACCCAGCTCGATGAAATCAAGAAGATACGCGGCGACCTGCCCGAAGAGGTGCAAGACCTCGAAGATGAGATAGCAGGTTACCAAACCCGTATCGACAAATTCAATGCTGAAATAGATGCTCTACGTAACGAAATCACCGGGTTTAGAGAGCGCCGAAAAGAAGCCGAAAAGCTCATCACCAAGTATAAAGACCAGCAGATGAACGTACGCAACAACCGTGAGTACGATGCCATCACCAAGGAAATAGAATCAGAAGAGCTGGAAATCACCCTCTGCGACAAAAAAATTCGCACCACAGAAGAGAAAATCAAAGGTGTGGAGGCTGACATCAAGCAAACGCAAGATACACTTGCTGACCGCAACAAAGACCTCGAAAATAAAAAATCAGAGCTCGACAGCATCATCGCCGAAAGCGAAGGCGAAGAACAAAAACTAGTCAAAGACCGAGAAAAAAGCGCCAAAAATATCGAAGACCGTCTGCTGCGCTCCTACAACCGTATTCGTGAAAATGCGATCAACGGCCTAGCCGTAGTGATGGTACAGCGTGATGCCTGCGGCGGTTGCTTCAACATTGTGCCTCCACAGCGCCAAGCTGACGTACGTGATCAGAAAAAAATCATCGTTTGCGAACACTGTGGACGTATTCTGGCCGGCGTAGATGACCCCGTAGTAGTGGTAGAAGAGGAGAAAAAGCCCAAACCCGCCCCCAAGAAAAAAGCAAGTAAGGCGGAGTAAGCCCTTGTCCAAACATTATGCCCTAGGAGTGGGTTCTACTGAGAGTTTATTGTCGATTTTTCCAAACACAAAACGCCTATGTTTTTGCTGAAACCTCCTGTATTGGTTTTGATTGGAAGCGTTATTTTTGCGGCAGTTGGGTATTATCTCGACTGGAAGTTCAGCCGCAAACACCGCCAACGCAATCAGTAGCCCGCCCCTACGCCTACATCATTACCCTATGCAAAGCCCCAAAAAAATTGCTATTCTTGGCGCTACCGGCTCTATCGGAACTCAGGCGCTCGAAGTCGTGCAAGCCCACCCCGACGCTTTTGAGGTGGTAGTATTGACAGCCCAAAACAACGCAGCACTGCTCATTTCTCAAGCGCTGGCCTTCCAACCCAAGGCTGTTGTCATTGCCAATACCGATTTATACCCCACTGTCCGTGATGCGCTGGCACACTTGCCCATCCAAGTATATGGGGGTATGGAAGCCTTGGTAGAGGTTGTCCAGCTACCAGAATTAGACCTTGTGTTGACGGCCTTGGTAGGGTACGCAGGATTAGCCCCTACAATGGCGGCCATCCGTGCAGGCAAACATATCGCCTTGGCCAACAAAGAAACCCTCGTGGTCGCTGGAGAGCTGGTTACGGCCTTGGCACAAGCCCATCAAGTAGCTTTGCTCCCCGTTGATTCTGAGCATTCGGCGATTTTTCAGTGCCTCCCAGGAGAAGGGCAAAACCCCATCGAAAAAATCATTCTGACAGCCTCCGGTGGGCCTTTTAGAGGCAAAACCCGCCAAGAGCTGGCTGCTGTCAGTAAGGCACAAGCGCTCAAACACCCCAACTGGGATATGGGGGCAAAAATCACTATTGACTCTGCCTCAATGATGAATAAAGGCCTAGAAGTGATTGAAGCCAAATGGCTTTTTGACCTCCGCCTAGAGCAAATAGAAGTAGTGGTACACCCGCAGTCTATCGTACACTCGCTGGTTCAGTTTGAAGATGGCTCTATCAAAGCGCAGCTTGGCCTGCCGGATATGAAAATCCCTATCCAGTATGCGCTCAGCTACCCTCGCCGCCTCCCTTCGGCCTTCCCTCGCTTTGATTTTGGGTTATATCCTAGCCTTACTTTCGAAAAACCTGATACGGAGGCTTTCCGTAACCTTGCCCTTGCTTTTGAAGCAATGCAACGCGGCGGTAATGCCCCCTGTATTCTCAACGCGGCCAATGAAGTGGCGGTAGCCCGTTTTCTCAAAGATGAAGTAAGCTTCCTAGGAATGTCTGACCTCATCGCTGACTGCCTAGCCAAGGCCAGCTTTGTAGCCAAACCAAGCTACGAAGACTATGTGGCTACCGACGAACAAACTCGACGGCTGGCACAGGCCTACAAACCGCAATAAATATTTGCCCTAGGCTCAAAATTACTCAGGTCTCAAGGAAAGCCACCTTGAGACTTTGTTTTTTCAGTGGGATACCCTATTTTAGACACGCTCAAAGGAGCAAGTTCTCAGCCGGCAAGCATTGTTACAACCATCATAGGCTTTTTCTTGTTAGGCTTAGTGTTTACTACTTTACCCACCCCCAAGATACGCATGAGCGAAAAATTCAACTCAGATGTAGAAGCCGCCGATGCGCTCTACCGAGCCTATGGCCAACTCAAACAAGAAATCGGAAAAGTAATCGTTGGGCAAGACGAGGTCGTACACCTGCTGCTGACGGCTATGTTTTGCCAAGGGCACTGCCTCTTGGTAGGTGTGCCGGGCTTGGCCAAGACCTTGCTCATCCAGACCATCGCCTCGTGTATGAGGCTGGATTTCAACCGAATACAATTCACTCCCGACCTGATGCCCTCCGATATTGTAGGCGCTGAAACCCTAGACAAAGAACGCAACTTTCAGTTTGTCAAAGGCCCTGTATTTGCCAATATCATCCTTGCTGACGAAATCAACCGTACTCCTCCCAAAACCCAATCGGCCTTGCTCGAAGCAATGCAAGAGTATGCCGTAACGGTATCAGGCACACGCCACGGCCTGCCTTTGCCGTTTTTTGTGTTGGCTACCCAAAACCCCATCGAGCAAGAGGGTACCTACCCGCTCCCCGAGGCGCAACAAGACCGGTTTATGTTCAATATCGTGTTGGACTATCCGAGCTACCAAGAAGAGGTGGCGATTGTCAAAAATACCACTAGCGACCACAAGCCCAAGGTGGAGGCCGTCATCAGCGCGGCAGAGATTCAGGCCTACCAATCCTTGGTACGCCGCGTACCCGTAAGCGACAATGTGATAGAGTATGCTGTCCGTCTCGTACACCACACCCGCCCCAATGCCCCCCAAGGGGCACCCCTAGCCAACCAATACCTCGAATGGGGTGCAGGCCCTAGAGCTTCGCAAGCGCTGATTTTGGCGGCCAAATGCCACGCCTTGTTGGCCAAAAAATATTCTCCCGATATTGAAGATGTACAAGCTGTGGCTGCGCCTATTTTGCGCCACCGTATTGTGCGCAACTTCAAGGCCGAAGCCGAAGGCATCAGCATCGATCAGATTATTGCACAACTGCTCTAAGGGCTATCTGTTCCGACACAAAGCACTGTACATCAGGGAAAAAGGTCAAAAAATCTTGCTCAAAAGCGCTATACTCAGCCTCTAGGTTATGAATAGCCCGCTCCAAGCCTGAGTCGAATGTAGCCCGCTCGGCTAGGCGGCAAAGCGCCCGATCGATAGCGCTGAGCTGTTGATAATTGAGCAACCAGTCTTGGCTAATCATATACGGCAACAGGTACTGTACCCGCTCCGGCAGCAAGGCTTGATGTTTTTGGAAAATAGCATACCGGCTCTGGGCAAACTGTGCCAAGGACTGCTGCGGATGGTATTGGTGCCAATGAGTCGCCAAAAAATGATCGTAGTATACATCTACAATCACCGGCGCGTATTTGCCATAATCGGCCTTGAGCCGCTGTGCGCTTTGCTTGACCAAAGGGTGATGGTCGGTGTAGCTGTCTATGGCACGGTGTAGCCTGACACCGGCCTGTACTTCGGGGCTATAAGTTTGGAGTTGTTTGCCACGTACAAAATCACCGATAAAATTGCCTATCAGCAACTGTTCGGAGGCTGTGCCTGACAAAAAAATATGCGCAAGAAAGTTCATACCTTTGTTGTTTGATGATTGCCGCCGCTGCGGCAGATTTTTTATATCGCTATGAAGGCTCGCCCTCTGAGAGTGTTATTTGTGTTTCCTTATCCCCATAGCACTGCGGCTTCGCAGCGTTTCCGGTTTGAGCAGTATCTGGCACTCCTTACCTCACAAGGGATTGATTATCAGCTGGCTGCTTTTTGGGATGAGGCTACTTGGCGCATCCTCTATCAGCCCGGACATCTGTTCTTAAAACTCTCCGGCTTGGCGAAAGGTTTCCTGCGGCGTTTGTGGCTGCTCCGAGCCGTACACCGTGCCGATAGGGTATTCATCCATCGCGAAGCTACGCCCATAGGGCCGCCTTGGTTTGAAGCCTACACGCGTTACATTGCCCGAAAGCCCATTATCTTTGATTTTGATGATGCCATTTGGCTGCCCAACACTACCCAGAGCAACGCGCTGGCGCGGTGGTTCAAATTTCACCAAAAAACAGCCCTCATCTGCCAATGGGCCACACGCATCAGCGCCGGAAACGATTATTTGGCGGATTATGCCCGCCAATTCAACCCCCAAGTAATTCTCAATCCTACTACACTTGATACCCAACATTGGCACAACCAAGTACAAGACCAAACGACTGACATCGTACGCCTCGGCTGGACGGGCACACACTCTACCCTGCCTTACCTAACCGCCTTGCGCCCCGTGCTCGACCAACTCCACCGCGAGGGCTGCGCTTTTGAGCTGGTAGTCATCGCTGACCGCCCACCTGATTGGCAAGCTCCCTACCTCCGCTTCGTGCCTTGGCAAAAAAACAGTGAAATAGCCGATTTACTCCGTTTCCACATAGGGCTGATGCCCCTGACGGAGGATTCTTGGGCTTTGGGAAAATGTGGCTTCAAAGCCTTGCAGTATATGGCGTTGGGCATCGTAGCCGTGGCCTCTCCGGTAGGGGTCAATAAGCAAATTATTACCCACGAACAAAATGGCTACTTATGCCAACACGATAGCGAGTGGCGCGAAGCCCTACAAAAGCTCTTGCAGCAGCAAGACTTGCGCACACGGCTCGGGCAGGCAGGCCGCCAAACCGTCGTAGACCGCTACTCTGTAGAAAGCAATCAATACAACTTCGTGCGGCTCGTCAGCTCATAACGCACAATATAGAGATAGGCCGCCAAAAAGGGCATAAAGGGGATTTTGTAACGTACCAAGGTGCCAAAATTACTGCTGCCTGTAGCAGTGGCAAAGCCCAACACAATCGAAAAACCCAAACAGAGTATCAAAAATGGTTGTTGGAGCATCAAACTTGGCAACCTACTAAGCTTGCCCGAAAATAAAATCTGCAAAAACAACCAACTTACCAAGGCCGACTCTAAGGCCGAAAGCAGCATCAAAGGATTGCGTACTTCCCACAAAAAAGGCCTGAAAAAAGCAATGATGATGGCCTGTGGTAACAACCGCACAGTGCCACTCAATGTGCCATCCATAGGCCCTAGGGTATATACAGAGCCTCCCTGTGAGCTGGCCACATATTCCAGCCACTCTGCCGATTCTTTGGCCGTAGCGGCGATATTATCGAGCTGATAGCGGCTGTTGTTGGCCGTCAGTCGGTCGACTACAGCCAAACTCAGGGGAACAGAAATAACGATGACAAAGGGCAAGAGCACGGCCCGCAGCGCATAGTTGCGAATACGGGCGCGGTATTGTAAAAATATCCAAAAAATAGCCCCGGGCATAAATGCAATGAGGATATAGATTTTGATGGCTTGGATAATCAAAATACTCAGCAGAATCAGCCCGATATTGAACAATATTTGCCTTCGCAAAACCACTCCAAAGTAAAAACCATAAAAAAGCCAGCCTGTAGCCGCAAAAGTGATGGTGTCTTTCATCAAACCCGAGCCCCAAAACACAACCGAGGGCACAAAAAGAGCCGAAATGGCCATCAGACGCGGCAGGTGTGGATACATCGTCATAAAGGCTTTGTAAAGCGCCCACGAACCACTGAAGCCCATCAAGCCAAAACATAAGGCGTTGATACTGTAGGTATGAAAGCTAAAGGCACTCAAAAACCCTGATACCCTGATGACATGATAAGTGGGCGGGTCTACAAAATGGTAAATCCGCCGGGTATAGTCATAAAGATTGGGGTCATACGTATTGGCCGGCACCGTAATCAAGCCCAGCCACTTGAAAGGCGAGTCAAAAAGAGCGTCCCAGATGTGGTAGCTATCTCGGAAAAATACAAACGTATCGCCGCCGCCATAATAAAACTGATAGATAAGCCCCAACGCCACAGCACCAAGTAAGCGCAGGCGCACTGCGGGCAGAAACTGTTTCCGATACAGCGGCTGTCGGATGCTGTTGCGCCAAGCTTGTAATACAACCACCAAAAAAAGCAGAAATAGCGGCGTGAGTACGAGGTCTTTCAAATCCATCATAGGCGGCTATACACTCCGTACACGGGCAGCTTGTTTTTGTTTGTAAAATACCTTGTCGGCTATATAGACCGTCCGGCTGATTTCGGCACATACCTGCCCTTCTTTGTTGGTTAGCTGTATGGGCAAGGCTACCTCAAACTCTTGGTGTTGGGCTACGGCTGATTTTATCTGCTCTATTTGCGCCTCTGTCAGGACAAAACGCGCCTCTAGCCGCCCCTTGCCGGGTTTGCGAAACCGAATGCTGGCGGCCTTGTCCCACACGACATAGTCTTTACCCAAGATATTGAGGAGCATCAACATATAAAATGGGTCTGTGGCGGCAAACATACTCCCGCCAAAGATAGTACCGACATAGTTGCGGGTACGCCAACCTAGGCTCAGGCTGACACGCACCTCCCGGTAGTCAGCCGCAATATAACGAATGCGCCCGCCGCTGCGGCTGTAGGCATTGGGGATGTAATTCCAAAACCAACGCAAGAGTTTGTGTTTTAGGGGTTCAGAAGTTATCATAGGGCAATGTTACCTCTAGCTTTACTGCAAAACTCGAGAAAATATTTGAAAGATTGCAGGTGATTGGTTTGTTCTGCTCGTGCTTTTAGTTCGTCTAAATAGTACTTTTCTACTACCTCCTGCGGATTTCTCTTGCTATATCGAACTTTAGATTTTTCAAATAAAAGCTCCTCAAAATAACTAGCTTGAAAAACAGCAACCGAACCAGCAAAAGTATCTAGTTTATTCATCAGCTCAGGGTCTGAGGTCTTGGTATTGTAATAAGCCACAAATTTGCGCAGAATGGCCGGTGCTATTTTATCTAGGATTGCCGGAAACCCTGCGCCGCTAAAGACATAGTAGTTATTTTGCGTTACTTCCTCAAAATATTTTACTTTTTGAGTTCAGGTATCCACAAAGACAACCACTTGGGATATACCTTCACCTCTGTACGTTTGCCTTCTACCAAAAAGTAAATATTCATCGCTCTCGTCCTGTTTGGTACTCTTCTAGCTGTACTAGCTGCATAAATGCACTATGTTTGGACTTGCCAATATTAAATTTTTCGAGGCTATGTGACTTGATTACACCCGCATTTCGTGTGATAAGCTTCCAATTCTGATAGCCAATGGCATCCATGATATAGGGGGGTGATGACTTGTTAAAACAAACTGTAAGCTACGTTGAGAAATAAGGATGTCTCTGGTGATTTCATCGATACAGTTGACCCCAAGACTATCTTCAAATCCGTCAACCAAGAACACCGTACCTTCTTCACATAAGTAAAGCTCGCTCAATTGTTTGAGTGTTTTGACCATTCCCCAAGACATTCGGGGCAACGCTATCCATTTATCCACACCGCTTTCTTTGATAGCTATGGAAAAGAAGCTTTTCATCATTTCTACCCTCAGATCGACTACTGTGGGGAATATACTGATAAAGCAATCTTTGATACGCTGAAAGATAGTGTCTTTGGGTGCTTTAGAGGCCAATAATAGCTTGATTGAAGTTTTAAATTTTGAGCTGATAATTTTATCAAGTGTGTTGTGTGAAGCGATAATTTTTGTGAGAACCTCTTGATTATTCACATACATGCCGGCATCTTCAGCAAACCCGAGCTGATTGCTAAAGTGTAACTTCAAAATAATTTTTTGCGCACCCCGAATCTCATCTTCTTCTTTTAGCAAATACAAAACACTCTTATTTTTAGGTAATTTGAAGGCGATTTGCTGCCCTCTAAAAGAGGTACTATCAATATCTCGCCTCACAATATCCACTCCATTGAGCACTAGCCGCTCTGTGATAATCGTATACTTATGTTTATCAGACACTTTATCGTCTTCAAACTCACTAAAGGTTGAGCTTTGTTTATTCTCAAATGCACCCTCCCAAATATATTGTTGTTGTGTTAGGGTTTCAAACTCCAGCCGCCAGGTTATACCATTCACAGCATCTCCCTCTGCGATTTGCTTCAAGGTCATCAAGGCGCGTAAAATTTGCGTTTTACCGACCCCTGATGCGCCTACCAAGAGGGTGAGTTTGTTGAAAGTCAAGGGTTCCAACCGCCACTCTAGTGATTTATCCTCAAATTGAAAGTTGATAATCCTCATATATAGTAATTTCTTCAACCCATCTGGCATTTTCAAAACAAGTTACTACTTTCACGTGAGTTTGTCAACTTCCTTATAAAATTTGGAAAGCTGATTCTCTACAACCTAGACATCAAGTATTTATATGCAGACACCAATCCTTCCCCGTGCATAAGTCTCTTTGTCGGAGTTTTAAGTTTTGTGGGATGAAGGTATCAAAAAAATGGTTTTGGTGAGTATATTAGGCGCTTACCCAAGTAACGTGTAGGTCGTTGGAATATAATAGCGGAATATCGGAGAGCAACAGTGCTTTGGTGTTATCTTGCTGGTTTTCAAATGCTTGGGCGACACCACTCCAAAAGCCGGCGAAGAACGAGGGAGGGTAGTTACGTCTGTTTTTGATGAAAGTTTGGGTATCAATCACTGTTATCTCAAAAAATGCTTTAGGGGCGCCGTGCCATTGCTGGGCAAAGGTACTATTGAGTTGGCGGGCAGTATCAGGCCATTGTTTTTTGAAATACTCAGGGCAGAGGCGTTGGGCAGCAGCTGCGGCAGCCATAAAAATAGCCTCTCCGTTGAGTTTTTGCTCTAGTAAGCTCAGCCCCGAAGCCCATTGCTCATAAGTTAGCGCTTGGAGCGGTATCTGGTTCAGCTCCGGCCACAAATTTTGTACAATAGGCTTGAATTCCTCAAATCCTTCAACAAAAGCGCCTATGAATACGGGCTGTATGAGTAGGTCGTTTGGCAACATGGCAAGTTCGGGCAAATGATAAAAAGGAGCTGTGCTTAGTTTTTTTTAATCCACTCGTGCGCCTCCTCTAAAGAGCTAAAGTTGCGCGTTTTAAAAACCCTTGGGTTGATATGTGGTACAATTTCTTGGAGCGAAATACGTCCAAAAACATCTTTTGGCTCTACAAAATAGAGCTGTTTGCAGCCGGCATCTTTGAGCCGAGGCAGTAGTGCCTCGATTGTCCACTTTAGGGTCTCATCACTCAAGGCACCGAGATTTCTGGCATCAACGAGTAGTGTTGGCGAGCCGGAGTTTGTCAAAGCTTGGAGGGCGTGTTCTAGCGCTTCGCGGTACTCAACACTTATGACATACTTGGACATCCAAGAACATTGCACACAGGCCAAGTCTTGTGGAGTCTGAACAATAAGTGCTTCTGTTTCGTGGTGCTTCATACGAGAATAGGCTAAAATAATACGCGGGCAGTAGAGGTTATAAGCTTTGTTTGAGTTGTGCGATGATACGGTCTTTTTCGGCCACCTCTTGTCGGAGGCGTTCGATGTCTTCGGCCAGCCTCATAGAGACTTTAATCATGGCTGTTTTTTGGCCTTCGAGCAAAATCAGGGCACGGTCTCGTTCGCTTTCTACCATTTGTTTGTTTTCACTTACTTCTACTTCTTTTTCAGCGATTTGTTTGCTGTATTTCTCTTCCCGTTGTCGATAGTTGGCAATGAGGCGCTCTACGGTTTGCTTCTGATTATCCAAGATTTCTTTCACCTTAGAGTTTTCTCCGTTTTGCACTTTCTGCAAGGTTTCTTGCAGTGTTTTGGCGCTATCTTCGTAGTGTCGGATGCGCTCTTCGAGCTGTTTTTTATTTTTCTGTTCCAGTTGGATTTGTTGTTCGAGCTGTTGTACGCGTTGGGCGAGTTCGGCCTTGATTTTGTCAAACTCCTCTACACTGCGCCGCACCTGCTCATCTTTGTCTTGGAGCTGTTGGTGGACATCACTTTGCTGATCTTGCTGTTCGGTCAGTGCTTTTTCAAGGAGGCTTCGTTCCTCTTGTTGGCGTTGTAGCTCTTCGCGCAGCTCAGCTTCGCGGTTGCGCAAATCAACGATGAGCTGCGTTTGCTCATCGAGCTGCTTTTGTAGTTCGGCTTTTTGCTCCTCAATGAGTTGATTTTTGCGCTCTACTTCCTCTTGAGTCGAAACTAGTTCTTCCAAGTTTTGGCGCATTTCTTCTTCTTGCGCACGCATTTGCTCACTCAACTGTACCGATTCAAAGAGTAGCTTTTGGGTACGCACATTGGTTTTTACAGAGGAGAAGGTCGTAGCAATACTTTCGCTAAGTTTCTCCACAAACTCTATTTGATAGGTGTGAAAAGGCTCAAAGGAGGCCAGCTCTACCACTCCATACACTTCATTATTGATTTTGAGCGGCACAATCAGCAGGCTGCTGGGGGTAGCGTCGCCCAAGCCCGAGGTGATACTGATATAGCTTTGAGGTACTTCTCGGATGTAGACAGTCTGCCCTTCTTGGTATACTTCACCCACAAGGCCTTCCCCTTTTTCGATTTTGCGCTCTACAAATTTCTTCTTGCCATAGGCATATGTAGCGACCATTTCGAGATAGGTTTCGGCCTCGTTGTCATCATTGATGATGAATATAGCGCCCTGGTTGGCCTCCAGATACTTTACTAAATTGGCAATGATACGATAGTTGAAGTCATCATCATCAATATCCTTGCGCAAGATGTCGGCAAAGGTCGCCAAGCCTTCCGATACCCAGCTACGCTGGCGGTCTTGCTCGGCCACTACGCTCATTTTGTTACGCATATCGATGAGCGCTGTAGTGAGGCGGTCTTGTTTGACTTCTTGGCCATTTTCGCCGCTGAGCTTGTATTCTATATCCAGCTTCCCCTCACCGATAGCCAGGATAAAGTCCGTTGCTTTTTCGAGGTTTTCAAAAAGGGCGTTGATGGCAATGGCTACCCGCCCTAGCTCGTCATCGGCATCATAGCGGATACGTTGGCGAAAATCGCCGCTGGACACAATCTCATTAATCCGTGAGATTTTGCTGATAGGCCGTACAATGTTGAAGTTGATGTAGGTAAAGCCCAAGGCCAACAACAAGAGGTTGGCCACCAAGATAGCCCACAAAGAGAAGGTACGAGTATCTTGAAAATTTTCGTAATAGGCAATGTAGGCAGCCGTAAGAGCGCGGTCTTGTTCAACCATATTCTCTACATTTTTGAGAATATAGTTGGCCGCATCTTCTACTTGAGGGTTCATCTCGCGGTTTTCGAGCATCAGCGGCTCATTGACAAGGATGTCGGCTTTTTGGCGGTACTTGTACCAAAGCCGCTCCGTAATGTCAATACTAGAACTGACCGCAGCCGGAGCCTTGGAGGTCTTGGGGCTACCCTTGCGCAAGATTACCAGCCCAGCTTCGTGCGCCTCAATGGCTTGGCGAAGAGCTACGCGGCGCTGGTCGTCGCCTTGTTTCATATACTGGGCGTGCAGGGCTATTTCGTAGGCATGAGCTGCGTTTTTGTTCGAAATATCGACCACATACTGTATTTCGTGCAAGGTGCCGTCGTAGTAGTTAATCATCACAAAGTAGTTGATTGTGATGAAAGACATAAACAGCAACAAGGCTACCAATCTATTCCGAATCGTCTGAGAACGTTTTTCTTTGTTCGCCATATCTGCTTCGTGCGGTTAAATCTGCGAGTATCCTACTCCTAGGGGTTAGAGGGGCAGGGCTGTGTTTAATCAGTTCTGATACCCAAAAGGACTTTTATAAGGTTTTTGATGGTAAGCCAACTTACAAAAGACTAGGCTTTGGTGCTCAATTTTGGTAATTTTGCCGTAAGTTAAGATTTTTTAGAACAATACACACTACACACCACCGGCCTTTGGGGTGAAGATACCTCGGAGTGATGGAGCGCTACTGCCTTGGTAAAATTACAAAGCCAAAAACTAAGCCAAATTTGAGCCGAGCTTTGGAGATGTAAGCAAGTATTGTTGTTTTAGTTAAATCAAATATCGCCATTTAAACAAAAATCGGATGCAACTTGACAGCCTTCAGGCCATTTCGCCCATCGATGGGCGCTACCGTACCCAAGTAGAGGCGCTTAGTCCTTTCTTTTCAGAGTACGGGCTGATTCGCTACCGTGTGTGGGTAGAGGTAGAGTACTTCTTGGCTTTGTGCCAAATTCCGCTCCCACCTTTGGCAGACTTCCCCGCCGGCAAAGTGCCGATGTTACGCCAAATATATCAAAATTTTGAGATAAAAGATGCGCTCCGCATCAAAGAAATTGAGGCCACAACCAACCACGATGTCAAAGCCGTAGAGTATTTTATCAAAGAAGCGATGGAGCGCCTTGAGTTGGGGGCTTATAGTGAATGGATTCACTTTGGCCTGACTTCTCAGGACGTAAACAACACGGCCATCCCGATGTCGCTGCGCCACGCCACCGAGCAAGTATACCTGCCCTTGCTTGAGGAGCTGACCCAAAAGCTGGCTACACTGGCGCAGCAGTGGGAGGCAATACCGATGCTGGCACGCACCCACGGCCAACCGGCTTCGCCTACGCGCCTTGGCAAGGAGCTGATGGTATTTGTAGAGCGACTAGAAGAGCAGTTGGGGCTGTTGACACAAATCCCGTTTGCCGGAAAGTTTGGCGGCGCTACCGGAAACTTCAATGCCCATCATGTAGCCTATCCTCATATCGACTGGGTGGGCTTTGCCGAAGGCTTTCTCGCCGAGCAGCTTGGCCTCAAACGCAGCCGCACCACCACCCAAATCGAGCACTACGACCATCTGGCAGCTTATAGCGATGCGCTGAGCCGTATCAATACCATCTTGATTGATCTCTGCCGCGATGTGTGGCAGTATGTGTCGATGAATTATTTCAAACAAAAAATCAAGGCTGGGGAGGTTGGTTCGTCTGCAATGCCGCACAAGGTCAACCCCATCGATTTTGAAAATGCCGAAGGCAACCTCGGTGTAGCCAATGTGCTCTGGCATCATCTTTCGAGTAAGTTGCCCATCTCTCGCCTACAACGCGACCTGACCGACTCCACTGTCTTGCGCAACTTGGGGGTGCCGATGGCACACACCGTACTGGCGATGCGCTCCTGCCTCAAAGGGTTGGGCAAGCTAGAACTGAACCAGACCGCCATTGAGGCCGACTTAGCCCAAAACTGGGCCGTTGTAGCAGAGGCCATTCAGACCATCTTGCGCCGAGAGGGCTTCCCCAACCCCTACGAAACCCTCAAGGCGCTGACGCGTACCCATCAGGCCATTACTCAAGAGACCATCGCCGACTTCATCGACACCCTCGACCTAAATGATGCTCTCAAAGCCGAACTCAAAGCCATCAGCCCCATGAACTATACCGGCGTTTGAAATCATCGACCTAAAGATAGTCCTCTCCACACAAAAGGAAGCTAACGCTTATACCCTACGGGGCTTTTTTGGCAACGTAGGGGCTTTCAAAAGCGGGGGCTTTATCCATAACTATTACAATCTCTTTGCAAACGGGTGATTTATTGGTTGAATAAGCACTTATCTGTTAAGAACTGAGCAGTTGCACAAAAGCCATAGAAAAACTTATCGAATACGGTGTACAAACAACTGCACCATCATTCCCTCGCGGGTGGCTTGTTGTGCTCCGACTTTGAGTCGGTTTTCGTCTATTTTCGCATTTTTCAGTTCACTCCGTATTGCCTCGGCGCGTTGCATCGCTAGGGAGGCGCGGTTGGCTTCATCATTTTTTTGTGAATACCCTACAATTCGCACCTCTACTTGGGGGTAATCTTTTAAGAACTTGATTAAGGCTTTCAGTTCTTTTTGTGCTTGTGGCTCCAAGGTGGTTTTATCGGCCACGAAGCTGAGCGCCTGTCCTAGCGCATCACCCGGTTTGAGGGTTTGTTGTTGATAGGCGATGGTTTTGTCGAGCCTGCGGGTACTGCTTAGCATCTGCATTAGGGTTGCTACTTTTTGTTGGCTTTCGGCATTGCCCGCTACCAAGTCGGCAGAGGCCGTAAAAAAAAGATGTTCTTGGTGTAGCTCGTGGAAGGTATACCAAACCTCTACCCAGGTAAAGGATTGGCCGTCGGCCTCCATTTCGGAAACAAACTCCCAGACCTCAAAATCTTGTCCGTGTTGGTGGAGGCTGCTTTGCGCTGCGCGTTCCTTGATTTTGGCGATGCTATATTGGTATGAGTTGCCATAAGTCTCCCTAATCTGTTTGATGACCTCTTTTTGGATAGCAGTTTGGTCGGCCAGAGTGGCTTGGTCATAGGCATCGACAGTGAGCATAGGGGTTTCGGAAAGGCTCTTAGTAGGGTCTGTGAGATAAAGTCGGTTGGCTTTTACGTCGAGGTCGACCTCCCAGTGTGCGGGAACCTCTAGGGCAAAGCCAAAAGCATCGACCTGCTTGGACTGTGCCTGTGTGGGCATCTGTAGCCCCCAAGCAACGCAAAGCGCCAAAAGCAGTATGATTGTATGTTTCATAAAGATAACGAGGTTTAACTATGGAAAAACAAGAAATCAAACGGTATCTGTAACTAAAAGTTTGGTCAGAACACCGCAACTGTTTTTCCCATCAAAAAAACCTGCAAAGCAGATGCCCTACAGGTTTGTCATGATTGATGATATAGTGTATTGGCTAGGCCAATGCGTTGGTCTTTACTCTGCGTTGAGTGCTTCTGCTCCGCCCACGATTTCCAAGATTTCTTTGGTAATGGCAGCCTGACGGGCACGGTTGTAAATCAACTGTAGCTCCTTAATCAGGGCGGCGGCGTTGTCGGTGGCTTTGTCCATGGCTGTCATCCGTGCGCCATACTCCGAGGCGTTGGAGTCTAATACGGCACGGTAGAGCTGCATCTTCAGGATTTTGGGAATCAACTCTGTGATGATTTCTTCTTGCGAAGGCTCTAGGATATAGTCTACACTACTGTTGTTAGCAACGCCTTCTTCGGGTTGTGTGGGTACTACGGGCAGCATTTGCTCTACCTGCACTACCTGTGTGATGACATTGCGAAACTCTGTGTATACAATCTCGACCTTGTCATATGTACCGGCTACAAAAGCCTTGAGCACATATTCGGCAGCCGTTTTGACAGTGCTAAAGCTGAGCTGTTGTAACACCCCACGGTAATCCTCTACAAGCGGGTAGTCGCGCTTGCGAAAATAATCATACACTTTGTTGCCGATAGGCAAGATGCTCACCTGACCTTGAGCGACTTGGGGGGCATAGGTCTCGTCCAACAGACGGCGGGTAGCCTTGATGATGTTGGAGTTGAACGCACCGCAAAGCCCTCTGTCAGAGGAGATAGCAATAATAAGTACCTTATCGGGGCTGCGCTCTTGGATATATGGGCTAGAGAAGATCTCTTGGTCCATATTCGCTGAGAGATTTTGCAAAATATTTTGCAACATCGCAGCATAGGGGCGCATTTGCGTGATATTGGTCTGTGCTCTACGCAACTTGGCCGCCGCTACCATCTTCATGGCTTTGGTGATTTGTTGGGTAGATTTGACCGAATTTATTCTATTACGAACCTCTTTAAGACTAGGCATAATCGGGCGATTGATTCAAAGGGGTAAAAGAGACAGCATTGCTGCCAAGGGGTAAAAGAGACGGCAGGCGGGCTACCGTCTCCGGGGCAAATGCTTAGGCGTTGAAACGCTTGGCAGTTTCAATAGCTACTTGCTTGAGCGTTTCGATTTCGGCCACTGTTTCGTCGCCTTTGAGGGCTTTCACCACATCTTTGCGGTTGCTACGCAAGGCTTCGAGTACATTTTTATGGCTCAATCGGAGTGTGCTTAGGAACTCAGCTTGACACTCGGCTACTTTTTCTACGGGCACATTATCGAGGAAACCTTTGGTAGAAGCATAAATAATGGCTACTTGCTCTTCTACAGGGAAGGGGGCATATTGGCCTTGCTTCAAGATTTCTTGGTTGCGCTTACCACGCTCGATGGTCAATTTGGTGGCCGCATCGAGGTCAGAGCCAAATTTGGCAAAAGCCTCTAGCTCGCGGAACTGCGCTTGGTCGAGCTTGAGCGTACCGGCAACGGTTTTCATTGTGCCAATTTGCGCCGAGCCACCCACACGCGATACCGAGATACCTACGTTGATTGCAGGGCGGATACCAGAGTTGAAGAGGTTGGTTTCTAGGAATATCTGTCCGTCGGTAATTGAAATTACGTTGGTCGGGATATAGGCCGAAACGTCCCCTGCTTGGGTTTCGATGATGGGCAAAGCAGTCAAAGAACCACCACCTTTCACACGGCCTTGCAACGAAGGCGGGATGTCGTTCATCTGTTGTGCTACTGTATCAGAGGCGTTGATTTTGGCGGCACGCTCCAACAAGCGGCTATGGAGGTAGAACACATCTCCGGGATAGGCTTCGCGTCCAGGGGGGCGGCGCAACAAGAGCGACACTTCGCGGTAAGCAACGGCTTGCTTCGACAAGTCATCATAAATTACCAAGGCAGGGCGACCTGTATCGCGGAAGTATTCACCGATAGCAGCTCCGGTAAAGGGAGCAAAGAACTGCATCGGGGCGGGGTCAGAAGCAGAAGCGGCTACCACTACGGTATAGTCCATAGCGCCTTTTTCTTGCAATACACTGACTACCTGAGCTACGGTAGAAGCTTTTTGGCCTACAGCCACATAGATACAGTATACGGGCTCACCACGGTCGAAGAACTCGCGTTGGTTCAGGATGGTATCTACCGCAACGGCAGTTTTACCGGTTTGGCGGTCACCGATAATCAACTCACGCTGACCACGACCGATAGGAATCATTGCATCGATAGACTTGATACCTGTCTGCAAAGGTTCGTTTACAGGCTGACGGTAGATTACCCCGGGCGCTTTACGCTCGATAGGCATCTCAAAAGTTTCGCCTTGTACGGGTCCTTTACCATCGATAGGCTCGGCAAGGGTATTGACCACACGGCCAATCAAACCTTCACCAGCTTTGATAGAGGCAATGGTATTGGTACGGCGCACGCTGTCGCCTTCTTTGATGCCGGTAGCATCCCCCAAAAGTACCACCCCTACGTTGTCTTCTTCAAGGTTAAGAGCAAGGCCTTGCAAGCCATTGCCGAAAGCTACTAGCTCACCGGCTTGAACTCTGTTGAGGCCGTATACACGCGCCACACCGTCGCCAATTTGCAAGACGGTACCTACTTCTTCAAGTTCTGCTTCGGTTTTGAAGCCTGACAATTGCTCTCGCAAAATGGCCGAAACTTCATCAGGTCTGATTTGCGCCATAGTTATATGAATGTCTTATGATTGAACAAACTGATAAGTGAGTCTTTGCAGACTATTTTTGATAGAAAGGTCGATTTGGGTATTCCCAATCTGAACGATAAGACCTCCAATGAGGTCAGGGTTTTCCTTGGCTGTCAGCACAACACGCTTGCCTAACTCATTGCTGAGCTTGGTTTGGAGGGCTGCAAGGGTGGCTTCATCAAGTGTGGTAGCACTTGTAACGAGCACCTGCTGAATATTTTGCGCAATATCATACAGTTCGGCAAAAGCCTTGCTGATATCAAAGAGTACGTTGGCGCGGTTTTTATCGGCCATCAGCATCAAGAGGTTCAGCGTAAAAGGCTGTACCTTTTCGGCAAACAACTGCTGAAGGACGGCGCGCTTCTTAAACCCACGGATAACGGGGTTTTTCAAGGCCACGCGCAATATTTTGTTCTCCTTACATACGTTGGAGATAAGCTTCATATCCTCGTACACTTGTTCGAGTTGCCCTTTTTCTTGGGCTAAATCAAACAAGGGCTTGGCATATCGGTAAGCGACTCTAGAGATAGGCATAAGAATAAGCAATAGGATGAAACAAGCGCATTAGTTGATTTTGAGGTCATTGACCATTTGCTGAGCCAGCGCTTGTTGGGCGTTTTTGTCAGCCAATTGCTGGCGTAGGAGCTTCTCGGCAATATCTACCGATAGCACGCTGATTTGCGCTTTGATTTCATTGACAGCCTGTTGTTTTTCGCTTTGGATAACACGGCGCGCATCGTCGAGCATTTTAGCCACTTCTTTGGTGGTACGCTCTTTTTCGGCTTCACGCAGCTCATCGGCAGCCTTTTGGGCTGTTTTGAGAATACGGTCGCGCTCGATACGGGCTTCGTCCAAGAGTTTTTCGTTGTCGGCGGTCAGTTTGGCCATCTCTTGGCGCGCCTTTTCGGCAGAAGCCAAAGCTTGTTCGATAGAGGTTTCGCGCTCTTTGAGGGCTTGCATGATAGGTTTCCAAGCCACACGAGAAAGCACAAAAAACACTAACGAGAAAGTCAGAAGTGCCCAGAAGAATAATCCTAAGTCAGGCGTAACTAAGTTCATTGTATAAATGTGTTAGTATGAATAGCAAATGAAATACAAGACAAATGTGGGGCTTGCCCCAAGTGTTAGCTATTATTATCCAATCAAAATTGGTTTGAGAAAAGCCTGTATTGAAAGCCCTTGAACATCAAGAAAATCAACTCCAGCGAACCCTCAAACCCAGTAAATCTTGGGATAGAAAGCGAAGGCGCTTGCCCTAACGACAAGCGGCCTTTCGCCAATGATTAACCTTTGAAGGAAATCAACAAGCACACAACAAGGCCGAAGAGGGCAGCACCTTCAATCAAGGCTGCTGCTACGATCATCGCACCTTGGATGCGGCCAGAGGCTTCAGGTTGACGCGCAATGGCATCCATCGCTTGTCCGCCAATGCGGCCAATGCCTAAGCCAGCAGCTAGTGCAGCAATACCTGCACCAATGGCTGCGCCTGCATATGCAAGGCTTATATCCAACAAAAGGGCTAAAAGAGTAGCTAACATACGTGTATTATTAAGGGTGAAACAAAGTTCCGTAATCAAAAAAGCCTTATCCATTAATGATGCGCACCTTCGTGGTGCTCTTCGTGATGATGCTCTTCGACAGCGCTGCCAAAGTACATAGCTGTGAGCAGGGTAAATACATAAGCTTGTAGTAAGGCTACAAACAACTCAAGGAAGTTCATAAACATCGCAAACAGCATACTCACTACCCCTACTGCCAAGCTCTCGAAGATGAAGATAAGGCTGAACAAACTCAAGATGATGATGTGGCCTGCCGTAATGTTGGCAAACAAACGAATCATCAATGAGAAGGGCTTGGTAAAGATACCTATCAATTCTACGATAGGCATAATAGGCAACACAGTCTTGAGCCACCAAGGCACTCCGGGAGTCCACAAGATGTGCATCCAGTAGTCTTTCTTCGCGCTGAAATTGGTAACGAAGAAGGTCAGTAGTGCCAATAATAAGGTGATGGTGATGTTGCCTGTTAGGTTAGCACCGCCGGGGATGAGTCCCAAAACATTATTGAACCAAATAAAGAAGAAGATTGTCAATAAATATGGTGTAAAGCGTTCGTAGTGTTTTTCACCAATATTGGTTTTGGCAATATCATCACGAACAAACAAGATAATCGGCTCGAAGAAAGACTGTATGCCACGTGGGGCTTTGCCGGCGTTTTTCTTGTAGCCAGCAGCCACAGAAAGGAACACAAACATCAGCAGCGCCACACTGATAAACATCGAGGCGACGTTTTTGGTAATAGAAAAATCATACACCTTGTGTTCGGCGCTGTGTGATAGGTGGTGCTTTTTGGCATCATAGCCCAAGGAGAAGTGCTCGTGGTCGTCAAAATATACTGTCTTGTCGCCCACTTTAATCATTTTGATATTGTGTGTGGTGTGGTGTGCATCTTCAGCGCCTTCTGTGGCTTCGTGTTTGGGGGCTTCTACCACAGTTGCGTGATGCATTGCGCCCGACATAAAGAATATCAAGCCTTGAGAGGGGCTATACAAAATAACCGGAAGCGGGATAGAGATATGGGTATGCCCAAGGGTTGCAAAATGCCACTCGTGAGAGTCAGCAATGTGATGCATAATCATATCACCGGCGTTAAAAGGCTTCTTTTCGTCAGAAGAGCCTCCGCCAGCGATAGCAAACGTACTGCCAAGCCAAAACGCTAAAGCTGTGATAGTCAGAAAATTGCGTAAGATATATTTCATTGTTATGGGGTTGTCGTCGAATTGCGGTGCAAGTTAGTTAACAAGAAATAAATTTCAAAAACTAGGTAAAGGAAATAAGCAGCAAAAAAGCTTCCTACAAAGATGTGGATATCGACCACATCCATATATATATGCACAAACATAAAGATGAGCGCACTAAAAAACCGGCCAATCCCTACAACAGTATATTGCAACAAAAACCGTGTAGCTTCCACCCCCGGCTTCAACAAAAAAACACCGACAAGAGAAAGACAGATGAAAAAGCCTATGATTGTCCCTATCAGAGGGTGTATGCCTCTAGCATCGACTGTATAGACAATGCCCAGCAAGAGACCCAATATAATACTGGGGTATATGGTTTGTACCAAAATTGGCTGCCAACGCAAACGCATAAATAATCAGGTTACCAAAAACAAAAGACCTTTGCTAAGGGCTGCAAAGGTACTAAGTTTTAGGCGGATGCCTAGCAGTCGGCCAAATTTTATTGTAGAGATGCTTTCAACACAGCCGCTGTTACTTCCTCATAGCGATAGATTTTTTTGCCGGCGTGGTCTTTGAGGTATTCTTGGGCTGCCTCTTGGCTGGCCAAAGGCACTAGGTCGTGCCCCATTGGGCCTAATACATCCCCCCCTATCACATAAAAAGCTTTATGCGCGTCTATTTTCTCTAGCTCATAATACTCCGTAACCTGAATGGAGGCAAAGTAGCGTGGCTGTTTGGGGTGCTGAACAGTCAAGAACATACACTTAGGGGAGCAAAACCATCCCTCTTGTCCCTCCTTGGTATATGCCTTTACTTGCCACTGGGGAAAGTCCATCGAAGGCATTCCACAATGCATACAGTCATATTTGTCTGCATATTTATCGGCCACAACTAGCTCCGCACTGTCTGAGGTGGCTTTGGCATCTGTCTGAGTTGAGTTTTGGGGCTTGCCTTGGCAGGCCCATACAAAAAATCCGGCCACGAGGCCGTATAGCAATCCTGAGGTACGCATTGTCTTTAGGGAAATATGCTTTGAAACAAGTAAAAACCCTAAAAAGTTCGGGCAAATAACACACCTCTGGACATTTTTGACTTTCGTTGTTGTGCTCCTGTTATCCCCTTGTTATGGAAATATATTTAACCGCAAAGGATGCTAAGGTGCATACATATTGGGGACTTTATGAGCTTGTCGAAAGTCCTTGTGTGGTGAAGCCGCTTGTTGAATCAAGGCCAAATTAGAAAATGTCCATCGGAGTGGACAAATAGCCCGGCTAGCTCAGTAATTACGCTTTTAGCGTTTCTGACAGACGCTCACTACTCCTCGGGCTTTGGATACACCTGAGCGCAGTCTGAAGCACTGATGCTTGTATGGGGCGGTGTTTCGAAGACCTCGAAAAACAACTATGTTAGCGCTTGGTTTGTGAAAAAATGTTAAGAGCACGGGGATAATTCTCTAATTTTGAGAGATGATTTTGATGACAGTCAAAATTCTGAGATTTTTGTGCCCTATGACAAACACTTTTGCCCATACCTTGCTCCCCACAGCTTTCACGCGTTCATTGCTATGGGGCTTTTTGGGACTGATAGCGACCTTGCTTGTACAAGCCTGCGCCAATCGTATCCCCCCCACTGGAGGTGACCTTGACGAGGTGCCACCGGTAATCAAGTATACCAATCCGGCTCCCAATACGACCAATTTCAACGGGGAGAGTATCACACTGGAGTTTGATGAATGGATCAAAGAAGAGAACCTCAAGCAACAGCTCATCATCATCCCGGAAATAAAATACCGCCACCGAGTAAGCAAACGCAGCTTGAAGTTGAGCTTTGAGAAACCTTTAGAACCCAACACCACCTACAGCCTCAGCTTTAGAGAGGGGCTCAAAGACATTACCGAGGGGAATGTCCCCCCAGATCTGCGCTTTGCCTTCAGTACTGGCGACAAACTCGATACGGCGATAGTGCGCGGGCGAACGGCCAACCTCCGCAACAACAAGCCTACCAAAGATGTGTTGATTGCATTCGTAAAACCCGGCGATACCATACAGCTCGATAAATCGACACCGCGATACTACACCATCAGCAACGAAGATGGTACGTTTCTGATGCCCAATCTGGCTAGCGAGGAGTTTGAGGTATATGCCTACCACGACCGCAACAGCAACAAAAAATATGATGAAGGAGAAGCCATTGCTTTCTTAGAAACCCCCATCCAACTCTCCGACAGTGTGTTTGCCAATATGCAGCTGGCGCTTGCTCCCGAAGACCACAACCCGCCCCGACTGCGAGGCATCTCCCCCATACAACGCTACCTAGAGCTAGAGTTTGACGAAGGGCTGGCCAATTTTGCACTAGACTCTGCCAACACCGATTTGCGCTTTATTGTCAATAGAGACGCGCCCACAAAGGTGCTGATATTCCCTCCTACCGACAGCAGCGCTATCAGAGACACCATCCCCACGCTGGCAGTGGTGCGTGATTCTGCCGACAATGTGGCGCGGCTACCCCTCAAACTCAAGTTTAGGGTGCCCGATACAGAGAAAAAAAACAGCCAAAAATCATTTGACCTGACCATCAAAGCAGCCGGAGGAGAGGGCGAAGCCCTACGAATGCCTTTTGGCTTTAGGATATACTTTAGCAAGCCTGTGGCCGAAGTCGATTACAGCAAAATCCGCTTTATCCGCGAAGCCCAAAAACCCTCTTCTGCCAATAACTGGGCAGACAAAATAGCTCAACGCTACACCAATACATCTCCAAAAGTGGAAGTTTGGAGCCCCTCAGGAAGCCTCTTTGTGTGGGATGACAACCGCAGCGCCCTCCGCTGGGATACCCTGCTGCCTATCAAGAAAGGGCTAGAGCTGCGCATCGAAGAAGGTGCTTTTATCAGTATCGAACAAGACAGCAGCGCCTTGGTATCCAAGGTTTTCAACTTGCTTGACGAAAATAAGCTGGGTTCTATCAGCGGCACCATCCAAAGCCAAGCCGCTCACTATTTTATCGAGCTGATGAAAAATGATGGTCAGATAGTTGATAGACTCGAAGGAATGAGCCAATCACAAGACTTTGAGTTTCGGTATGTCCGCTCTGGCGAATACCAAATCCGCATTACCATAGACAACAACAACAACAATCGCTGGGACGGCTCCGATTTCAGAAAAAAAATACCTGCCGAGAAAGTGCTCTACTTCCCCCTACCCAACAGGGTACGCGAAGGTTGGGACATTCAAGGCCTCCAAATCGAATTCTAACATTTGTAATCTCATCCGATGAAAATACACAAAAAACACCTATCCTTGGCCTTAGTATGGCTGCTTTGGCTGCCTGTTTTGGGGCAGGCCCAAACCGCTGTCGCAGATTATTTTCAGAAAGGCAAACTCGAACTCCAACTAGGAGACTACAACCAAGCCATTAATTATTTTACGAAGGTCATCCAACTAGATGCCGCCCACAAAGACGCGTTCTTTGAACGAGGGAAGAGCTGGTTTTTTCTCAAAAAATACCAACAAGCCCTCTGGGATTTTGACAAATACACCCAGTTGGCTCCTCAAGTAGCCGAGGGCTATCTCTATAAAGGAGCCACTTACCAAGCACTCAAAAACGAGACTCAGGCCATCGCCCAGTTTGATAAGGCCATCAGCCTCAACCCCAACTACTCACTGGCATACAACTACCGCGCCGAGGCATACCGCGCCATCGGCCTGACAACACTCTCGATCACAGACTATACCCGCGCCATTGCTATCGACAGCCAAAGCGCCACACTACACTATGGCCGGGGCAAATGTTATCTCGACATAGAGCAGTATGCCAACGCCGCCGAAGATTTTACGAAAGCCATCAACCTTAACCCCAAAAACCTCAACTTCTACCACCAACGCATTCAGGCCTATTTTTTGGCTGGAGAATATGAGCTGACATCCTTGGATATAGACAATATCCTTGCTGTTGCGCCCCAAACTTTAGAGTTATACCACCACAGCCTCAACGCTTTTTGTAAGGCAGCGCTCAAAGACTACAGCGGAGCCATTGCAGCGCTCAACTTTGTGATAGAGGCCGCTCCTGACTCCGCCAAGCTCTACCAAGAACGGGCCTACTATCACGAGCAAAACCAAGACCTCTACGCTGCTCTCGAAGATTACCACCACGTAGCCCAGCTCAGCCCCAGCCTGAAGCTCGACAGCACCTTTGTACGCCTGTATGTAGCCACACAAAACTACGAGGCGGCCATCGTACACCTCACCCAAAGTATAGAGGCCGCGCCCAAAGACTCAGGACTGTACTACGAGCGCGGGCTTTGCTATCTACAACTACAGCAACCCCGCGAAGCCCAACAAGATTTTGTACAGGCGGCTGTACATGGCTACCCCAGAGAGGCAATGCCCAAAGACATTCAGAAGATGGCCAAAAAAGGGTTTGCTACCCGCAAAAAAATGCTCAAATAAACCCCTGCAACAATGGAAACGCCCAACCTCCCTCCGTTCCCCCAACAAACGACCCTCCCCAACTTACAGGCTTATATCGACGCAGTTGTCAAAGCCCGTGGTTGGGATACCGATAACCCCGAGACGCTCTTCTTGCTCTTGGGCGAAGAAGTAGGCGAGCTAGCCAAGGCTATCCGAAACCACCAAAAGCAATACCAAGAAAGCGCCAAAGCCAAACCCACAGACAGCCGCCAAGCGCTGGCCGAAGAGCTGGCCGATGTGCTAAGCTACCTCTTGCACCTCTCCAACTTGTTTGGTATAGACCTAGCCACCGCCCTACACGAAAAAGAACAACTCAACGCCAAAAGAATATGGCATTGATACCCAATCATATCGATGGCTTTCTGATAGCCTTGCTTTGATATGAAAGTAAAAATCAGCATATTTGAGCAAGCCAAGCGCACTTCGACCCTTGAAGGCGCTTGCCCACTATCACAAACACTCTTAATAAACCTCATTTCTGTATGAACACCCAACTAAAGCAACTATTTGACTTGATGGTCAGTACTCAAAGTCAAATGATGAACAACTTCCTCGAAACCTCCAAAAAATTGCCCGAAATCGTGGGCAAGGGCGACGCGCTACAAAAAACCTCAGAGCTTTACAAAGAACTCTACGACAAGCAAAAAGAAACACTAGAGCGTGCGTCTACCTTGTTGCAGGCCAACGCCGGCGACATCCCCTTTGTTCCTGATTTCCTCAAGGGAATGTCCGAAACTATGACTAACTTCTCCAAATCAATGATGGACTCTGTGGGCGTGATTGTGCAAAATGCCTCTACCCCCAACCTAGACGTAGACAAGTACCAAGAGCAGGTGGGCAAAATGTTTGAAACTATGGAAAAGCAGTACCAAGATACCCTCGATAAGCTCGGTGCGCCTTTCAACCAGATGCCCTTCAACCCTGTATCGATGGCCAAAGACATGAATGAGCGCCTCCTCGAAACGGTTAAACAGTATAGCGCAATGGTCAAAAAATCGTCATAAGCCTTATTTTAAAAAGCTTACAATCAGGCTTTTGTGATTTTTTTTAACACAAAAGCTTGATTTTTTCTCCCAAAAGCTTGTGCAAATCAATACCTCGCCGTACCTTTGCAATCCATTCAGACACCAACAATTTGGGTTTTTAGCTCAGCTGGTTCAGAGCATCTGCCTTACAAGCAGAGGGTCGGGGGTTCGAATCCCTCAAAACCCACTATATTTTTGACATACAATTTGGGTTTTTAGCTCAGCTGGTTCAGAGCATCTGCCTTACAAGCAGAGGGTCGGGGGTTCGAATCCCTCAAAACCCACTCCCACAAACCACTCTTACATCAATAAGAGTGGTTTTTTGTTTTTGTAGCCTATGGCACATTTGGTTGTAGCCCCTTATGACATAAGCAGAGCCCTACGATACCCCTCAACAAAAATGAGCGCTCTTGGTAGGGTTAGCTGCCAAAAACGCTCATTCGGGTGCAGGGATGCTTGATGTTACTTCTTCAGCCGCTTAAAGAAACTACCAAAGGTGAGCATTTCCATCGGATTGGAAGCCTTTATTTTGCCTCCCATAAAAGCCTGTTGAGGGTCCATCTGGCCAGTTTCAACCGCCGCATAGACCTCTGCGCTCGTCTCCACCACACAAGTGGGAGTGCCTTGGAAGCCCACACTTACTTGGCAATCGCCAGCGGCCAGACGTACGGTATACTGCCCGCCCCCCGTGCCAGAGAGGTCAAAATGAAACACCCCTTCATAGGCGGCAGCCTTTTCGGGCTTGAAGCGTTGTGGCAGCCCTGCGATTATCTCGCGGGCTGTGATAGCCGTGTCCGATGTTGGTGTATTGTTTTGGCTTTCGTGTCCATATTTCACCGAATCGATGAGGGTTTTGGCAATAATTTCACGCATAATTTCGGAGCTACCCCCGCCTATGGTGCCAATACGGCTATCGCGGAACATCCGAGCCAGCGGATAATCTTCCATAAAGCCATAGCCTCCAAAATATTGTAGACATTCATACGTAGCGCGGTCGGCTAGCTCTGTGCCTTTGAGCTTGGCGATAGAAGCCAGCTTTACATCATAGTGGCCGTCGTTGTGGAGGCGCGCTACGTGGTATACAAAGTATCTGGTGCTTTCTAGCTCTGCGTATAAGTCCGCAATCCGGTGGCGCAGCGCTTGAAATTTGTTGATAGGTCGCCCAAAAGCTTCGCGCTCTGCCATATACTTGAGGGCTGTTTGGAGCGCGACCTCTGCGGCAGCTACGCCGCCGATGGCCATAATGAGGCGTTCGAGCTGAAACTTGTTCATGATGTAGTAAAAGCCCTGATTCTCTTCTCCTATGAGATTAGAGACCGGAACGCGCACATTGTCAAAGAAAATCTCAGCGGTATCTGAAGAATGCCAGCCCAGTTTATTGAGTTTGTTGGCTCGCACTCCATCGCTCTCGCGTTTGTCAATGAGGAGCAGGCTGATGCCGGCGGCTCCTGCCTCGTGCTTGGTTTTGACAGCCGCCACGATATAGTCGCAGAGGTATCCATTGGTGATAAAGGTCTTACTGCCATTGACTACATAGTGGTCACCTTCGCGCACGGCAGTAGTCCGAATATTAGACACATCAGAGCCTGCAACAGGCTCTGTAATGGCCAGCGCGCCGAGTAGGTATCCACTGATGCTTCCGGGCAGGTACTTTTGTTTGAGCGCTTCGCTGGCGGCAGCCAAGATATGCGCCCCAGCCATATAGGGTGTAACTCCGGCTGCGGCATTGAAGCCTCCAGAGTTGAGCCAGGCCAGCTCTTCGATATAAGCTACTGTATAAAAGAAATCTGCATCGCTGCCACCATATGCCTCCGGATAGTTGAGGCCAAGATAGCCCATTTGCCCAAATTTTTTCCAAATGTCTTTAGGAATCTCTCCGGCCTGCTCCCAAGCATTGATATGGGGATGTACCTCCTGCGCCAAAAAGCGGCGTAATCCTTCACGAAACAGTTCGTGTTCTTCGCTGAAGTAATAAGCTTGCATAATTTTTTGGATGATGAATGATGTTGGAGCTAATTCGTACTAACAATTTCTCGATTGGGTAGCTACTTTAGCAATTGAGGGACTGCACATGTCGTTCAGCCCCTCGCTATTGCATCAAACAAGCAGTTTAAAGTAGGTAGTTAATTTCCGAAAACTTTCGGGGTGATGACAATTAGTCCTCTTGGCCTAATCTGAATACAAAGTTAGAAGTTTTTTTGAGATTAGTCCTCTGTGCCTAAAAAAAATTTTATATTTGCTCCCAGAATTGTCAAATTGAGCAGCCAAAGGTATTTTGACAGAACGCGAAAATTTGACGTACTTAGCAAAGCCAAATCATAGTTTTATCATTTTCTCATCTTTAAACACTAATAGACAATGAGTTTAGAAGCAACAACAGCCAAAGTAAACGCCCGCTCAGCCCAGACAGCCGACTTGGGAGCCTCTGTAAAGTTTACCTTTAGCGAAGGTGGCGTAGTATACCTCGACGGCCAAGGCGGCGTAAGCAACGAAGATAAGGACGCGGCTTGTACCGTTTCTATTTCTATCGACGACTTCAACAGCATGCTTGATGGCGACCTCAACCCAATGAACGCTTTTATGGGTGGTAAAATGCAGATTGATGGCGATATGAGCATTGCCATGAAACTCCAAGCTGTATTCAGCTAAGCCCCTGCTTAATTGACAAAAACTTGACGAAAAAACCCTCAGCGATTGCTGAGGGTTTTTTAGTTTTCATAAATGCAATCTCTTTTGTATTAGGAAGATATGGGTTAGATAATTGGCGAATCAATACTTTCGTTTGAATATCTCGGAGGCAATAAAAGCCCGGCGTAGGTTTTGCCGCCCTTGCAAAAAGGTTTTGATAGCATTGCCGACTGGCGCGGTATTGGTTGGAGGCAAAGATGTTATTGTCGGCATTTTGGGAATCTGGCCGGCACTTTGTTTTACGGCCTGCTTGGCATCTTCAAAAAAGTTATCATATTGATGGATGTCTCGGTCGCGTTCGGCGATTGCTTGGGCAAAAAAATCGTCCTCTATGTCGGTGTCATAGTCTTTGTACTGCCCCATTTTGGCGATGGCCTGTTCGTCATAGTTGACATACTGAGGCTGCTGAGTGCTCACTTTGCGTTCTTCTTCGAGCAAAGCTTTGTAGCGTTCAATAAATGATGTTACCACAGGCGTTTGCGCGTCATTGGGAGCTAACTGCTTGGTTTTCTGGTCTTTTAGTGCTTTCTTTTTGGCCGCATCAGCACGCTGAATGAGCACATAAACAATGACAATCAGGGCGTAAATGAGTATTTGTACAATTTGTGGTTCCATAGCAACACAGGCTTAGTATTGTGGTTATGAGCGGCTTATTTGCAGTCATTGATTCAAATTTATAAAATAATCTTATTTTTGCAAACGCATACGCAGGGTATTTTGTATAAAAGCCCAACTGGGAGTTGGTGTTATAGCACCCAACTGACGGCAAACCGATTTTTCGGGTGAATATCAAGCTTTTTGCCCCATACCCCACCGTTCATACTTCATACCTCATCGTTACTTCATTGTTTTCCATCATCATATATTATGCAACTCAGCAGGTTAGAAATCAAGGGATTTAAGAGCTTTGGCGAACGTATCCGCATCCAGTTTGACGATGGCGTAACGGGTATTGTAGGCCCCAATGGCTGCGGAAAATCTAACGTAGTCGATGCGATTCGTTGGGTCTTGGGTGAGCAAAAATCCCGTTTGCTCCGCTCCGACAAGATGGAGAACGTCATCTTCAATGGTACCAAAAACCGTAAGCCCGCCCAAGTAGCAGAGGTAGCACTTACCTTTGTCAATAACAAAAACATCCTGCCTGCTGAATATACCGAAGTTACCATCACCCGCCGCTACCACCGCAGCGGTGATAGTGAGTATTTCATCAACGATGTACCTTGCCGCCTCAAGGACATCCGCAATCTCTTTCTCGATACGGGTATCGGTCCCGATAGCTATGCCATCATTGAGCTCAAAATGGTTGATGAGATTCTGACTGATAAGGAAAACTCCCGCCGTGGCTTGTTTGAAAAAGCTGCCGGTATTTCCAAATTTAAAGTACGTAAGAAAGAAGCACTCGACCGCCTAGAGGATGTAGACAAGGACCTCAACCGTGTAGAAGACCTCCAACACGAAATTCAGAAGAACCTCAAGTCTTTGGAACGTCAGGCCAAGCAAGCTGAGCAGTTTTTTGCCCTCAAAGACGAATACAAGCAGGCCGGCATTGCCTATGCCCGCAAAGCGCTAAGCCGCCAACGCGCCCACCAAGAAGCGCTCCAGCTACAAATAGAGGCCGAAATAGACAAGCGCAACGCCCTAGCCCAGCTGCTAGAGGAGAAAGAAACCGGCCTTGAGCGCGAAAAACAAGAAGCCCTCAGCACCGAAACACACTTCTACGACAAACAAAAAGAACTCAACGAACACCTCAATAAGCTCCGAAGCCTCGAAAACGAAAAAAGGCTCAAGTCGGAAAGACTGCGCTTTTTGGAAGACAAAACCCGCTCCCTCAGCAGCCAAATCTCTAGAGATTTGGAGCAACAGTCTGAAACCAAACGCAATATCGAAACCCTCGTAGAGCGCCAACAAGGCCTCGAAAAAACCTTGGCCGAAAGCCAAAGCCTACTCGATGATACCCGCGCCGCCTACCAAGACCAACAGGCTGCCGTAGCCGAACTGCAACAACAAACGCAATCGCTCACTCAAATACAAGCCCAACAACAACAAGCCCTCTTTGAGCTCAACAAAAACTACGAAGTCAAGCAAACACAGTACGATACCCTCTCCCAAGAGGCCGAAAACAGCCAACAAGAAGCCCAAAACCTCGAAGAGCGCCTAACACAATACCGCAGCCAATACGAAGATACAGCCCAAGACCTGCAAGTACAGCAGCAAACCCTCGAAAACCTTGAAGCTGAAGAAGCCGAAAACCGACAGCACATCGAAGCTCTCTCCGACGAGATAGACCAACTCCGTGAGACCCTCCGTGAGAAAACCCGCCAGCTCGATGCCGCCCAAAACGAAATCGGCCTGCTCGAAGCGCTCATCAATAACCTCGAAGGCTTCCCTGACGCGCTCAAATACCTGCACCAACAGCCTGACTGGCAACGCAGCGAGCAGGGGCAAGCCCGTCTCCTGACAGACATCATTCAGGTGAGCCCAGGCTACCAAAAAGCCATCGAAGCAAGGCTCGAACCCTACCTCAATTACTACGTAACCGATACCTACGCCCAAGCCCGTGAGGCCATCGCCCTGCTCAAGCGCTCAGAGAAGGGCAAGGTCGGCTTTTTTGTACTCGAAGCCCTGCCCACTGCCTCCAATACCGAGCATCAGCCCCAAAGCATTCCCGCTACCCCGGCCAAAGAAGTAGTCAGTGTGGAGGAAAAATACCTAAACCTGATTCGCCGCCTGCTCAACCAAGTTTTTATTGTAGAAGACGAAACTGCTCTGGAGGCACCACTGCCGGGTAGCTTTGTGTGGGTAAGCAAAAACGGTAGCCTGATGCAAAGCCAAGGCCAACTCTTGGGCGGCTCTACAGGCAAAACCGATGCCTCTCCACTAGCACGCAAACAAAGACTGCAAAGCCTGCAAAGTCAACTGGAGACACTGCAAGAGGAGGTAATCCAATTGCAGACATCACTCGAAAACAAACGCCAAGACCTACAACACTACAAGTCCCAAACACTGGAAGAGGATATCCGAGAGGCACAACAATCCCTCAAGAGCGTAGAACGCCAAGCCATCACCCTCCAAACCCAACTCCAACAAGCCCAAGAGCAACTCGCACGCAGCGCCCAAAAGCAACACCAAGCCCAAGAACGCCTCCAAAGCTTGGCTGCCGCATTAGAAAGCCTAGAGCCACAGCGACAAAACCAAGCTGATACCCTACAAGCTACCGAAGAACGCCTGCGTACACTACAAGAACAGTTGGAGTTTGAAAACGAAAACCTACAACTAAAAACCAACCGCTTCAACGAACAAAATATTCAGTATCACCAACAAAAAAGCCAGGCCGAAAACGTAGCCCAAGAACTGGACTACAAGCAAACAGCACTCGAAAATATCGAACACCGACTCTGGCAGCAAAGCCAAGACCAACAGCAGGCCAGCCGTGATGTAGCGCTGCTGCTGGCCAATATCGACGACCAAAATCTGGCCATCGAAGGGCTTCACGAGCAAACTGACCTCTATGACACACAAGTAAAAGAAGCCGAAAAGGCATTCTATACCGTTCGAGGGCGCATTGCCGAAACAGAGCGCGAAATCAAGGAGATGCAACGCCAAAAAGAAATGCTCGACTCCCTCATCGGAGAGCTGCGCAACAAACTCCACGAAACAGCCATCGGCCTGACTTCCATCCAAGAACGCCTATCGGCTGAGTTCCAAATGGAAGCCGAAGACCTTTGGAAAGAAGACGCGCAAGTCTTTGTAGAAGCCAACGAACACCTTGACGAAGAGCAGCTCAAGCGCAAGGTCGAAGACCTGCGCAAGCGTATAGACCGGATGGGCGCTATCAACCCCATGGCGATGGAATCATACCAAGAGATGAAAGACCGCTTTGATTTTGTAGAAACCCAACGCGCTGACTTGATGGAGTCCAAGATGGCGCTGCTACAAACCATCAAAGAGATGGAAGACTTTGCCAAAACGGCCTTCCTCGAAGCTTTTGAAGCCGTTCGCATCAACTTTATCCGCGTGTTCCGCTCGCTCTTTGCCGAAGAAGATACCGCCGACTTAGTGCTGACAGACCCCAACGAGCCGCTGGAGTCCAAAATCGAAATCATCGCCAAGCCCAAGGGTAAGCGACCTCTTACCATCAACCAACTTTCGGGCGGAGAAAAAACCCTGACTGCTACCTCGCTGCTCTTTGCGCTTTACCTACTAAAGCCAGCCCCCTTCTGTATTTTTGATGAGGTGGATGCCCCCTTGGATGATACCAACACGGACAAGTTCAATCAAATCATCAAGAACTTTTCTAAAGACTCGCAGTTTATCATCGTAACCCATAACAAACGCACTATGGCTATGACCGACGTAATGTATGGCATCACTATGCGCGAAGTGGGTGTGTCGATGGTCGTGCCAGTAGACGTACGTACGGCCAGCCAAGCGCTGTAACCCAACAGCGCCATGGACATACTCTCTATGGCAACTACACCCAATCCAAATTGGTTTGGGAAATAGATTACACTGAAAAACCCTCGATAACCAAGGGAGTCCCCATCCAGTGAATCTTAGCATAACTTGAGGACTTGATGTTCTACAAACCACTTAGAACAAACAAAGCGCCTAAGTTGAGTAAATTTTGGTATAATTTTCATAGCAACTTATTTCATATCTTTGCAGCTTATGCAAACACTCAAGAATGACCTCATCTTACGCGTATTGCGTGGAGAAATAACCGAACGAAAGCCCGTATGGCTGATGCGCCAAGCAGGGCGTATTCTGCCTGAATATCGCGCAGTACGCGAAAAACTCAGTGGATTTATCGAGCTAGCTACCACTCCCGAGTTAGCCGCCGAAGTAACTATCCAGCCCGTAGATCTGCTGGGCGTAGATGCTGCCATTATTTTCTCGGATATCCTAGTAGTGCCCGAAGCAATGGGATTGCCCTACGAAATGGTAGAACAACGAGGGCCGCGTTTCCCCAAAATCGTTACCAATAGCCAAGATTTGGCTCAAGTAAGGGTAGCCAATCCTGAAGAAGACCTAGCCTATGTCTTGGAGGCTATTCGCCTCACCAAGCAGGGGCTACAAGGTAGAGTTCCCTTGATTGGATTTGCAGGAGCCCCTTGGACTATTTTCGCCTATATGACCGAAGGCCAAGGCTCAAAAACCTTCTCCAAAGCCAAAGCCGTGCTCTACAACCAACCTGAGCTCGCACACGAGCTGCTACAACGCATCACTGACAGTACTATTGCCTATCTAAAAGCGCAAATAAAAGCCGGAGCAGACCTAGTCCAGCTATTCGACTCTTGGGCCGGAATCCTTTCTCCTGAGGCCTACCGTACTTTCGCCTTGCCATATATCCGGCAAATCGCAGAGGCTGTCCAAGAGGCTCCGATGATTGTTTTTGCCAAAGGAGCTTTCTTTGCACGGGTAGAGCTAGGGCAGCTTCCCTGTGCGGCCATTGGCCTTGATTGGACAATGGATGCGCACGAATCAAGGTTGCTCATAGGCCCCGAAAAAGTATTACAAGGCAACCTAGATCCTTGTGTGCTGTATGGAGATTATGCATTTATCCGCAAACGTACGCGAGAAATGCTCCAAAAGTTTGGACCAAAGCATATCGTAAACCTTGGCCACGGACTATATCCCGATATTGACCCTGACAAGGTGCGCTGCTTTATCGATACTGTCAAAGAATATCAACTACAGGAAGCCTAAGCTGCTTCCTATAATGGATTTTGCCCAAAATGATTCTCAAAAAAACCGCCCTCTATTCGAAGGCGGTTTTTTCAAACGGTAGTGGTTTTCCTTTGAGATGAAAAAGGGTTTGGTTGAAGGATAAGGTCGAAGGATATAGTGGGTCTAAACAGGATGTGTTGTGTACAACCAATGCTCAGATTGTAGAACAAAGCTAGCCCATAAGGTCCAAACCCGAAATAGAGAAATTCACTACTACTTAAACAAAGCGCTGAAATCCTGATAAACAAACACTTGTGTTGAAAAATAATTTTATGTTTTGTTCATTTTGTTACCCTCAGGCGCTGTCTCACCAAGAAAACGCGGCCTATCTAGACAAATAGGCTGATAAGTACCAATGCAAAAACAACTCGTGTTTTGTTTATTGTGTAATATATTGGAAATCAAACCAATAAAACAACTCACAACTAAAAACTAAGGTAGCCTCCAGCTTTGTGTCAACAAGAGTGTTACGTTGATACATAAATGAGGTTTACCTATCTTTGGAGTTACCCATCACCCAACCTATGACTATTTATGCTTTCTGCTAGAGATACTTTTTTGCGCTATATGGCGCAAACGACTGATTTCCCGTTATTACTCGAAGTAGAGCGGGCAGAAGGGGTATATTTTTATGCTCCTGATGGCAAAGCCTATCTCGACCTCATCTCCGGTATTGGTGTGAGTAATGTAGGCCACCGGCACCCCAAGGTGCTCGATGCCATCCGCCAACAACTGGACAAATACCTACACGTAATGGTGTATGGCGAGCTGGTACAAAGCCCTCAAAATCAACTTGCTGCTGCGCTATCCCAACACTTACCCCCCTCACTTGATAACTTTTATTTTGTCAATTCGGGCAGCGAAGCCGTAGAGGGTGCGCTCAAGCTGGCCAAACGCGCCACAGGGCGTTACGAGATAGTTTCGTGTTATCAGGCTTACCACGGCTCCTCACAAGGTGCGCTTTCGGTAGGCGGCGACGAGCGTTTCAAACAAGCCTTTCGGCCACTGCTGCCCGGTGTCAGCCATATACACTATGGCAGCTTTAGCGACCTAACACAGAGCATCACCCCCCAAACCGCCGCCGTCATTATCGAAACCATCCAAGGCGAAGCCGGAGTAAAGGCCGCCTGTCCTGCATATTTTCAGGCTCTGCGCCGCCGCTGCGACGAAGTAGGTGCCTTACTCATTCTGGATGAGATCCAGGCCGGCTTCGGGCGTACGGGCAGCCTTTGGGCTTTTGAACAAATGGGCATTGTGCCTGACATCTTGGTTTGTGCTAAGGGAATGGGTGGGGGAATGCCAATCGGAGCATTTATCGCCTCGCAAGCCCTGATGGCACACCTCAAAAATGACCCTATCTTGGGTCATATTAGCACCTTTGGCGGGCATCCGGTGAGCTGTGCGGCCGCTTTGGCTACCTTACAAATTATCACCCAAGAGCAGCTCTATACACAAGTAGAAGCCAAAGCACAACTTTTCAAATCGCTGCTAAAACACCCCGCCATCCGCGAAGTCCGACATTGTGGACTGATGATGGCCGTCGCTTTTGACTCCTTCGACGTACTCAAACCCATCATTGACAAAGCCATCGAAAAAGGCGTGCTGACAGACTGGTTCTTGTTTTGTGATAATGCGATGCGTATTGCCCCGCCACTTATCATCACAGAAGCGCAAATTCGCGAAGCTTGCACCATTATTCTTCAAAGTATTGAAGAAGCCCTTGCTTAAAATGCTTATTGTCATATATTTGTACAAATATCAACAATATTATTTCACCTTAAACTATACCTCTTATGAGCGAAACTCCCAAAAATTTAAGCACGCAAGTCGGTATGCAAGCCGGACTTCTGGGGGCTGTATTGTCCGTTGTCTGGTTTCTATTATTACAAAGCCTACAGCTAGGCACTAACTCTGCCCTCAGCTGGTTTGGTATCTTGATTACAATCGGGATACTGGTATGGGCATTGAGCGATTTCAAAAAGAAAAACAATGGCTATATGAGTTTTGGCCAAGGCATGAGTACGGCTTTTATTACCTTGCTTATCTCATCGTTTTTGAGTACGGCCTATACGATGTTACACTTTGGGGTGATTGACCCCGGAGCATTGGACCTTATCTTTGAACAAACCCAGCAGCAATTAGAAGAAAGAGGAAACATCAGCGATACCGAAATTGATGCGACCATCTCCTTGATGCGCAAATGGACACTCCCTACAATGGCCGTTACCGGGGTGTTGGGAGGGCTGCTGTTCGGTGGCATCATTGCGGTCATTATCACAGCCATTCTCAAAAAAGATGACCCTGAAAAAGTTTTTTAGCAAATAACCTCTTCTAGGAACTTCGGAAAAACAAGCACAAGCCGCCGGAGATACATCACGATATCCTCAGCGTTTTCCCAACCTTGTGATACTAGTTTGGGAAAAACACTGAAAAATCAGGGGCATCAAGCAAATCAGCCCCTATAAAACCTTCAATCCACTCACTCTTGGTCTATTTTCATCTGTCAAAAATCCTTTGACTATGGAAGAACAAAACCCCAAATATCTCGCTATCAACCACTGGGCAGCAGACGACCGCCCACGCGAGAAGCTCCGCGACAAAGGCCGCGAAGCCCTATCAGACGCAGAGCTGATTGCCATCCTGATTGGCTCCGGAACAGTCTCGATGAGCGCCGTAGAGTTGGCCAAGCAGATTTTGCAAGCCACCAACAACGACCTACACCACTTGGCTCAGCTGAATATGAAGGATTTACAAAAATTCAAAGGCATAGGAGAGGCCAAGGCCATCACCATTATGGCGGCTCTAGAGCTAGGCCGTAGGCGTAAGGCCGCCGAGCCACACAAGCGCCCGCGCATCAGCTCTTCGGCTGATGTATACAACCTAATGCAGGCAGAGCTGCTCGACTTGCCCTATGAGCAGTTTTGGATCATCCTGCTCAACAACGCCAATGTGGTCATTCAAAAAACCCGGATTAGCTCGGGAGGCGTAAGCGGGACAGTGGTAGATGCCAAGATGGTATTCCAACCCGCGCTACAAGCGCTTGCCACAGGGATTATCCTCGTACACAATCATCCTTCGGGCAACCTCAAGCCCAGCCAAGCAGACAAAACCCTCACCCACAAACTAAAAGAGGGAGGCAAAGTATTGGATATACAAATACTTGACCATCTGATTTTTACCAATAACGGCTACCTCAGCTTTGCCGATGAGGGCATTTTATAACCAAGCGCTTGCCTGTCACAAAGTAGGGGTATGGCCCTGCTAGGCTTCCTCTTGTACTAGGGTGGCCGAAAAACCAACGGCGGCCAAGGTATCCACAACTTGCTGGGCGCTGACATTTTCACCCTTGACAGTCAGGGGCTTGTTGGCTTCGTTGGTGTCTACTGCCCACGTGGCCGGAGCTAGCTTCTCTAGGGCAGGTGTAACCGCACGCACACAGCTGGCGCAGTTGATGGTTGTATGAAAATATAGGGTGGGCATAAGTTTTCGGTCTATGGTTTCAACAGTTTATATTCATACAAACCCTCTTCTGGGATAGTTCCAACAACGAAAAGCAGGCGCTTACTGCACTGGCCATCGGCGCAAATCGCTGGTGTTGAATTTCCATTCGGGAGTATATAAACTGCCCCCTACAGCCGGCAGCCCATACCAAGGGCTGAGGCTGGTTGATTGTGGATTTTTGAGAATGTGTATATCCTGTGCAGGCATATAACTCTGGAGTAACAAAAAGATTTTTGCGCCTGTTTGGGTATGTATGGCCATATCCACCACCAACACCGCATGACCGGGGGAGCCGGGTTGGATGAATACATCCCCGATTTGTATGGTCTCTACATCAGTTATGGGGCTCAGCTCTTTGGCCAAAGACCGAGTGCCAGCATAAGCAAAAACAATATCAAGGTAACGCCTAAAATCAGCATAACCTTCGCTGGGCTGGGCGCTTTGTTGCCAATGTACCCGCGAGCCATCTACCTTAGGACGCATCCCCTTTGTCCAATCTTGATAACGCGCCAAGTCACCCGAAGTAAAATGAAAAGCAATCTCTTGGTAGCGTTGTTGTTGATACAAATACTCCGCTTGTAGACGTATGATAGCATCTGCACACTGTTGTAAATCACGCTTGCCAATATCCAAATCGACCACTGCATACTGCGCTGACTGGTTGGGCTTGAGGCGGCCATCATAGAGATAGACACGGCTGTCGGCTGTGCGCAAGGGCAGCTGTCGCAAGTATGCCGCAAAACTTTGGGACAAAACCTGCACCCGTTGGTAACTTTTTGGGAGCGGAATTTGTTCTACTCTTGAAAAAGCAATACTTTTGCCTTCTTTAGCGTTGCCCATTTTGGTCAAATCCTTTTGTGTCTCACAAAGGCCGTTGGCAGAGGCTGCTGAACAGATATATCTTTCGGCAAAAAGTAACACCAAGATACCTGAAACACCCCAAAACACCACCCTCAACCCCCAAGGTTTTGTGAGGGAATAGTAACAAGCAAAACATTTGATTTTTTTAGCTTGAATCAAGATAAGTTGCAAAAAACAATTCATAACGTTATTTTGTTGTACTTTAATATTCTGTATATTTTCACTGTTATCAATTATAAATCAGCAAGATGAGGGTACGGATCATTTTCAATCTGTTGAATCGAGGGGCATATGTGCCTTTTCATCACCAACATCTACTGGCAGACCTCATTCAGGAGCTTACGCAAACCGAAGACCGTCGCTACGAGCATTTTGAAGACTACAACTTCTCAGGGCTTAAAGGACAGACTAAGGTTAGCAAGGCGGGGCTTCACTTTTATTCCTCACGGGTAACCTTGGTGTTGGCTAGTAGTTCGGAATCTTTTATACGCGCATTTTTGCAGCGCTTGTTCTCTTTTCCCAAAATAAAAATCGGGGCTTTGCAGCTAACGCCGGAATTTACGGAGCGCGAGCACTTACCCGAGCTGGGCGAAGAAAACAAATACGTTTGTATTTCGCCTACAGTATTGGCACCAGCCCACACCGAGTCTGGCGAGCAAGACCCTGCCAAGCGGTTTATTCTGCCCAACACCGATGAGTTTTCGGACATTCTGTATGATACGACAATGATACGAATGGAAAACTCCGGGATGTTTACCTCTGAGCAGATGGCCTCGTTTTTCCGGTTTCAGCTTGTCCCTGATGCGCAATACCTCCAAAAAGCCAAGCGCAGCGACAAGAAGTTTGCCCGTATCTACACAGTATACGATCAAGCCCTAGGTTATGAGGTGCGCGGGTACACCTTTCCTTTTGTGTTACACGCTGCGCCCGAAGTACAGCAGTTTGTCTTTATCCGTGGTCTAGGTGCGTATACACACAAGGGTTTCGGGATGATAGACATTGCCAATGCTGACCCAGTAGCGCGCACAGAGCCATACCACTGGCAATAATCGACTTTATTTTACGCTACTCTTAACTTTCACACCTGTGTCGTTTGCCCCTGTACTCGATTTTTTGACAGATCTCCAAGCCAACAATCACCGTGATTGGATGGAGCAAAACAAAGCACGTTATCAAAAAGCGAAACAAATTTTTGAAACCCAAATCACTGCTTTTATAGAGGCTGTCGCAGCCTTTGATGAGCCGGTGCGGATGCGCGAGTTACAAGCCAAAAACTGTACTTTCCGCATCAACAGGGATATTCGTTTTAGCAAGGACAAATCACCGTATAAGCGCAATATGGGGGCTTTTGTGAGTGGCTATGGCAAGCGTTCGGCCCTGGCCGGCTACTATCTACACATAGAGCCGGGTGGGCAAAGCTTTGTGGCAGGAGGGGTATATATGCCCCCCGCACCACTTTTGCGCGTCATACGCGAAGAGATTGATTACAATCTGGCAGAGTTTGAGGCCATCCTCCACGAACCAATGTTTGCAAAATATTTTTCGGGTCTTGAAGGCGAACGCCTCAAAACCACTCCCAAAGGCTACGAGGCCAATAATCCGGCTATCGAGTGGCTACGGATGAAAAGTTTCTTGGCTTCTTACCCTCTATCAGATGCGCTCTTGGGCTCTGAGCAGTGGTTGCCTGCAGTAGCAGACGCTTGCAAGGCACTGGCTCCACTCAACCGCTTCATCAACCGCGCAGGCGAGGGACTAGAACACCTACAGTGGTAATTGGCAGTCTCTATTGAGTATGTTTTTTTTGCAATGGGGACACCAATGCATCAAATGCCGCCATCAGCTGACGTGTTTTTGGGCCGGGTCGGCCATTGCCCACCGGCTTATCGTCTATACGGACAATCGGGACGACTTGCTTGGAAGTACCCGTAGTAAACGCCTCTGTAGCACGCGCCAAGTCTTCTAAGCTCAAATCAGCCTCTACTACCTCCATCAAGTCTTGGGCTAGCTCTAGGGCTACCTTTCGGGTGATGCCATACAAAATACCGGATTTTGGTGTAATGAGTTTCCCCTCAACAACAGCAAAAAAATTACTGCGCGAACACTCACTCAGCAACCCTTGATGGTGATAGAGCAGGTCTTGGGCTTGGCGTGCGGGCAGTTCTTTGTACCACTGTAGCGCACGGAGGTAATTGGTGCTTTTGATTTCGGGCAGGTCTCGCTGAAAGTCTTTGAGCAACACGTGAATCCCCTCTTGATAATAGCTGACCGGAGGGGGGTTAAAATCTTCTGTAAGTATTGCCAAATTCGGCGCAAGCGATTGGAGCGCATTGTCGCTATATCCCCCTGTCAACAACAGCCTAAAACCACAAGAAGCGCCAGGTTGCCATTGTTTCATAAAAATCAATTCTTCGACCTGCTCTGCAATTTCGGCAGGGCTGATAGGCAGGCTTAGGTCGAGGGCGGCAGCCGAACGCTCAAAACGCGCTAAGTAATCTTCCATCCGAAAAGGGTGGCGACCATAGGTTCGGAAATAATCAAAGATTGCATAACCACGCAAGATACCAAGGTCGTTGAGATAGAGCGAGGCGGTCTCAGCGGGAAGCACAGCGCCGTTAAGGTAATGATAACGTTGGGACATAGGCCTATGGGTATAGAGGGAATCGATAGCGATACGTACGGCTATTGGCAAGAAAGCGGTTGAGGTGTCGCCTGTGGCTTCACAGGCGACCAAAGTACATCTTTATTTATCCAATTCGCCAAATACGCGGCGAAGCAGGTCGCTCACTCGGGCATTGACATTGGTGCGGATTTTATCCTCTTCTTGTTGTACTTTGAAAAACAAGCCATCAAGGGCGCGTTCTGTTACATAAGCGCCCAAATCTGAATTGACAGGGCTTACCCCATCGATGAGACGGGCGGCGGCAGAGTTTGCAAATTTGTTGTAAGGAGTTGTGAGTGCCTCCCACGCTTGTGTAGCGCCTACACTGCTGAGAGAGTTATTGATTTTGGGAGCATATTGGCCGCGCAGGTTGTCGTATGTACGGCTGCGGAGATATGCTGTGGCGGCGTTGCGCTCTCCAAAAAGGATGCCGCGAGCGTCCTGAATACTCATGCTCGTGATAGCGTCGGCAAAGATGGGCAGCGCCTCCTGAGCAGCATCTTCGGCGGCGCGGTTCATCTTCAATACCGCCTCATTGATAAGGTTCTGGCCACCGGGGATATACTGCGTGATGATATTTTGCACTTTTTGGGCTTCGGGAGGGAGTAATATCTTGATAGCTTCGTTGGCGAAGTACCCATCTGTACGAATCAAGTCTTGTACACCATTGCGGATACCCACATTAAGCGCCTCTTTGAGGCCGGAGCCTATCTCGCCATCTGTCAGGGGTTGAGAAAGCATTCCTGAGGTAGAAATGAAACTGCCCATAGAGGCACAAGAGCTAAGGGTGAGGGGCAACAGACACGCCAGCACCAAACGATAGTACCATTGTTTGTTCATCGGTATTAGGTATTTAGGGGGTAAATAGAGCACACAGGCATTTGCCCTGTGTATGAGTAAAGGTACATAATTTGACTCAAAACAAAAAAACTAACATTTACAATCGGGCGTGTATAGCCTACATCGCCCCAAAATACATCCTTGGGCAAATGTCTGGCCAAAGCAGCATATTTTTTGTAGCTTTACTTAATACTACTAAACCCCAATTGCTTTATGACAGATAGTCCTGCGCCTACCCAACATCGCCAAGGATGGCTGAACCGAGTATTGAACAATCTGCTGTTGTCGGTTTTTGTGTTTTTGTCTATCCTTGTGATTGCCAATATTCCGCTCAAGTTAGAGTTTCTCAATCCGATTCAGAATGCTTTTGAGACGTTTGACCTGACAGACTTGGTGTTCTCACATTTCAAAAAAGAAACTACTGCTGATACCAATGTGGTAGTAGTCAATATTGGCACACTACATCGAGGTGAGGTTGCCGAGATGTTGGAGATTTTGCAAGCCCAGTCACCGGCAGTGATTGGGATAGATGCGTTTTTCAGGCAGCTGCACCAAGATGAAGAACGTGCGGCCTGGGACGGTGCTTTGGCAATGAGCTTGGCACAAATAGAGCATCTGGTGATGGCCAGTGAGTTGCCCGAAAGTCACTTCAAACAAAAAGCCAAACGCTATGACAGCCTCGAAGCCTCACACCCTTTGTTTATGGGGCAGGCCACTACGGGCTTTGTCAACCTCATTACAACCGGCGACAAAGGAGAGTTTGTAACCGTGCGCGCCTTCAGCCCACAAGAAAAAGTAAAAACCTCAAAAGATACTTATCGTTCTGAGCTGGCCTTTGCCGTACAAGTAGCCAACCATATTGCCCCAGAGAAGGTAAAGCGTTTCTTGGCTCGCAACAATGACCACGAGTTTGTCAATTTCAGAGGTAATCAAGATAAGTTTTATGTCTTGGATATCAGTAATGTTTTTGACCCCGAAGCCGACCTAAGCTTCCTCAAAGGCAAGGCGATTTTGTTGGGATATATGGGGCCTCATTTGGGTGAAATCTCTTACATCGACCGGCTATTTACGCCACTCAATATGGATTATCTGGGCAGGGGCTCACCGGATATGTATGGAGTCGTGGTACACGCCAACATCGTTTCCATGATTTTGGCAGAAGAATATATCAACGAAATGCCTGCTTGGGTAAACTATTTGATAGCTTTTGGCTTTTGTTATTTTACGGTAGCCCTGCTGTCGGTAGTATATCGGAAGCTTGATTTTTGGTTTGATGCTGTAGCGGTGGTGCTCCAGTTGGCGCTCTCCCTGCTATTCCTGACAGTCGTAGTGCTGATGTTTGATTGGTACCGCCTCCGTATAGATATTGGCATCACTATTTTGAGTATCTTCATCGCAGGGTTTCTGATAGAAATTTACTTTGGTATTGTAGACAAAGTGCTCGAACGCAGCGGGTTGAAAAAGAAAACCGAAGCAAGTCCTACTGCCCCGGGGAAATCTTCCGCAGTTTCGACCACGTCTAACGCGCCACCTACACGATGACAAAAATGGCAACTAATCGCGCAAAAATGGGCGATATACCCACTGGTTGCCAATATTTCAAGGGATAAGATAACATACTACGCCATTTATAACCACCACCAACAATGATGCAGTACAAGCTTTTTGGAAAAACAGGCCTGCGGGTATCCGAACTTTGTTTGGGAACGATGACCTTCGGGCAAGAATGGGGAACCGGCGCTGACAAGGCCGAAAGCCAACGGCTATTTGATGCTTTTGTCGCTGCCGGAGGTAATTTCCTAGATACGGCCAACCGATATACCGAAGGAACAAGCGAGCGGTGGTTGGGCGAGTTTGTTGCCGACAGGCGCGATGCCTTTGTCATCGCTACCAAATATGGACTTTATGACAGCCTCGAAGATGTGAACGCCTCTGGCAATCACCGTAAGAATATGATGCGTTCGGTAGAAAACAGCCTCCGAAGGCTCAACACAGACTATATCGACTTGCTTTGGCTACATATTTGGGACAATACCACTCCCATCGAAGAAGTATTACGCGGGATGGACGACCTTGTGCGCAGCGGCAAGGTACACTATATCGGCATCTCAGATACCCCTGCTTGGATTGTGGCCAAAGGCAATGCCATTGCGGAGCTGCGCGGATGGAGCAGTTTTGTGGGCCTACAAATCGAATATAGCCTAATTGAGCGGACTCCTGAGCGCGACCTCCTGCCGATGGCCGCCCACTTTGGGATGAGTATCACGCCCTGGTCGCCGCTAGGCGCAGGACTACTGACGGGCAAGTACAACCAAGGAATGATACAGGGGGTGAGGTTGTCAGAAAAAAGCTTGAAATTTAACAAGCCACAAAACCTAGCCATTGCCCGTAAAGTAAGCGAAATCGCTACCACACTAGATGCCACCTCCGCCCAAGTAGCACTGGCGTGGATACGCGCCAAACATCCTATGATGATTCCCATCATAGGAGCGCGCACGCTCGACCAACTTCACGATAACCTAGGTGTATTGACCGTACAGCTCTCCGACGAACAGCTCCAAACACTCGACGAAATAAGCGCCATAGACCTCGGCTTCCCACACGAGTTTATGCGCCTGCCCGCTGTGCGTACCAATGCGCTAGGTGGGTTTGATGAACGCATACAGCACCGACCTTATCAAGTATAGATTGCCACCCCAACACAGAAGAAAGGAGGCGAAACCTGCTGAAAGCAGGGGAAAACCAGTAAATCAGCGAATTTTGTTGTGCTCAACGCCTGTTTTTTGTTTCTTTACTATTTGAAGAAACACCAACAGCGCATTTTTACCCCTCCATTCCACTGAGAACACCCACTATCTTCCCCATTCTTGACATATGAGACTAAGAACAACAACCCCTTATTGGTGTGCTTTATTATTGATTTTAATCGGTATACAGAGCGCTTGGGCACAAAACCCACGCAGCATCAAATTTGAGCAGCTGGACTATCTTTTGCCTACTCCAAACAACTACCGGGCAGCATCTGGCGCTCCCGGGCACGAATACTGGCAACAACGCGCCGACTACAAGATAGAGGTTACCCTCGACGACGATAAGCAGATGCTCAAAGCCAAGGAGGTCATCACTTACTACAACCAATCACCTGACCCCTTAGATTATCTTTGGCTACAACTTGACCAAAACCGGTTTGCCAAAAACTCCATCGCCTTCAATACCGCAGCCTTTGACCTCAACAGCCCCTTTAGCTTGGTAGGTTGGATGCGCGGCCAAGAAAGCAAGCACGGATTCAGAATATTGGCTGTCAAAGATGCACAAGGCAACGCCCTACCCTTTACCATCAACGAAACCATGATGCGGGTAGACCTTCCCCAAACCCTTGCGCCACGTAATGGCAAGGTGGTTTTTTCGGTAGAATGGGAACACTATATCATCGATGCTAACAAGATGGGAGGCCGTGGAGGTTATGAGTACTTTGAAAAAGATGGTAACTACCTTTACGAAATCTCTCAGTGGTTTCCGCGTATGGCCGTTTATGATGATGTCAATGGCTGGCAACACAAGCAGTTCCTAGGCCGTGGAGAGTTTGCCCTCACTTTTGGCGACTATGAGGTACACATCACCGCCCCCGAAGACCATATCGTGGCCTCTACCGGTGAGTTACAAAACCCCGAACAAGTGCTGAGCAATACGCAACGCCAACGACTAGAGCAAGCCAAAAACGCGCAAAACCCCGTACTCATCGTTACACAGGCTGAAGCCGAAAAAGCTGAAAAAAGCAAGGCCAAAAAAACCAAAACTTGGATTTATAAGGCTGAAAACGTGCGTGACTTCGCCTGGGCCAGCTCGCGTAAGTTCATCTGGGATGCAATGCAAGTAGAAGTCGAAGGTAAAAAAATATGGGCCATGTCTTACTTCCCCAAAGAAGGAAACCCACTCTGGGGCGACTACTCCACCCATGTCGTCGCGCATACCCTCCGCGAATATTCCAAAATGACTTTTGCCTATCCTTACCCAGTGGCTATCTCTGTACACGGGCCTGTATTTGGGATGGAATACCCCATGATTTGCTTCAATGGTGGCCGCCCCGAGCCTGATGGTACTGTACCCGATCGCACCCGCAACGCGATGGTCTCAGTAATTATCCACGAAGTAGGCCACAACTACTTCCCGATGATTGTCAACTCTGACGAACGCCAATGGAGCTGGATGGATGAAGGCCTCAACTCTTTCTTGCAATATGTGGCCGAGCAGGAAATCCCTAACCAACCTTGGGCACAAAAAGACTACCCCAAGGGCAGCAAATACCCCTCCCGCCGTGGTCCTGCCAAAAATATTGTAGACTATATGCGCGCCGACCCTGCCGTGTTGGAACCGATTATGACCAACTCCGAGCAGATTATGCAGTTTGGCAACAATGCTTATGGCAAGCCCGCTACGGCTCTCAACATCCTGCGCGAAACCGTCCTGGGACGAGACCTGTTTGACCACGCCTTCAAGGTATATTCTAACCGCTGGATGTTCAAACACCCAATGCCTGCCGACTTCTTCCGTACCATGGAAGATGCCTCTGCTGTAGACCTCGACTGGTTCTGGCGTGGATGGTTCTTCGGCACAGAGCCTTGCGACATCTCTCTCGACGAGGTTGAGCAGTACTTCATCAGCAGCCAAAAACCCGAAAATGCCAATGGTTTTACAGCCCAAACCATTGACCCCGCCCGCCTCGACGAAGTGTTTGCCCGTATGGAGGTAAGCGCCCAAGAGCGTCGCACCATTGGCGAAGGCAAATACCTATATCTACTGCGTTTGAGCAACCCCGGCGGGCTGATAATGCCACTCATTGTAGGAGTAGAATACCAAGATGGTACACAAGACCTACACCGATTTGCTGCTGAAATATGGCGTATGAACCCCGAAAAAATCAGTAGGCTCATCGTAACTGACAAGCCCGTTAAGAGCTTCTTGGTAGACCCACTCGAAGAAACTGCCGATATCAACATCGACAACAACATCTTCCCGCGCCAAGGGGCAAGCCCCTCGCGTTTTGAGCAGTTCAAAAACCGCCAAAACTAAGCCGCCGTCTAAAAGGCACTTCAACAGCGCATCACAACCCGTAGGTAAAAAGCCTACGGTTTTTTTTGTATCTTCGCCTTGATGCTTTTCCAATTTTCCACACAATACCTAAATGCAACATAGGCTTTAGCCTGTTTGTTTGATGTATCAACTACGTGTAACATATACCTGATGCGAAGCCGGAGCTTCACATTACCTAAATTCCCACAATATGCACCCACTCATCATCATCACCGGAGCCACCAAAGGCCTAGGCAAGGCCATAGGCGAAGTGTTTGCCCAAAATCAGTTTGATGTGCTGATTTGCGCACGCAACCAAGCCGACCTCGACCAGACCATCACACAGTGGCAGATACAGTACCCCGGACAGCAGTTTTATGGCCTTGTAGCTGATTTTGCCCAAGCCAGCAGCGTCCAAACCTTCGCCCGCGAAGTCCAAGCGCTACAACGCCCCATAGAAGTGCTTGTCAATAATGCAGGCTTTTTCTCGCCTGGCAGCATCTTAGAAGAACCCGATGGAGCCTTGGAGCAAATGCTACAAGTCAATCTCTTGAGCGCCTATCAATTGACCCGTGCGCTTGCACCATCGATGATTGCCCGCAAACAAGGACATATCTTCAATATGTGTTCTATCGCCAGTTTTATGGCATATCCGAACGGTGGCTCGTATTCCATCACCAAGTTTGCCCTCTATGGCATGAGCAAAGTCTTGAGAGAAGAACTTAAGCCACACCACATCCGCGTAACCTCCCTGTTGCCCGGCGCAGCCTATACCGCCAGCTGGGAAGGTGTAGATTTGCCCCAAGAGCGCTTTATGAAGGCCGAAGACGTAGCCCAAACCGTTTGGGCAGCTTATAGCCTCTCTAACCAAACCGTGGTCGAGGAAATCATCTTGCGCCCACAGCTCGGCGATATTTAAGTCCAAAAACAAACCGCAGCCAGTTCTTGTAAAAATCTTATTGGCTGCTGAAATTTACAGGCAAAAGATAGCAAAGCACAAGCTTGTTTGGCTTTCTCTAAAAAAATCTCGATTTTTGACTGTCCTTTGAGCCCAACACCCATACCCGCAAGGACTCGAAAGCACTTCACATTTTTCACCTTCTTCAAATAAATCTAATAAGGATTACAAGTATGATCAACAAAGTGGTAGATAACGCCGAGGTAGCCACCGCCGACATTCCCGACAACGCCGTGTTGATGTTGGGCGGCTTTGGGCTTTGTGGTATCCCCGAAAACTGCATTGCTGCCTTGGTACGCAAAGGTATTACGGGGCTGACTTGCATCTCCAACAACGCCGGTGTAGACGATTTCGGCATCGGACTGATGCTCCAACAGCGCCAAGTACGCAAGATGATTTCGTCGTATGTGGGCGAAAACAAAGAGTTTGAGCGCCAACTACTCTCCGGTGAGCTGGAGGTAGACCTCATCCCGCAGGGAACGCTCGCAGAACGCATCCGCGCCGGTGGAGCTGGTATTCCGGCCTTTTTCACCCCTGCCGGGGTGGGTACAGAGGTGGCCGAAGGCAAAGAAGTACGTGAGTTTGATGGTAAGCTGTATTTGATGGAGCGCTGGCTGCGTGCAGACTTCGCCCTCGTAAAAGCGTGGAAAGGGGATACCGCCGGTAACCTCATTTTCAAAGGCACAGCCCGCAACTTCAACCCGATGATGGCCGCCGCCGGCAAAATCACCATCGCCGAGGTAGAGGAGCTAGTGCCTGCCGGTACGCTCGACCCCAACCACATCCATACGCCCGGCATCTATGTGCAGCGTATTTTCCAAGGCAAAGACTACGAAAAACGCATCGAACAACGCACCGTGCGCAAGTAATCGCCCAGTACTTTTTCCCACAACCCCAAAAGACGATTCATTATGGCTTTAGATAAAGACGGCATCGCCCGCAGAATAGCCCAAGAGCTGCGCGATGGTTATTATGTAAACTTGGGTATTGGCATCCCGACCTTGGTGGCCAATTATATCCCCGAAGGAATGAACGTTGTGCTACAATCCGAAAACGGCCTGCTCGGTATCGGCCCCTTCCCAGAAGAAAAAGACGTAGACGCAGACCTCATCAATGCAGGCAAACAGACGGTGTCGATGTTAGCAGGCTCGGCGCTCTTTAGCTCTGCCGAAAGCTTTGCGATGATTCGGGGCAATCACGTAGACCTGACCATCCTCGGGGCTATGGAAGTATCCGAAAACGGCGATATTGCCAACTGGAAAATCCCCGGCAAGATGGTGAAGGGAATGGGCGGCGCAATGGACTTGGTGGCTGCAGCCAAAAATATCATCGTGGCGATGATGCAAGTAGATAAATATGGCAATTCTAAACTACTCAAAAACTGTAGCCTCCCTCTGACAGGCATCGGCTGTGTCAAAAAAATAGTAACCGAGTTAGGTGCTTATGAGGTACTGGCTGAAGGCGGTTTCCAATTGCTGGAGCTGGCTCCCGGAGTATCTGTAGAAGACATCCGCACGGCTACTGAAGGCAAACTAATCATTCCTGATAATGTGCAAGAAATGAAGCTATAGCTTCGTAAAACTGCTGTGATTATTTGCTGAAGCCTTGATGTTCAATATACGACACACTCACATTAGGCCTCCCTAAATCTGGGAGCGAAGGTGTCAGTGAGGTGTTTATATGGCCTCCCCTATACAACAAGCGCTTCAGGCAGGCTCTGTGTTGTCCTGCCGTGCTCCAACCTCTATAATGGGATGCGCCAGAGACAGCACGGAGTAACACAGACACATTGCCCAACTCCCTTGAGGGTGTTAGGCCATTTTTTTGGACTTGGAGCTATATCAAACACGCCTTGGCTGTGGAATTGATGTCGAAAAATTTTATATTTGACAGCCTGATTTGGCCGCTATGCGTATAAGCATCAACTCATCCACCTTTTTACGTTTACCCAAAAAACCTATGACAGACTACCTCTTCAATACCGATGGCTCGCTGGCCAGTACTCGCCCCGGAAGCAACAAAGCATTCATAGGCAACCAAGAAGTACCCTTTATCTCGGCGGCAGACCTCGTAACCTATGCCGCTATCATTTATTCCGAATCAGCCTCACAAGGTTTGGTTACCCAGATTACGGGCGGCGCAAACGTAGAGCGCGAGATGGCGCGGGAGACCTATGGCATGGCGCGGGCGATGTTCAACTATACCATCAAAAAAAACCAAGCGCTTCAGCGTGCCAACAGAGGTAGCTACGGACTGAAACAGCTCCTCACCGATGCCAATTATGCCAAAGGCAAAGGCACTCCCATTTATCAAGAATATTATACCACTGGCGGCGATCACTTGCGGCGTAAGCTCTCGACCTTGGCCGTCATCAAAATTTTTACGCGCAACGAGGGCGATGTTGCCGATATTGCCAACTCCGATATTGTCGGCTGGGACGGGCGCGATGTCTTCACCCGTTACCAAGCACATTATCGTTTCCAAACCGGGCTTGAGCTAGGCAACCCCGCCCACGGACAGCTATACTCACGTCTGGGCATTCAGACCATCGCCACCGGTGCCGCCTCTAACCCCAATGTCATCGCAGCCGGAAGGAAGTATACTTGGCTTTCTGTGTTTACAGCCGGAGGAAGTATTTTCTATGCCCTACATCCTCAGGCCGTAGCACAGGGTATTTCTGTGTAGCAAAAACCTTGGGGGTTTGGCAAACCTCCAAGGCTTAACCTGTTTTTTTATGCAATTAGGGTCTATACTATCTCACGTTTGTAGGCGCAATGCTGTTTGGCTGTTGCTGTGCTGTTGTTTGTATTGGAGAAGCCCTGCAGTCTATGCCCAACAAGAAGTATGGGTAGGCCTCCCCTCACAAGACTTCAACTACTTTGCCGCGCCCCAACAGCGCTCCCAGTGGTGCTGGGCTGCTGCCATCCAAATGGTACTCAACTATTATGGCATCCGTATCAATCAAGAACAAATTGTGGCCCGCACCTATGGGCAAAACCCCTATAATGGCTACATCCCTGACCGCGCCGGCAGCATTGAGGCCATTCACCAAAACCTCAACTACCGTGGAGTAGATGCCCAAGGGCGGCGCTATCAGGTAGTGGCCACAATGGGGCGTGGCGCCCCTGTCCCCCTCACCTTGATAGCAGAGCTAGAAGCCGGCCATCCAGTCATCATTGGATACCGTACAGGCCTCAACCAAGGGCACGCAGTGGTGTTGACTGCCGCAGCCTTCCGCCCCACACCCAACGGTCCACTAATCCACCAACTCGTCATCAGAGACCCCGATCCCAACCCACGCAACGCAGCCCAACACGGGCGTGTAGTGCTTTCGGCCAAAGAGCTAGCCGACCATATCGATGTTTATTGGTATGTACGGGTATATTGAGAGAAGGTAGCCCCGATTGCTTTCCCACACGTGCGAAATCCGATGTTTTTTTGTAACTTTGACTAGGTTTTATTACTCAAAATATCGTCATTGCCTCTCAGGAGGCCGCAAACAATCCCCATTTGCCCTAATCGTACCAAGTATATGCATATATTATTGTTAGGTTCAGGCGGAAGAGAACACGCTTTTGCTTGGAAATTAGCCCAAAGCCCCTTAGTAGAAGCGCTCTATGTTGCCCCCGGCAATGCCGGCACGGCACAAGTAGCACAGAATATCGATATATCAGTTACAGATTTTGAAGGCATCGCACAGTTCTGCGAGGCCAAACAAATCACCCACCTGCTGGTAGGCCCTGAAGAGCCGCTGGTCAAAGGGATTAAGAACTTCTTTGCCCAACACCCAACGCTCAGCGGCCTACACGTGATTGGCCCTGATCGCGCTGGCGCACAGCTCGAAGGTAGTAAGGATTTTGCCAAACAGTTTATGATGCGCCACAATATTCCCACGGCACAATCGCAGACTTTTGTACAACAAACGCTCAATGAGGCGCTGACCTACATCGACAGCCGCCCTGCACCCTATGTCATCAAAGCTGACGGCCTCGCAGCTGGCAAAGGCGTAGTGATTGCCCAAAGCAAAGACGAAGCCAAGGCGACCTTAGAGGCGATGTTGGTAGACCATAAATTTGGGGAGGCAAGCCAAAAGGTAGTGATTGAAGACTTTTTGCAAGGCATTGAGTTGTCGGTATTCATCATCACTGACGGGCAGAACTACTATACCCTCCCTGAGGCCAAAGACTACAAGCGCATCGGCGAAGGCGACACCGGCCCCAACACGGGTGGAATGGGCGCTGTATCGCCAGTACCTTTTGCCGACAAGGCCTTTATGCAAAAAGTAGATCAGCGTATCATCCGCCCTACGCTCGATGGGCTGCGCAAAGAAGGTATCCACTATACTGGCTTTATCTTTTTTGGCTTGATGAAGGTAGGCGACGACCCCTATGTGATTGAGTACAACGTCCGTATGGGCGACCCCGAAAACGAAGTAGTGATGCCACGCATCAAAACTGACTTGGCGCAGATATTGGATGCGGTGGCACATCAACGCCTAGCCGAACTACCCCTGACCACCTTGGCCAAAACAGCCACGACAGTGGTGCTGGTATCGGGCGGCTACCCAGATAGCCACCCTAAGGGCCTGCCTATCCATAGGCTCGAAAAAGTACAAGATGCCCTGGCTTTCCACGCCGGTACTACCCTTGATGCCAAAGGCCAAACCCTCACCAATGGAGGGCGTGTATTGGCGCTCACCGGCCTCGGTGCCACTCGCGAAGAAGCCCTGCAACAGAGCTACAACGCCGCCGAAATTATTCAATATGAAGGCAAATACTACCGCCGAGACATCGGGCAGGATTTGGCCTAACACAGTGTTGTTGAGGTATTTGTCTGAATTGTAGCTGTTTTTATTTGAACCATCAACCTCTCTGTAAAATATATGGGATGCACGACCTGTCCCACCGGATGTAGCACAACCAAAAGCGCCGATGGCGAAAAAAGTAGTGGCAAATCCTGTGGTTGCAATAAAATGAACGTATTCGATTGGTTATCGGATATGAAAATGCCCTTCGAGACCGAAGACGACCTCTTGGTAGAAGTGCGGTTTAAGAATGGGAAGAAAGATTTCTTTTTCAATAAAGAGCGCATTGCGATTACTACTGGGGATGCGGTAGTGGTCGAAATGGCCAACGGCTTTCACATAGGCTTTGTGTCGATGCAGGGCGAGCTGGTCAACCTGCAAATGAAACGCAAACAGGTGGCCGTAGCCCCTACTGACTTGCCACACGTATTGCGGGTAGCCAATGAGAGTGACCTCTCGAAATTTGAACAATCGCAAAGCCGCAACCTGCCCACGATGTACCGCTCCCGCGAAATCATCCAGCAGCTGAACCTCAAGATGAAACTCTCAGACGTAGAGTTTCAGGCCGACAATACCAAGGCTACCTTTTACTATTCTGCCGATGAGCGGGTGGATTTTAGGGAGTTAATCAAGCTGCTGGCTTCGGAGTTTCGCATCCGAGTGGAGATGAAGCAAATCAGCCTCCGACAAGAGGCAGGCCGATTGGGTGGAATTGGCTCCTGTGGGCGCGAGCTATGCTGCTCTACTTGGTTGGTTGATTTCAAAAACGTATCAACAGCTGCCGCAAGGTATCAGAATCTATCCCTTAATCCTAATAAACTCTCCGGCCAATGTGGCCGCCTCAAGTGCTGTCTCAACTATGAGCTAGAGACCTATGTAGAGGCGCTCAAAGACCTCCCCGAATTAGACAAACCCCTACTGACAAAGCGCGGCAAGGCATTCTTACACAAAACAGATATCTTCCGGCGAGTCCTGTGGTTTAGTTACAACGACGAAAGCGTATGGCATCCTATCTCGGCAGAGCGTGTGGGCGAAATCATTGCGCTCAACCAAAAAGGTATCGCCCCCGAATCGCTAGAGCTGGACGAAGCCCCCGTACTGACCAATCAGTCTATCTTGCCGATGCCGCCCAAAAAAGGAAACCGCCCAAAACGAAAAAATCAGCAAGAAAATGGAAAGCCCGAGCGCCCACCCCGCGAAAATGGCTCCCAACAACGTCCCCCTCAAGCTAATAAGAAAAACCTGCGACAGAAGCCCAAGAAAAAACCCAACAACAACCACCCACGTAACAACGGGCAAGATCGTTCACAAAACTAATACATCCTTCAGGCTGTTATATTGTAATGCATAACAACCTTTTTGCCCTCTACCCTTCAAGATACTCAAACCCTTGAGGGGCTTTGGTGAATATAGCCCAACTCACCTACAAGGCTACACATACAGCGGCCATTTGCCGTCTCTACATACAAATATCAGAAAGAAACGTATTCCGCAATGCAAACACATAACCCAGACCTTACCCCCCATCAGATTGTTACTGAGCTCGACAAGTACATTATCGGTCAAAAAGATGCTAAAAAACAAGTAGCCATTGCCCTGCGCAACCGCTGGCGACGCATGAACAGCCCGCAAGAGATGCAGCAAGAAATTATGCCCAATAACATCCTGATGATTGGTGCTACGGGCGTAGGCAAAACAGAAATCGCCCGCCGTTTGGCCAAAATCGCCAACGCCCCCTTCACCAAGGTTGAAGCCTCTAAGTTTACCGAAGTAGGCTATGTGGGGCGCGATGTGGAGAGTATGGTGCGCGACTTGGTGGAGCAGTCTGTCAATATGGTGCGTGCCCAAAAACACGAAGAGGTCAAGTCTAGGGCTATCCAGAGTGTAGAAGATGCACTACTCGACATCCTCATCCCGCCCCTCCGTAGCGGCAGCAACGAAGATATCGAGATGAACGAAAAGACCCGCGAGCGCTTCCGCGAAAAACTCAAAAACGGCGAACTAGATGAGCGCAAGGTCGAAATTCAGGTGCAACAAAGCAGCAGCCCCAATGTAGGGGCGTTCGGACCGGGCATTGACGAAGCCGCAATGATGAACCTTCAGGAGATGATCTCGGGGATGATGCCCAAGCGCATCCGCCGCCGCAAGGTCAGCATTGCAGAAGCCCGCAAAATCTTGCTCGAAGAAGAAACCGCCAAACTCATCGATATGGACGAGGTCAAAGAAGAAGCTCTCCGAGTAGCCGAAAATGCCGGTATCATTTTTATCGACGAAATAGACAAGGTAGCCAGCCGCTCTGCCAAAGGTGGCGGTGGGCCTGATGTCAGCCGCGAGGGGGTACAGCGCGACCTCCTGCCCATTGTCGAAGGAAGTACGGTCAATACCAAGTATGGCCTCATCAAAACTGACCATATTCTCTTCATCGCTGCGGGGGCGTTTCACGTGGCCAAGCCCTCCGACCTCATCCCCGAGCTACAAGGCCGCTTCCCCATCCGCGTGGAGCTGCAAAGCCTCACCAAGGACGACTTCTACCATATCCTCAAAGAACCCAAAAACGCACTCACCAAGCAGTATGAGGCGATGATGCAGGCCGAAAACGTACAGCTCAGCTTCGACGACGAAGCCCTAGCCAAAATAGCCGAAATAGCCTTTGAGGTCAATGCCGAAGTTGAAAATATTGGTGCGCGCCGCCTTCAGACTGTCTTGAGTCACTTGCTCAACGAGTTTCTCTTTGATGTGCCAGATGTCATCGGTGCCAATGCCCACATCTTGGTTACCAAGACGATGGTCGAAGAACGACTCCAAGGCCTCGTCAAAAATAGGGACTTAAGCCAGTATATCCTGTAATGAAGATACAAGACTTGGCAAACTCCAAACCCACGGCGAAACCCGTGGGTTAAATTTATGCTTGAGTGTCAGGCGTACAGTGGCGGCCAAAAACCTTTTGGCTATTGAAGAAAATCTGCCTGCCTTCATTGTTGCGAGGGCAAGGCCAGTTATCAGGAAGCGTTTATGGGGTGTAAATCATACTTTTGAGCCGTTTCTAACATAAACGCATAAGCTTCTTCATACTCATTACGGATTTGGCCGTCTAAGATGGCTTCTCGGATAGCTTGCTTGATCAACCCTACCTGTTGACAGGGTTTGAGTTGAAAAGTTTCCATAATGATTTCGCCTGTAATAACAGGCTGGAAATTGCGCAGCTTATCCTTTTCTTCAATCTCTTGTAATTTTTTCTCTACAATGTCAAAATTTTTGAGATATTTTTTGACTTTATCATTGTTTTTGGAAGTAATATCTGCTCGACAGAGCATCATCAGCGCTTCTAAGTCCTCGCCGGTATCAAAGAGCAGTCGGCGGAGCGCCGAGTCCGTGATTTCGTCCCGAAACAGTGGAATAGGCCTGAGATGTAGGCGTACGAGTTTTTGTACGAAGCGCATTTTGGCATCGAGGGGGAGACGCATGCGTTTGAAGATTCCGGGCACCATTCGCGCCCCTTTGTCTTCGTGCCCGTGGAAAGTCCAGCCGTGGCGCTTATCGAAGCGTTTGGTGGCAGGCTTGGCGATATCATGTAAGATAGCCGCCCATCGTAGCCAAAGATCATCTGATACCTCGGCGACGTTGTCGAGCACTTGTAGGGTATGAAAAAAATTGTCTTTATGCCCTTTGCCATCAACAGTTTCTACCCCTTGTAAGGCGACAAGCTCAGGAAAAATCAGCTCCAAAACGCCGGCATAATAAAGCAACTTGAAGCCGTATGAGGGCTTGTCGGCGGCAATGATTTTATTTAGTTCGTCAGTAATCCGTTCTTGTGATACGATACTGATACGTTCTTTGTATTGGCTGATAGCTTCGAAGGTATTTCCTTCGATATCAAAGCCAAGCTGTGTGGCAAAGCGTGCGGCACGCATCATCCGCAAGGGGTCATCAGAAAAAGTAATGCCCGGGTCAAGCGGTGTACGAAGCATCTTGCGTTGCAAGTCCTGCAATCCGTCGAAGGGGTCTATAAGCTGGCCATAGTTATGCTCTTGCAGACTGATAGCCAGCGCATTGATGGTGAAATCTCGGCGTTTTTGATCGTCTTCCAAAGTACCGTCTTCGACCATAGGTTTGCGGGAGTCAGGGTTATATGACTCTTTGCGAGCACCCACAAACTCTATCTCCCAGTCATCGGCGCGCAGCATGGCCGTGCCAAATCGTTTGAAAATATTGACCTTTCCTTCTTGGCCTAGTTGTATGGCTACGTGATTGGCCAAGTCAATTCCACTTCCCACACAAACCACGTCTATGTCTTTTGAGGGGCGTTTTAAAAGCAAATCACGTACAAAGCCGCCTACCAAGTATGTCTCTACTCCGAGCGTACGGGCGCTAGCGGCAATGACAGCGAAGAGCGGGTTTTGATGTAGTGTTTGGGCAAATTCCATCATGATGTATGCCTGAGTTGCAAGGGCGATTAGTCAATCACCTACAAAAATACGAATAAAAATGTGTTTGCCCTAAAATGCCCGGGATCATTCCGGTTGATGCTCCAGAGGCAAGACGGGGCTATTTCGAGCCAGTGTTATTTGTGTTTGACAGCCTTCGCCGTTTTTGGCCTTTGTAGCTATCTCGGATTCAGGTTTTGCTCTCAATCCTTGATACGAATCTATGGGCTGAAACCCCTTAGATATCACGAAAATCAAGTCCTATGAATCCTCAAATCTTGGTATAAACAAGCTCTGAGCAGGATTAGCCAGAAAAAAGCCCACCAACAAAGGTCGGTAGGCTTTCGAATCGTCTGACAAAACGATATGGCTATAGTTATGAAACGTATGTATCGGCTACTTTGGCTGTTTTTTCAGCGCCATTGGTGCTCGTAGCAACCTGTACGCTAGGAGTGCGGTGTTTGGGTGTTTTGCGGGTCAGCTTGGCAGTAAGCAGGTACATCACCGGCACCACGACCAAGGTCAGGAAGGTAGCAAAGCTAAGCCCGAAAATCACCGTCCAAGCCATAGGCCCCCAGAAGGCGGCATTGTCTCCACCAAAATAGATATTGGCATCAAACTTAGCCAACAGGCCTATGAAGTCGATGTTCAAGCCGATGGCCAAGGGAATCAGCCCTAGAATGGTAGTGATGGCAGTGAGCAATACAGGACGGAGGCGTTTTTTGCCGGCTTCGACAATACAGGCCAAGAACTCGTCATAAGGCAGCGGGTCTTCTTCGTCTATACCCAACTCGGCTTTGCGGCGGCTGCGCAATAGGTTGGTGTAGTCAATCAATACGATGGCATTGTTCACCACTACCCCGGCCAGCGAGATGATACCGATACCAGTCATCAAGACTACAAAGTCCATTTGGAAAATCACCAAGCCTAAGAACACTCCGATGGTACTGAATATAATAGAGCTGATGATGACCACTGGGGCAGTGAGTGAGTTGAACTGGGTAACGATGATGAGAAACACCATAAATACGGCCAACATCAAGGCCTTGCCCAAGAAGTCAGCTGTTTTCTCTTGTTCTTCTTGTTCTCCCGTAAACTTGACCGTATAACCTTCGGGGATGCTCATTGCGCCAACGATGTCTTTGACCTTATCGACGATTTCGGTCGGATTATAGCCTTCTTTTACGTTAGAAGTAATCATAATCACACGGTCGAGATCTTTGCGTTTGATAGAGCCGATGGCATCATTATACTCAATATCGACTACGGTGCTGATAGGAATCTGCACAATACGCCCTCTGTTGTTGCGGAAGGTTACCGATTTGTTGAGCAGGGCTTCGAGGTTGTGGCGTTGGTCTTCGCGGAGGCGCAGCTGGATGGGGTGGTCGTCTTTGCCGTCTTTAAACTTAGAGACTTCCTTGCCAAAGAGCGCCGTACGCAATTCCATTGCCACTGAGGCGCTCGAAAGGCCAAGCCGGCGGGCTTTGTCGCGGTCTACGTGGATAATGAGTTCAGGCTTGCCGGTTTCGAGGTCGAGCTTGAGCTGCTCAATACCGGGGATGGCCGCCTCATCGACAGTACGACGGATGCGGGTAGCGGTAGCAATCAGCTTGGCATAATCTTCACCTACTACTTCGATACTCACAGGTGCGCCTACAGGCGGGCCGTTGCGGTCTTTGGCTACGGTGATTTGTACTCCGGGGTAGTTTTTCAACTCTGCCCGAATATCCTCCAAAATATCAGAAGTATTCTTGCCTTTTCGGAACTCGAATTCCTTAAACGAGACCGCTATTTTGGCTTTGTGTGGCGTTACGCCGCCGCCGCCGCCAAGACCGTCTTCTGAGGTGCCTTCGCCTACTTGGGTAATGATGGCATCAATCATATAGTCGTAGGGCTTCATCATCTCAATGACGCGGCTTTCTACCTTCTTGGCCAACTCATTGGTAGTTTCGATATCGGTACCGATGGGTTTTTCCACAAAAATATTGATGTAGTTGGGCTCATTTTCGGGGAAAAAGAGCACTTTCAGCCCGGCGCTGCCAAGGAGCACAAAGGAGAATACCAAGAGAAATACCGTGCCGACCAAGAAGAAGTAGGGGCGCGCACCCGTAACAGCATAACTGATGATGCGGGAGTAAAAACTTTCTAATCTTGGGAGTACATTGTCTTGGAAAGACTGCGCAGCACTAGTCAAGAAGAGCATATTGGCCAATAGGAACACCCCCAAGATCGCCATCAAGTTGGGCACAGTATATTGCCCTGGTAAGGACACCACCTGTGTGGCTTGTAATATGTACAGCGGAATAGCCAACAACACCCAAGCACCGGCCGTAAGCAGTCGGCGTACCGTAATGGCCTTTTTACCGGCTTCGAGGTCGCCCTCTTTGGAGAATATCATCACGACGGCAGGGTTAATCACCAAGGCCACAAATAAGGATGCCGACAATACGATAATCAGTGTAATGGGCAAGAAGCGCATAAATTGCCCTAAAATCCCCCCCCAAAACGCCAAAGGCAAGAAGGCCGCCACTGTTGTGGCAGTAGAGCTGATGATAGGCCAAGCGATTTCGCCTACCCCTTCTTTGACGGCACGCTTGAGCGGGTAGCCGTCTTCGCGGAGGCGGTAGATGTTTTCAATCACCACAATGCCGTTATCTACCAACATTCCTAAGGCCAGAATCAACGAGAACAACACCATAATGTTGAGCGTAACACCGGCATTGCCCAAGACAATAAAGGAAATAAACATTGACAATGGGATGGCTACCCCCACAAACAAGGCACTGCGCAAACCCATAAAGAAAAGCAAGACCCCTACTACTAGGATAACCCCAGAGATAATGCTGTTTTCTAGGTTGCTGACCATCGACTTGATTTCGCGAGATTGGTCGTTGGTAATGCTGATTTGTAAATCTTTGGGCAAAGCCGAAACCTGTGATTTTTCGATGATACTCTTGATTTGGTCTGCGGCATTGAGGAGGTTTTCGCCACTACGCTTCTTTACTTCAAGCGTAACCACAGGCTGCTTGTTGAAACGGGCATAGCTTTCGCGCTCCTTATAGCTGTCTTTTACAGTGGCAATATCGCGAAGATATACGGCTGCACCATCTTCACTTTTTACGATAATGTCTTCTATTTCAGCTACTTCTCTAAATTCACTCGTAACACGGATAGAACGGCGGAAGTCTTCGGCTAGGATATTCCCTCCAGAGATGGTTACGTTTTCGCTGCTGACGGCCTGTTCGATGTCACTAAAGGCCACCTTGCTGTCTTCCATCGCAAAGAGATCTACATCAATCTGGATTTCGCGCTCTAAGGCACCGCGAATATCTACACCCGAAATTTCGGGCAGCTGCTCGATGCGGTCTTCGAGGTATTCTCCATAGCGTTTGAGCTGGTCAAGGTCATAGTTGCCCGATAGGTTGATAAACATAATGGGCAAGTCTGACAAGCTAATCTCAAATACGTTAGGGTCTTTGGGTAAGTCATTAGGCAGCTCGCTTTTAGACTTATCAACGGCATCCTTCACATCCTGAAGGGCCTTGGGTATGGCGACATCCGGGTTAAACTCTACGATGATGGTCGAGTAATCCTGAATAGAGGTAGAAGTGATTTTTTTGACACCGGTGATGGTCTTCAGCTCTTTCTCTATGGGGCGGGTTACGAGGTTTTCCATATCGCTGGGGGAGTTTCCTGCATAGAAAGTGCCGATGTAGATATTCGGAATCACAATCTCGGGAAAGCTCTCGCGGGGCATAGAACCATAAGAAATGATACCAAACAACCCGATGATTAGGGCCAAGATAATCACACTGGTGCGATTATCTACGGCAAGGGAGGTGAGACCAAATTCCTTGATTACTTGGTGCTTCTGCGCTTGTTCTTCTTGATTTTTCATAGGAATGATGACAATTATAGTGGACGCTGTTGGGGATAGGGTTAGCTGCCGATTTTGATAGCGGCTCCATCAGTTACATCTCTAAACCCTTTCTCAATCAGCTGCTCATCTCCCTTGAGGCCACTTTTGAGATAGGTCTTGTTGTCGTAGGTTTCTCCACGCTCAACCATCACCTTTTTGGCAATCGGCTGTTTTTGGTCATCTTGGGCGGCGATATATACAAACTCTTGGCCGCCTTCGCGCTGGATGAGATTGGTAGGGATGATGATAACATCGGGCTTGGTTTCGTCCTGAATCTTCACCACGGCCAGCAAGTCCGGCTTAAGCAGGTTATCCACATTGCCTACGGCTACTTCGATACGAAACGAGCGGCTGTCGGGGTTGATGATTTGCCCTACTACAACCACCTGTCCATCCACTTCTCGTTTGATAGAAGGGAAAGATACCCGAACTTTATCCCCTACTTTTACTTTGCCTAAGAGGCTTTCGGGTACATCCGCATTGACACGCATATTGCTCAGGCTTACCAAACGCAACAAGGGTACACCAGGGGAAGCGGCCTCACCTACTTTGGCGATGATCTCATCTACCACTCCCGAAAACGGGGCTTTGACAGCCGTCATATTGACCTGTGCTTTGAGGGTTTGGAGCTGTTTTTCGAGGCGCTCTTTTTGGTTTTTGGCTTGGAGGTATTGTAGCTCAGTGCCGATGTTTTGTTCCCAGAGCTTGGCTTGGCGCTCATAGGTTACGTTGGCCAACTCTAGGGCGGTTGTTACTTCATTCATAGAGCGTTGGAGCACTTCGCTGTCTTGCGTAACGAGTATTTGACCCGCGCCTACAGACTGCCCTTCGCGCACAAGAATCTGTTTGATGACTCCGGCGGTTTCGGGGGTTACCATGACATTTTGGTCGGTTTCGACACGCCCACGGGCTTCGTTGTAGCGCACAAAATCGCCCTTGCTCAGCTGTATCACACTGACGAGCGTGCTATTGTCTGCACTCAATTTGAAGCTAGGGTCTAGGGCGACTATGTCGCGCTCTAGCTGGCTGATTTCGGCCTGAAGTTGTTCGAGCGCTTTTTTCTTATCACGGAGTTGATTTTTCTTACTCTCAAGGTCATTTGCGCCACCGCCGCAGGCGGCCAAGAACGCCAGGCTCAAGAGTAGGGGATATTTTTTAAGTACTTGCATCGTTTTCATAGGCATCGACAAGAGGGTATATGGCATTAGTGTATAGTTTGAGAGGGTGTACTAATTATCGTTTTGGTCTTCGGTATAAAGCGTGCCGAGGGCTTTTTTGAGGTTTACCGAAGCCACTAAGGCATTGTAAACGGCATTATAATAATTGGTTTCGGCTTCTTTGTACGAAGTCTCTGCGTCGAGCACTTCGAGGTTGGTACCGACTCCATTTTGGTATTTGAGGCGCGCCACTCGGCCTACTTCGGAGGCCAGTTCCATATTGGCTTTTTGGGCTTGGAGGTCATCAAGGGCGTTGCGTAACTCGGTATGGGCTTGAGCTGCTTCAAAATTGGCCACACGCTCCAACTGACGATAGGCCCAGTCGATTTTCTCAAGCTCCAGCCTAGATTTTTGGGTTTGAGCGCCATTGCGGAAGCCTGTCAGTATGGGGATATTGAGTGTCAGCCCAACGATTCCATAGTTAAACCAGCGGTTGCCATTGAATAGTTCTCCCACATTGGGCACCCCAGAGTTGTAGCCATAGGTTGCAAAAGCGCGCAGCGAGGGATAACTTTGAGAGCGTTTGTAGCGCACGTCGAGCGCAGCCAGCTCACGCTGGATTTGCAATACCTCATATTCGGGGCGGTTGCGGAAGTCTACTTGTTCGGCCAGCAGATTTTCGTCGAGGGTGAGGTCGCCGAGCTTGTCTTCTATGCTGATAGAGTCTTTGAGCGGCATTCCCATCTGAAACTTGAGCACTTGTGAAGCCAAGCCAATCAGGCGTTGGGCTTTTTGGCGCTCAGTACGCAAGTTGTTGAAGGTTACCTCGGTGCGGTCGACATCAATTTTTTCAACAAACCCATTTTGGTAGAGCGCCCTCGTTTCGCGCAGGAGCGAGTCGACGCGTTGGTAGTTTTGATTCAGCAAAGTAATCCGTTCGTTGGCCACCATCAGCCCATAATAGGCGAGGGCTACGTTCTGTGCGATTTCAGTCTTGGTTTGAGCCATCTGCTTTTGTGACAGCTTCTTGAACGTCCGGGCGGCTTCCAAACCAATAAAATACGACATATCAAAGACCAACTGTGAGAGTGTAATAGCGGCCTGCCCTGTCATACGAGGCTGAAACTCTACGGCGACAAACTCGCCTTCGGGCGCGGCAGGGTTGATGATGGCCGCCGGTAAGAACGCCTTCTGAATGATGGCGTTGTAGTTGGTACCAAGTTCCACATTGATTTGTGGCAAGCCCATCGAAGCGCTTTCCCGCACAGTTTGTGAGGAGATATATACTTCGATGTTCTGGATGCGTAACTGCTCCGAGTGTTCCATCGCATAGGCAATACACTCTTGGAGGTTGAAAGACGAGAGCGCTGCGGCATCGTCGCCAAATTGAGCCTGTAAGGGGCGGGCTGCTAAACCGAGCCAAAAAAGCCCCACTAAACCGAGAATCTGATAAATGTATAGTTTCATGAATATTCCGACAAGCGGTTAGGGTTGGGTTGTATGAGTTTTTCGTTGTTGGTACTGTTCTAAAAGTTGAAATCCTTCGAGGGTGACGATACCCCGCAAAAAATGCTCGATAACCATCGTGCTTAAATCGCCCAAGTCGTATTTTTTATGCGAAATACTATCGGTGATATTTTGGTCAAAAATGGCATCCATACACACCAAATGCAGCGTAGCCATCACCTCAGGGTCTAGGTTAGACCGATAAAGTCCTTGCTCTATCCCTCTTTTGAGGTTACGCACAACCGAGGCGCGTGCATCTTGCTCACAGAAGCTATTGTACTCGTCCCAGACTTGACTATGGTACTTTTGTAAGTCATAGAGCACAATAGGGTTGATATTGCGAATGCGCTCCCCTGTTACTTCGGCAATCTTCAATACAGCCTCAATAGGGTCAGCTGATTCGGCCTCTATTTTGTACAATTGTTGACGCTCTTCTTCAAAAACACGGCTCATAATCAGCTGAACGATAGCGTCTTTGTCTTTAAAAAACTGATATATTGTCTTTTTAGACATTCCCAACTCCTTGGCGATATCATCCATCGTAACACTGCGCGTTCCATAGCGCATAAACAACTCTTCGGCGGTTTGGAGTATTTTTTCTTTAGTATCCAAGGCTTTTTTCTGTGAATTGCAGATATTTGTAGACAAAGCAACGGTTTTGATAGCCCAACAGAGCTACTTTCCCCTAAAACTATCTACTATATTTTGCGTTTTACGTACAATCTTTGCTAAGAACAAACAAGTGGTTTCACACACATTTGCGATAAGAACGCACAAAGATATCAAAAGGAACTAGGGAAACTAAAAAATGTTTTCAAGTTTCTGTTAAAAAAAATTAACACCCTTTGCGCTTAGAAAAATTATTAGATGAGTTTGGATAATTCCTATGACAGATAGCCGGTTTAGCCCTTTTTACTTGGAAAAAACCAAGCAGCAAACACGCCAGCTTGCCAACACTATGGAGCGCTATTTGGTTGCCCAACCACTAGAGAGCGCTCCTAGCGCTGAGGTGTGGTGGCAAGGTGTGTATGAGCTCTTGGCACAGTCAAGTGTGGCTGAGGATACCTGCTGGGCCTTACTCAGCGAGCAAGGGCTTGTGTTGGGGCTAAATAGCGCCTTGGCCGGCTATCTGGGGCAGCCTGCCGAAGCTTGGGAGGGCAAACCCTTGGCGCGCCTAGCAGCCAACCCTCTTTGGCGCAAAGGAGCACGACTGCTCCCCCGCTGGATGCGCCGCCACAAAGGCACATTGGTATGGCTCGAAACCCTGCCCGACAATCGCGTGCGCCGCTGGGAATGTAGCCCTATCTATGTATCCAAAGACACTTCCATCACTTATCTACAGATTATCGGCTATACCCTAGGGCTGAGCATCGCCCCCGAACAAACATACGAGGCCGCTCAAGACCTTTTTGAGATTGCTCAAGAAGGTATCCTGCTCTACGACCAACAAGGGAAAATCTTGACCCTCAATCAAGCCGCCGAACATATCACTGGCTACAGCAAGGATGCCCTGGTGACACGCCCTATAGGCCAACTTATCAGCCCCAAAACCGCTCAACGCCAACGCCGCATCTACCGGAAAGACAATCAAAAGTATATCGCCCTCGAAATCAAACACGGAGGCGCTGCCAAAAAATATGTTGAGGCCAGCCTACGACCCTATCGCTACGGCGATGCGCTCGTAAACCTAGTTACTTTTTGGGACATTACCGAGCAAGAGCACACCCTAGAGCAACTACGCCAAAACGAAGAGCGCTACCGCCTGTTGGTCGAAAATGCCAGCGACCTTATCTACAAAGTAGATGTACAAGGACGCTGTACCTATACCAATCCGGCTATTCAGAAAATACTCGGCTACCAAGAAGAGGAGTTTCTCGGGGTAGAGAATATCTTTACGCTCTTGCGCGAAGATTACCTGCTTTTTATCCAAGGATTTTATAAAGAGCAACTCCAACAAGGCCGCAGCAATACCTACATAGAGTTGCCCTTTTATCACAAAGAAAAGCGCCGGACTGTATGGCTAGGCCAAAGCGCCCACCTCACCTATGATGCCGACAAGCAGCCTTATTTTCAAATGTTGGCCCGAGACATCACCAGCCGACGTACAGTAGAGTATGAGCTACGGCGTGCCAAACAGACCATCGAAGAATCTATCGCCGAAAAAGAGCGCTTTATCTCTATTGTGGGGCATGAAATACGCACGCCTCTTCAAGCCATTATGGGGCTGACAGAGTTGATGCTCTCCGAAGAACAAAACCCCGAACACGTAGAGTTTTTACAGTCTATTCTCTTTTCGGCCAACAACTTGGTAACGCTTATCCAAGATTTGCTTGACTTCAGCAGTCTTGACTCGGGTAAGTTCAAGTTTTCGCAAGTAGTATTTGATTTGCCACACCTCTTCAAGCGCCTCAAACACGGCTTTATGCTCAAAGCCCGCGAAAACCGCAATGACCTACTGATTCAGATAGACCCACAAGTGCCGCATCATCTCGTGGGCGACTCGGCTAGGCTGATTCAGATTTTGTTCAACCTGATTGGCAATGCACTCAAATTTACCAAAGACGGACACGTCAAGGTCGATGTCCGCCTTGATTCCAAAACTGATACCCAAGCTGAAGTAGTGTTCAAAATAGCAGACACCGGCATTGGTATTCCCGAAGATAAAATCAGCCGCATATTTGATTATTTCACCCAAGCCTCACCCGATATTTTTAAGCGTTATGGCGGTAGTGGGCTAGGCCTAGGCATTACCAAAGCCCTGATAGAGCGCCAAAACGGCAGTATTCACGTCCAAAGCCGCGAAGGAATAGGTAGCGTGTTTACGGTCAAATTGCCTTTTGAAATCGCCCCGGGCGGTGTGGCTGGAGAAGCAGAGCTACCCCCAAAACGCAACCCCGAGGTGCTCCAAGGTAGACGAATCTTGGTTGCAGAAGACAATGTGATGAACCAAAAAATCATCAACAAACTGTTGAGCAAATGGGGGATAGTGGTCGACTTGGTCGATACCGGCGCTGCCGTAGCCGATAGCATCCAGCAAGAGGCTTATGACTTGGTGTTGCTCGATATCCAACTACCGATAATGAACGGATACGAAGTAGCCCAACAAATTCGTACTGAGCAACTGCTGCCCCAAACTACTTCTATCTTGGCCATGTCAGCAGCCTCCGACGAGGAAACAGTCCGCAGAGCCCTGCAATCAGGGATGAATGGTTTTATCAAAAAACCTTTTCACGTAGAAGAACTCAAAAACAAACTGATAGATACGCTCATTCACCTGCCGCTGACCGGCAATGCGCAGGGGCTCAACGGGAAAGAGCTTGTGGCTTCACCAAGCCAAGGCAGTGTCCGATATGTGGATTTTGAATATCTCAATGACCTTACTGACGGAAGCCAAGAGCTGTGTGAGGAAATCAGCCGTATTTTTATAGAAAATGCGCCACAGGCCATTGAAGCAATGCGCCAGAGCCTGAGCCAAGAACACTTTGAGCAACTCCGCAAGCAGGCACACAAGGCCCGCCCGCTTTTCCATACCATTGGGGTACACCAAGCCAACGAATTGCTCAGCGAAATAGAAGGTTATCGCCAAACCCCGCCAGACCTTGCTTTTCTGAGCGAAAGACTCGAAGCCATTGCCCAAATCTACACTCAAGTATGTGTAGAACTGGAGGATTGGAAAAAAAATGTTTAAACACCCAAACATTTTCCTGACTTGTCGAGTTTTTAAATCAGGTTTTCATAATTGTAAGTTTTTGATTAGTTAGGTTTCATAGACGCTTGTAGCATTGCTGTAAGCGTCTATTTTTGTAATTGGAGGATGCTCACTATATTATTTTAGCGGGTTTAGGATTGGGTAGGGAGCCAAAACGGTATGGTTTTGGTTTTCATAACAACACACACACCATTAAGCCAAAGATTAGGCGATAAAACTAGACAAACACCGTGGGATTATTTGACTCCAGAGGAAAAGACCGTAGCCTTTCACACAATCTTAGCCTAGCGTCCTTGCTGTCGTTGGCTGCCGGAGCTGTCAATTCTGCTAGTTGGTTTGCATTCCAAGAGCTGACCACCAACGTAACCGGGCACGCCGCCTTGCTCTCCAACCACTTGGTGGCTAGAGAATGGGAGTTGGTAGAGCTGAAAATCTTGTTGTTGCTCTTGTTTGTGTTGGGCGCATTTACCAATACTGTCATCATCGAAGCAATGAGTAAACGCTACCAACGTTATGCGCATACCCCTTCTCTGGTCATTGAAATGGCTATTTTATTATTTATAGCTACCTACGGAGGCTACCTACACTACAACCATTATAGCCCCGCCATTGTACAGCTCCTAGCCGGAAGCCTGCTTTTTGCGATGGGGCTTCAGAACGCCATGGTTACAACGCTTTCGGGCGCAGTCGTACGTACGACACACTTGACGGGGTTGTTCACCGATATGGGAATCAATCTGGCCAAGCGCTTCGTACACCGCGACAAGAGCATTGGCTCCAAGCTCATCTTGCAGTTTAGCATTGTGGGCGGGTTTTTATCGGGCGGGATTTTGGGCGCTTTTTTGTTTTCTAAGTTTTTGTACAATGCCTACTACTTTCCGCTGATGGTGCTTTTGGGGACATTGCTCTTTGATGTAATCAATTTCCGAGCACCCATCTACAAGGCTCAGCAACTGCTGCCCTTTGATATTATCAAGCCCCCCGAAGCCCCTTCTGCCAGCGATACCGACCACAGTAACCCTAGTAGCCCAAACGCTTCAGCGTAGTTTTCTTACGCCGCCAGTCTGGCTCTACCTTCACATATAGCTCCAGAAATATCTGTTTGCCAAAAAAAGCTTCCAAGCTTTTGCGTGCGCGGATACCGACCTGCTTGAGCGCTTCTCCTTTTTTGCCAATCAAGATTCCCTTTTGGCTGTCGCGCTCTACCCATATTTCGCTATGGATGCGGATAATGTCTGGCTCTTCTTTGAAAGCAGCTACCACTACCTCGCAGCTGTAGGGGATTTCTTGTTGATAGAGTTCAAAAATTTTCTCCCGAATAATTTCAGAAGCAAAGAAGCGCTCGGTTTTGTCACTCAACTCATCAGGAGGGAAAAACGGCGGGTGCTCAGGGATGCGGGCCAATATTTGCCCCATCACTACTTCTGTACCGAAGCCATTGAGCGCAGATAAAGGCAACACCGGCGCACTAGGAAAAGCGGCTTGCCACTGTGCGGCCTTGATTTCTAGCTTTTCTTGGTCGAGCAAATCTATCTTATTGAGCAACACCAAGATGGGTGTGCTGATGCCTTGTAGGCGCTCGACAACCACATTACCCTCGGGGCTGTCTTCAGGATCTACCACAAACAAGACCACATCAGCATCTTCTAAAGCACTACTGACAAACTCCATCATCGACTCGTGGAGCGCGTATTTGGGTTCTATAATGCCCGGCGTATCAGAGTATACCAGCTGATACTCATCTCCGCTGATAATGCCCATAATTCGATGGCGGGTAGTTTGGGCCTTGGGGGTAATGATAGAAAGGCGCTCGCCAACGAGCTGGTTCATCAGGGTAGATTTGCCTACATTGGGCTTGCCCACAATGCTGATAAACCCTGCTTTATAGTGTGGAGGGAAGCCGTCGATAGGCATTCCGGTGTTCGGTGATTCCATAAGATATTGAGACAGTTCGAGGCTGCTAGGCGGCAACAGCGGATAGAATGGGCGGCAAATTACGCAGAAAATCAGTGCATTGCCAACAGTAGGGCTACATTTATCAGGCAAGCGCCTCAAAACATCCTCTTGGAGCTACTCCCCGGCAAAGCGCTTCAGGTTACTGCGGTCAAACGTCCATTCTTCAATCTGTATTTTTGGATTCAACTCTGTGAGGCTATACCAAGGGCTGAGCGTGGGGGTGTTTCGGTTGCGCACGAGGTGCATATCCTGTGCGGGGCGGGCACTCTGCATTAGCAAGAAAATATACTCCCCTGTTTGGGGGTTTTGGGCCAAATCAACCAAGAGCATCGCGTGCCCGGGAAAGCCGCCACGAATGAGTACATCGCCTATTTGTGGTGGCGCACCAAGCGGCACTGTTATCAGCTCACGCTCTAAGGAGAAGGTACCGGCATAATAAAAAACCAAGTCCAAATATTTTCTAAAGTTGGGATATGAGCCGTCATAGTCAACCTCTTTACGCCATACAATTTGTCCCCGTTGCTCATAAGCACGGTAACCTTCGCGCCATTGTTGGTAGACGGCCGGTTGGCCATTGGTAAAGTTGAAGCGAATCTGGTCGTGTGCTTGGCTTTGATAGAGGTATTCGGCGCGCAAACGGATGACAGCATCGGCACACTGTTGCAAGTTCTGACTGCCCACATCAATATCCAAGACCCTAAAACCAAAGCTTTGATCGGGTTTGCGTTGGCCATTGTGGAGGTAAATCGTGGTATCGGGCTTGAGTCTGAAATGCCGCAGATAGTGTGCAAAACTAGCCTCATCAACGGCTACCCGTTCAAACCCATCGGGTAAAGGAATTTCGCCAATCTGGGAAGCCTCCCAGATGCTTTTTTGAACAGCGGGTAACACTGGCTCAGGGCTGTACTGAGGCCATACAGCAGGCAAGGAGCTATCGTCAAGTGCCTGTGCTTGTAATGGCACTTGCCCCGCCCAACCAATCCATAAACAAAACCATACCCCCCCTGACAAAAGGTTCAAAATTGCACGCATAACATTCATTCTACAAAGTATGAGGCAAAGATAACCAAAAAATCAGGGGCGGTAAAGACGCAGCCTTATGCAGTCTCAAAACCATCAACATAAGCCTGTAAATAGTCAAAAGCAGGCGTGAGTTGGCCTTGGGCAGCGATGGTGGCGCGGCGCAGCATCGGCGTATCTTGCTCTTGAATAAGGGCAGGCATGACGTGTTGGCACAGCTGTGTTCCAAACATATCCGAAGCATCGAGCGGCAACTCGCTGGGGAGATTGTCAATCGCCATGACCGTCAGGTGTTTGTCATCGCTACAAGGCGCTGCCTCCATAGCCGTGCTCAAGTCCACGTCATATAGCGGGGCAGCAATGCTAGAAGTACGCAAGGTAGTAGGGATAGAACCATCTACATCACAGGTAATGTCGGCAATAAGCCGGATGCGAAAGTCCCCTCGGCGGGTATCTGTCCAACTAAAAAGCGGGGCGGCTTGAGGATGCCAGAAATGCGCACTGATCAGCAGGTCAGTCTGTGACCAAAAACGCTCAAAAGCAGGCATAAACAACTGCGGCTGGGTATAGAAATCAGCCCCCAGCCCCGGTTTTTTGGGTTGATAATAATCCGAAGAGCGCAATTGTACAAACACCGGCTCTTGGAAAGTTTGCCCGCAATACTCCGCCACCGACACCTGTCGAATACCCGCTGCACGCAATACTTCGATAGCCCCATTGGCTACTTTTCCTGCTCCGGTGAGGGCTATTTTGAGATTAGGTAGGCGTAGTTTGGTGTACTCTGTTTGGAGATCTGCATAATCGATACATTCGTGGGCGCGCCTAAGTTGGTAGCGTCGGCTGCGTTGGCCATAAGCCCAAAGTGCATTATAAGCTCCTACAATACCCGCAAAACGACCAAAAGCAACTACCCGTTGCCCTGATTCGTCGGTCAGGCATTCATAATCAATCAGGCGTACCCCTTGCCGCAGTATGGCCTGTAGCAAAGCCCTGTTGTGTGCTTGTGCCTTAATGGTATGCGAAAAAAAGAGATAGGTCTTTTGGGGTAATAGCTGCGGAATAGGTACTTCTTTGACCCCAAACAACACCTCACAGTCACTCAGGTCTTCTTGTAACAAAACCCCTGCTTGTTGATAGGCTTCATCCGAGATACAACGAATAGTAGAAGGCTGCACCACAATTTGACACTGTGGGTAGTACGATTGTAGTTGTTGACAATGATGGGGCAGTAAGGCTACACGGCTGTCGGGCGGAACCTTGCCCTCGCGGATAATTCCAATCTTCATAATTTGTTTAGCAGTATTGTTAGGTATAAGAGCTTGTCTAAAATTCTCTTCATCGACACCAAAACGCCGCTTTTTAGCTGCTACTTCGTTAAAAATGCTCGATGTAGCCCTCCCACGATTAAAATCGTGGGCTGAACATAAGGCCTGCGCTTTTTGCCTAGTATCCGCACAAAAATCAGCTGTTTTGAGTGCCGCGCTGAAAATTTAGACAAACTCTAAGGGTTTATACACGAATCTGGCTGTGTATAAATCCTATGATTTTTGCACAAGAACGTGTTTTTTGAGCATTATTACAAGTTGTTGATCCGCTAACTCACCCAACCTGATAAGCCAAACAACAAGGAAATTATTATTTTTGCCCATCAACGTAAACTAACACTACTTTGGGTCTTATGAATAACAACACCCCCATTCTGGTCGCGGCTGCCCAATTGGTACAGCGCTTCACTACAGGCGAAATGCCCCAACATCCCTTAGCATTGATGGAAAAAGCCGCTCGTCAGGCTTTAGACACCTTACCCAAGAGCATCAGCTCGCAAATTGACAGCCTTCAGGTAGTCAATGTTTTTTCGTATACCTACAAAGATGCACCCCGAGCCCTAGCCGAGCAGCTCGCACTACAGCCCAGCGCTTTTGTATACTCCGAAATAGGAGGCAACACCCCGCAGTATCTGGTCAACCAAGCTGCCCTTGCCTTGGCTCAGGGCAAGGCCAAGGCTGTGCTCATTACAGGCGCAGAGGCTATGTATGGCTATTCTAAGGCTATGCGCAGCGGGCTAAAGCTGGATTGGCCGGCCAAAGCCGCTCCCGAATACATCAACGGCTCACAGCGGCTCGGCTCCACAGAGCTAGAAAACAGCTACGACCTCTATTTGCCTACCAATATGTATCCCCTTTTTGAGACCGCACTAGAGGCTGAACCAGGCTATGATATCGCCAAAATAGGGGCGCTGTATGCCCGATTTTCAGAAGTAGCCGCCCAAAATCCGTATGCTTGGACACAGGAGCGCTATAGCCCTGAGCAGATTGTCAGCCCTAGCGACGACAACCGCTACATCGCCTACCCCTATACCAAACGGCTCACTGCCAATATCAATACCGACCAGGCCGCCGCTGTGGTAATGACTACGGTAGGGCTGGCGCGCCAACTAGGCATTGATGAGGCTCAATGGGTATATCTTAGAGGAGGAGCAGCAGCCAATGATGTATGGGAGGTAAGCGCACGCCCCAATTTGGCTGAATCGCCGGCGATTGCCTATGCAGCCCAACAGGCGCTCCAACAAGCCGGAAGCCGTCTCGAAGACATCGATGCTTTTGACCTTTATAGTTGTTTTCCCTCTGCCGTGCAGATAGCCCTAAAAGCCATCGGACTCACGATAGACGATCCACGCCCGCTCAGTCTCACAGGTAGCTTGGCCTATTTTGGAGGGCCGGGAAATAACTACTCCCTACACGCAATCGCCACAGCCGTAGAGCGACTACAACAGGGCACACACCAACAGGTGATGGTTACGGCATTGGGTTGGTTTGTTACCAAACACGCCATAGGGGTGTATGGCAAAAAACCCGGGCTACAAGCCTGGGAAAACTATGACCCACAAACTGACATCGAGGCTCAAAACCAAATTGATGCCTCGGCCTGGATGAGTGCCCAAGCTGAATATACCGGCGAAATGCAAGTAGAGGCTTACAGCCTTTTGTTTAACCGCAATGGGCAGCCTGAAAAAGCCATCGTCCTAGGGCGGATTGGCGAAAAGCAACGCACCTTGGCCATCCTCAATGCCGAAACACTGGATTTGACAACCTTGCCCACCTACCAACTTGTTGGAAAAAAAATACAGGTAGCATACCAAGTTGAAAAGAAACGCAACTTTGTTGTAAAATGCTAAGTGCTTGTTTAAGTAGGTTATGCGTAACGCTTACGCTTTTTACTGAGTAACAGTACAAAATCAGTTGTGTTGAGTGCCAAGGTGAAAGTCTAAACAAGCGTTTCAAGGCGCAGTCATCCCAATAATTTGGGATGACTCAACTTGATATTTAAAACTCCCATCCAATCAGCGTATCAATCTCTGCTACTGAGCGGGGAGCTTTGGGTTGTAGGCTGGAGGGGGTAAAATAACGCGTTACGGCTTCTTCAAGGGCAATGCGTATCCAAACACTGCTCTGGCTGTCTTCATAACGCAGCATCGCCACCACAGCATAGAGCTTGGTCAAGCGCTCAAACAGGGGCTTGGCTGTTGTCTCGATGATTTCCTGAGGCTGGCGGAACAGTTCCTTGGCCACAGCCTGAATTTCCTGTAGTTGGGCAGCTAAAACGGCTTCGTGTACTCCGGCCTTGGGCAACAAGGCGGCAATTTCGGCGCACATTACCCCAAAGCCATTCGATTTGAGCGAAGCCCGCAGCATATCCAAGGTCATAATATTGCCTGCTCCCTCCCAAATGGGCAGTACCATCGCATCGCGCATGAGTTTGGGCATCACGCCATCTTCGATATAGCCGATGCCGCCCATCAGCTCCATCGACTCTCTGATGCTATACACGCTGTGCTCTGCGGTCGATTTTTTGACCATGGGTGTCAGCAGCCTGATGAGTTCGGCCTCCTGTTCGTGGCCGTTGTCGGCAGCATCGAGCGCCTCAATGGCGCGCCAAGTAAGGTAAAACTGCATCAGGTGGAGTGTCCCTAGTTCGGCCATTTTTTCGCGAATGAGGGCGTGTTCGAGCGCAGACTTACCAAAAGTAGTACGGTATTTCAAAAACTGATACACTTCTATGAGCGCACGCCGACTGCCCCCCATGGCGGCTACGGCGTTGTAGAGGCGTGAGAGGTTAATCATATCTGTCATAATCTTGAACCCTTGCCCCTCCTCACCTATGAGCTTGCCCCAAGTGTCTGTCAAGATACACTCTGCACTGGCCATAGAGCGTACGCCTAGTTTGTCCTTGAGGCGGATGATGTTCATCTCGTTCTTGCTGCCGTCAGGTTTTTGTTTTTCTACCAAAAAAATACCGAGACCACGTGTGCCTTCTGCTGCACCTTCGGGGCGGGCGAGGGCAAAAATGATTTCGGCATTGGCATTGCTACAAAACCATTTTTCACCATTGAGGAGGTAGTAGTCGCCTTGGTGTGGGGTAGCACGGACAATATTGGCTCCCACATCCGAGCCGCCAGCTTTTTCGGTCAGGAACATCGCCCCTGTAAAAAGCGCTTCGACCTTGTCGGTGTAGATACGGGGCAGCAGCCGCGCCTTGTCCTCCGTGCTGCAGTAGCGGTCGATGAGCCGCGCCACGCCATCGGTCATACACAAGGGGCAGTAGAGGCCGCTCTCGCTCATGGCATACAGAAAACCGGTAGAAAAGCCCAGCCGGTGCAGCTCAGGAGCAAAGCGCTCTCGCAAAGATGGCTCCCACTTAACCCGAAACATATCCGAGTCTACGGCGATGCGCTTGAGTGCGTCATAGGCCGGATGAAACTGAATCTCGTTGGTATCGCGGCCATAAAAATCGCGCTTCACCAACACTGGGCCTTGCTTGTCGGCGGTGAGCGAAAGGGGGTTCATCTCACCAGCTGCTGCCTCGCCCAAGGCTTGTAGCTTAGGCTGCATATGGGCATAGCCTTCGGCAGAGGTGCGGGTTTGGAGAAAATGCCGCAAGGGCAAATCGCTCTCAAAATAGTTGGTACTGACGCGAAAATCTTCACGTAGGACCTGGTTCTTGTTGAGGGAAATAAGACTTTGGGTAGACATAGGGTTCGAGAAGTAGGAGTAAGGAGAGGGCCGACAAAGGTGCTCTCTGTTATTTGACAATAATTTATACCAAGATTCACAAGATTTGATTTTCTTGATTATCAAGGATTTTCAATAGATGTATTTTTCCAAACTAATTTTGATTAGGTATATTCATCAGATAGTTACGACCACCTTTCCGATGGCTTGGCGGTTGGCCAACACCTTGAGTGCCTCAGGGGCTTGGGCTAAGGGCAGCGCCTGCGAGACGTGTGGCTTGATATGCCCTTGTTGGTACCATTGCAGCAGTTCCATCAGCGAGCCGAGCAATACCTGCGGGTTGCGTTTGCTGTAGGCTCCCCAGAACACTCCCACGGCAGCCGCGTTTTTGAGCAGCAGCAAGTTGGTAGGCACTTCGGGGATGCGGCCTCCGGCAAAACCGATGACCAGCAGGCGGCCTTCCCAAGCAATGACCTTGAGCGATTTGTCGAACACATCGCCACCTACGGGGTCAAACACAAGGTCTACCCCACGGCCTTGGGTAATGGCCTTGGTCTGTTCTACAAAGTCAGTTTCGACATAATTAATCAAGTGGGCAGCGCCTTTTTCTTTGGCGGCGGCCAGTTTTTCGGCAGTGCTGGCCGTAGCGATGACTGTAGCCCCAAGGTGCCGAGCAATGTCGATGGCCGCCAAGCCAACGCCGCCGCCCGCTCCGTGAACGAGGAGTGTGTCTTTGGCCTTGATATTTCCACGGTGTTTGAGCGCCACGTGTGCCGTCCCGTAGACGATTGTAAAGGCAGCCGCTTCTTCAAAGCTCATGCTGTCGGGGATGGGCAAGGCCATCATCGCCGGCGTGCAGACCAACTCGGCCAGCCCGCCTGTTTCGCAAAGCGCAATTACCCTTGCCCCGGGCTTCAAGTGAGTAACCCCTTCGCCTACAGCCTCTACTACACCGGCTACTTCGCCACAAGGAATAAACGGAAAGGGAGGCTTTGCTTGGTATTTACCCGCAATCATCAGTACATCAGGATAATTGATGCCCACGGCTTTGATAGCCACACGCACCTCGCCCGGCTTAGGCTCGGGGGCGCTGATGTCTTCCAATACGAGGTCGTCGGGAGTGCCCCATTGTTTACACAAAAATGCTTTCATAAAAATCGAGTAGGTTGTTTTAAAGTCATTTGAGTACTCAAGATGCGCATTTTAGCTCGGAATCGCAAATAGGAAACGTACAATATGCCAAGTGCTTCTGATAGGACGTTTGCTTCCAAAACAGGGGGAAACCAACGGGAAATCATACCCCCTAGTTGCGGCCAAAACCTGAGCTGTTTTCAGGTTTTTACCGTAAAATGAGCCTTAAACAGCTGTTTTGAAGGGGTTTTAAAAAATATTGTAAAATTTCTTCTGGTTTTTAGCATAATAGGTATTAACTTTGTCGTTGCTATGTTGGGGGAGGTCTAAACAACCTCACTCAACCCCTTCGACAGGTGGTTAATCGAAAAAAAACAAACACTCGTCGAATTTTTAAGTTGGATTTATTCTCACAATTTATGGCAAGAGTAAAGTATTACTACGACACAGAGACCTGTAAGTATGAAGTAGTGAAAGTTCGCCCGGTCGACATAGTCCTCAACCTTTTAGGCTTTGTTACCTTATCTGTGATTTTTGCCCTCGGCATGACGCTTATCTTCAGCCGATACTACAAAACCGACCAAGAGATTGTGTTGAAAAAGAAAAACGAGGAGTTGTTGATGCACTACAAGCTAATCAAAAAACAACTCACCGAAGTCAACGAAATGTTGACCGCCCTTCAAAAACGCGACGATAATATCTACCGAGTTATCTTTGAAGCCGAGCCTATTCCCGCCTCTGTGCGCAATGCCGGTACTGGTGGCGTAAACCGCTACGAAGATTTGCTCAAAAAAGGCCTACAAGAAGAAGACCTCATCGTGGGGACTTTCCAAAAGATAGACGAGCTAAAACGCAAGATGTATGTACAGAGCAAATCTTATGATGAAATCTCGATGCTAGTCAAAAACAAATCCAAAATGTTGGCCTCTATCCCCGCCATTCAGCCCATCAACAACAAACAACTAACACGCCTCAGCTCTGGTTTTGGCGTACGGATGCACCCCATTTATAAGGTGGCACAGTTTCATCCTGGGGTTGATTTTGCCGCGCCTCACGGCACGCCTATTTATGCTACCGGCGATGGTACCATCACAGAGGCCAAGTTTTCGGGAGGTTATGGCAATGCCGTCAAAATCAATCACGGATATGGATACGAAACTTACTACGCCCATATGTCGGCCTTTGCGGTGCGCCCTGGCCAAAAGGTAAAGCGCGGCGAGTTAATTGGGTATGTAGGCAACACAGGTTTCTCCACTGCTCCTCACTTACACTACGAGGTGTTTTACAATGGCGAGTGGGTCAACCCTGTATATTACTTCTTCAACGACCTCAAGCCCGACGAGTATCAGAAGATTTTGGAGTTGGCCTCTATCGAAAACCAGTCTTTGTCCTAAATCTGTCGGCAAGCTGATTTGCCAAAGCAATATCTCCGTTAGCATTAGTCGGAGAAATATGGGCACTGAAAATCAAGAAAATCAAACGCTGTGAATCCTCAAGTCAAGTGAATCTTGATATAAAATGTGTATACTTGTGGCGGCCTTAGAGCCGCCTTTATCTTTTGTATACGCAATCAAAGTTGATTTGGAGATGTGGGTACTGAAAATCAAGAAAATCAAGGTATAACTATTCAACAAAACGGAGCAAAATGAACCAAAACCTCTCTACAGCCAAAGTGAGTTTTTATACGGCTGTATCTTTAGTAGTGGCCAATATGATTGGCGCAGGTGTATTTACGAGTTTGGGCTACCAAGTACTGGGAGGGGTTACGAATACGTTCCCGCTATTGATGCTTTGGTTGGTTGGGGGGATAGTGGCGCTCTGTGGTGCGCTGAGCTATGGAGAGCTAGCCGGGATGATGCCCCGCTCAGGCGGTGAGTACCATTTTTTGTCTAAGATTTATCATCCTGCCTACGGCTTTTTGTCAGGTTGGGCTTCGATGTGGGTAGGCTTTGCCGCACCTATTGCGCTCTCGGCGATGGCCTTAGGGCGTTATGTTTCGGCGGTATTTCCGGCCTTACCGGAGCAAGCCGTCGCGCTGAGTGTGTTGGTACTGATTACACTCATCCACGCCACAGACCTGAAGCTAGGCAGTATTTTCCAGATATTTTCTACCAGTGTCAAAGTAACACTTATCATCGTTTTTATTGGCCTAGGGCTATTGCTTACCCCTGAGCCACAGCCTGTCAATCTGTTGCCCGTTACTGGTGATTGGAGTATGATTTTCAGCGGCGGCTTTGCTGTTTCATTGGCTTTTGTGTCTTTTGCCTATTCGGGTTGGAATGCCTCGGCCTACTTGGCTACTGAGATTGAAAACCCACAGCGTAACGTACCTCGCTCACTATTTTTGGGTACTTTGGCAGTGATGATAGCCTATTTGCTGCTCAACTTTGTATTTTTGTATACTGTTCCGGCGGCGGTATATGGCGCAGAGCAGGCCAAGCTCGGTACCTCACTCGAAGTAGGCTATGTATCAGCACAGATGTTCTTGGGTGGTGTGGGTAGCCAAGTAATGGGGATGGTCATTGCTTTGCTCCTGATTTCGTCTATCAGTGCGATGGTGTTTGCCGGTCCTCGGGTTACGCAAGTAATGGGGCAAGACCTTCACCTACTGCGTTTTTGGGCGCGTACCAATGCCAAAGGCATTCCCTCTATGGCCATTGTGTTTCAGAGCTTGGTAGCGGCGGTATTGATTTTGACCTCTACTTTCGACCAAGTGCTCTTCGCCATCGCCTTCACACTCGACATCTTTACATTCTCTACCGTATTGGGGGTTTTTGTGATGCGTCTGCGTACCCCAAGCGCCCCACGACCTTATCGCACTTGGGGCTACCCCATAACACCGCTGATTTTCTTGGCGGCTACCGGCTGGACGATGTACTTCATCTTCACCACACGCACCAAGGAATCGCTCGTGGCCTTGGCCATCGTGGGCGCTGGATTGTTGGTGTATCTCATCAATGAGCAAGTCAAACCTAAAACTCAAAACAACTAAGCATCTCCCTACCAACATTGGCTTGGGAAATATAGGTGCTGAACACCCTTGAGCACAAAATAGACCCTTCTGTGGTTGTGGGGCTAAGGTCATTACAACCAATCAAAAATGATTAGGGAAATGAAAACACTTGAGAACAACCAAGTCCCTTTAACCCCTAAATCCTATGAGTCTTAGCGAAAAAAAATCCCTTAGTGATAGGTCTACCTATCACTAAGGGTTGGGGTCGAAGTTTCGGAAGAACCATAAAACAGATTTTGCTATAAGTCTATTCTGATTCATACCCAATCAAATTTGGTCTGAGAATAACAAACCAATAGCCCTCAGTATCTGCTGAGAGCTATTGGTTTAATTTTGGCTTTTCTGTGACTTCTACCCCAAGAAAGCGCTTTGTATCTTGGGTTCACTGAAATGCTCCTTCGGCTTATTTCTTCAAAGCTTCAATCATTGTAGTTCCAATTTCGGCTGGGGTAGACACTACGTGTAGGCCACACTCACGCATAATACGCATTTTGGCCTCTGCCGTATCGTCAGCGCCACCAATAATAGCACCGGCGTGTCCCATACGTTTGCCTTTGGGGGCGGTTTGTCCGGCAATAAAACCAACCACTGGCTTTTTGTTACCATTGGCTTGAATCCAGCGGGCGGCTTCGGCTTCGAGGTTACCCCCAATTTCGCCAATCATGATGATGCCTTCGGTCTCAGGGTCATTCATCAACATCTCAACGGCTTCTTTGGTAGTAGTACCGATGATAGGGTCTCCACCGATACCGATGGCAGTTGTGATTCCCAAACCGGCCTTCACTACTTGGTCTGCGGCTTCGTAAGTCAAGGTTCCTGATTTAGAAACGATGCCGATTTTGCCTTTTTTGAATACAAATCCGGGCATAATTCCTACCTTGGCCTCACCGGGGGTAATTACACCGGGGCAGTTAGGGCCAATAAGGCGGGCATCTTTATCGCGAAGGTATTCTTTGACAGCAATCATATCATTGACAGGGATGCCCTCAGTGATGCAGACAATAACTTTGATGCCAGCGTCGGCAGCTTCCATAATAGCATCAGCAGCAAATGGAGGGGGAACGAAAATAATCGATACATCTGCTCCGGCTTGGTCTACTGCTTCTTTTACAGTATTGAACACAGGACGGTCGAGGTGTGTTTGACCACCTTTGCCCGGCGTTACTCCGCCTACCACTTGGGTGCCGTACTCTATCATTTGGCCGGCGTGGAAGGTGCCTTCAGTACCGGTAAAGCCTTGTACAATGACTTTGGATTGCTTATTAACTAATACGCTCATGAATATACAAGTTTGAGTTGGGTGGTTTTTTTTACAAAAATAGATTTTTTTACCCCTTAAACAAACGTACCCACGGGTTTGTGTGCGTTGGGGGGTAAATTCATTCCTCGGATGCCTTGGCGGTATCTTCAGAAGGCAGACTTTTAAACTGCACTGGGGCTTTTTGTGCCAATTTTTGGACAAGCGTTTGTGCTTCGGGGCTGAGCTGTGTGGGAAGGGCTACTTGGACATTGATGTGTAGATTGCCATACTCGCCAGGCTGCTCATACAGAGGCGCACCGTGCCCCTGAAGCGTCAGGGTGGTGTTGGGCTGTATGCCTGCCGGAATGCTCAGGGGGTGTTCGAAGCCTTCTTTCCAAGAAGGTACTTGCACTTGGCCGCCCAACAAGGCGGTATAGAGGTCTATCGTATAATGGGTATAAAGGTCATTGCCTTGGCGTGTGAAACCGGGCTGTGGGCTAATGTGAATGGTCAACAGGAGGTCGCCACGTTTTTCGGGTTTGGAGCCTTCCCCCCCTTGTCCCTTTATTTTGAGTACTTGCCCGTGGGCGATACCGGGTTTGAGTTGTATGCGCAGCGGCTTGCCTAAGACTTCGATGCGTTGTTGGCTGCCTTCAAGGGCTTCTGCGAGGCTGATGTGCAGTGTTTGGCGGATGTCTTCTCCACGATAATTGACAAGATCATCAACAAAGTTAGTCAGGATATTTTCCCCAAAAATATCTTTGAGGGTCTCTGCTAAGTCTACATTGCCAGTAGCCACCATTTCTTGCATGCGCCGCGTGAGCCGTAGTTGGTCATACTGTGCCCTCTTTTTGGGGTTACTCAATACGTTGTAGGCTTCCGTTATTTGCTTGAAATGTTCTTCGGCGTGGGGGTTGCCGGGGTTGCGGTCGGGGTGTAGCTTTACGGCCAGCTCTCGGTAGGCTTCTTTGATTTGAGTTTGGGTGGCGTTGCGGCTCAGGCCCAATAGTTGGTAGTAGTCTGTAATGGCAGGCATAGAACGCTGGGTTATGCTTGGGTGGGGGCTTCGTCAGCAGGTGTTTCGTTGTCGTTGTCGTGCTCTGCAGATGAGATGTGTTTGCCAGAAAGTTTCTTGCTGTTCAGCACCACATTGAGCACAAAGAAAAAGTAGTTGTCATCATAAGGCAAAAAATGATAGTCAAGTTTTTCGCCTACCTTCCGAGCCATATCAATCAGCCCTAGCCCTGCACCTCCTTTTTCTGAGAGTTTGCCTTCTTTTATTTGTTTGCGGTACATTTCCTTGAGCTCTTCGGGGCTTGCTTGATTGACTTGTAGCAGGGCAGACTCCAGCTCTATTTTTTTGTCAATCGCAATGCGGTTAGACGTGATGATATAGTAGTTTTCATCTTTCTTGCCAATCATAAAGAGGCCGCGCCCGGTTTCGTTTTGGTCGGCTATTTCGTCGGAGTGTTTGGCCAGATTTTGGAGTGTTTCGACCATCACATGGTATACTTTGCGGCGTACCGAGGGATTTTCTTGGTTTTTGTCCATATCCTCTTCGGCCATAGAGGTAAACATTTTGGTAATGTCTTGGCTAAACTCGCCCAAATATACCAAGGAGATGCCATTGCTGAGCAGCTCATCATAGATGGTCAGTACAGACTTGATGAGGTTGACATTAAGTTTCATCATAGTTATGGGAGGTGTGTGGGGTGAGGGGTTACCGTTGGCAGCAGTTTTCGCACACGCCCATAGCAACATAGTTCCACAGGCCGTAGTTGATATTCTGCGCTTGGTGATAGGCGATGTATGCTTCGTAAGGGTTGTCTACATATTCGCCGTCGATAAGCATATGTTTGTTGAGTTCGTTAAATTCTTGTTTGATATTTTCGCGCCGCCAAGAGCTGATGAGTTGCAGGCGGAATTGTTCTACGTTTTTCCAATAGCCGTTTTTTTGCTGCCAAGTTCCTCCTCTAAAATGAAAAACCATCTCCTTGGGGTCACCACCTTTACGCGCCAAGATACGCCCCACAGCATCGAGATTGAGGATTGGGTGGAGGCGGTCGTCGCGGTAGATACTCTTGCGCATATCACATTGGTCTAGGTAGGTCATAGCCATTCCCAATTCACGGGCGTGTTTATAGCATTTGAACTTGGAGTCAGCTTCGCCACAGTGGTCATTACAAACAGTATTGAGACCATACTCTCGGCCAACAACTCCCTGAATATGACAGAGGCCGAAGCCGCCATCTCCCCAAGAGTAGTTACCGGTTACGTTGGGTAGGCAGTCTTGGCCGCGTGTCTCCTGAATCATAATGGCCAAAATTATCTTGGGTGGCAAGCAATAGCGTGCTTCTACAGCGTCGCTGATATTCTCATAACGCAGAGCCTCAATAATTTTGCCATTGGTACTAGATTTACTCGGGAGACGTAAGTTTTCTAGCTCGCGTTGTTTGTACTGAAATCCCGGGCGAACATAGTACCCTAAGTGAATAGGCTTCATCTTGAGGTTGAGGCAGCGCTTATCTTCATCGGCTAGACCCGATGTTGCCCCAACGATATGGCGGCTATCTGTCTTAGAGATAGCCGGCCAATAACACAACAATCCTAGACTTATACTCAGGACTGCCGCTATCCAGAAGTACTTATAGGCCATAAATGTTTCATCAAATAGGTAACAGGTGCTTTTGTGTGCGAACAGAGTTTTGTCTGCAATATAATGGATAAGGGCTAAAATCCTTGGGCTTAGCCTAGTTTTTTGACAATACCTTACAGCTATTTTCCACAAGTCTGCGTCTCAAAATAGGACTTTATCTTGACAGAGAGAGGGGTGCTTGCTGGTTATGTACCAAAGCTAGGGAAAATATTTGTTTAAACAAGTTTTTTGCAGCAAGCAACATAAAAAATAACTCAGAAGATTTGAGGCTAATTTCCTGAAAATGAAACTGTTATTTTTATTCAAAATAAACCCACCGCCTATTAGCATGCTGATAAACCGAAACTATGATGTGTTTTTGGAGTAACTTTTTGGGCATATTTTCGTTTGTGATACCATAAACGAAATAATTCGCACACCTAAATTGTATACCACCCTAATGTCTAAAACGTTGAATGAGCAGCAGCAGAACAGAGTAGAGTTTGAGGCGCTGATGATTGTGGCAGGAAAGCCACAGTATACTAAAGTACAAGGCTATTTTGAAGAGTGGGGAGAGCATCCTGTAGACTCAACCGTTGTGGCCATTGTAAGGGATGACACCGGCAAATTGCACTTCAAATCTCCTGAAGATGTGATTTTTCTAAGTAAAAAATAATAGTATGAACACAAAAGAAAAAGCCTTTAGCTGGGAGCTCCTCAACTAAAGGCTTCATTTTTTCGCTAAAAACTTACTACCAGCGAATCAGTGCAGAGGCCCAGGTAAAGCCACTACCAAAAGCCGCCAAACAAATCAGTTGGTCTTCTTTGAGGCGGTCGGCCTCCCATAGTTCGGCCAAGGCAATAGGGATAGTTGCGGCAGTAGTATTGCCATAGCGTTGAATGTTGTTGTATACTTGGTCATCGCGCAGGCCGAGCTTCTCCTGTACGCCCTTAGAAATACGTAGGTTGGCCTGATGCGGGATGAGCAGGTCTAAGTCTGCCAAGGTATAGTTGTTGGTTTCCAAAGATTCCATGATGGCTTCGGGGAAGCGCTGGAGGGCGTGTTTGAATACCGCACTACCACGCATCACAGGCAGGTGTTTGCCCTCTTCTACCATCGTAGGCCAGAGGCGATCTTGTAGGCGACTGCCCGGGTGTTCTAACATCAGGTCTTCGGCATATTTTCCTTCAGAATGAAGGTGCGTTGACAAAATACGGTGCTCAGGGTCTTCCGTACGTTGTACGACTACTGCGCCTGCGCCGTCGCCAAAGAGTACGGCAAAATCACGGCCTCGGGTACTTTTCTCAAAAATATTTGACTGTACCTCTGAGCCTACCACCAACACATTGCGGTACATCCCCGTACGGATAAACTGGTCTGCAATCGATAATCCGTAGATAAACCCTGTACACTGTGTGCGGATGTCGAGGGCGGCTATCTCACGAAAAGGCAGCAAACGCTGCAACAAAACCCCTGAGCCGGGGAAATTATAATCGGGGCTCAGGGTAGCAAATACAATCATATCGACCTCTTCGGGGCTGATACCTGCGCGCTCTAGGGCGATGCTGCTGGCCTTGGCTCCCATAGTAGCCACAGTATCCTCACCTTCTTTAAAAAAACGGCGCTGCTCTATCCCGCTGCGCTCACGAATCCAAGCATCGCTTGTATCCATATATTTTTCCAAATCGTGGTTGGTAACGATGTTTTCGGGTACATAGTACCCCAGTCCGGTAATTTTTGAATAATACATAAGCCTTTCAATATGAGGGCAAAGAAAACAATTATTTGGCACAAATACCCGCCTAAGCACCCAAAATCTGTGGAGAATCGTGGTATGAGGAGGCTAAAGATTGTTGGTTAATTGCAAATTGCCCTAAAAATAGTTAAAAAAACTGGAATATCATTGTTGAGTCTCACTCCTGTCCTCGTTGCGGAGCAAAAAACCTGGGGTAGCCTCTTGTTTGAATTGTACAAAAGCGGCTGCGTTGGCACTGCTATCTACAGATACTTCTAACAAGCGCGCTGTAGGGGTAGCAGATGCCAGCAGCCAATCTAGAGCTTCCGACAGCATATCGGCTTGTGAGACAGCCTGATAGTCCAAGCCAAAGGTTTGAGCTATTCCTTGAGCGCGGGCTTGTTGGCGGGTTTCGAAGTACTCATCTAACTCTGGCTGTGAGCGCGAGCCGGGGATAATTCGGAAGATTCCCCCACCTTGATTATTGAGCAATAAGATGCGTAAATTTTTTGGCAAGTAATTGTGCCACAAGCCATTGCTATCATAAAAAAAGGCTACATCACCCGTAATCAATACTACCGGCAGATCTGGGTTGGCTAAGGCCGCCCCAACGGCGGTAGAAGTACAGCCATCGATACCGCTAGTACCCCTATTGGCACTGATGATGATACCTCGCCCTGCCGGAATGCCCCAAAGGTTGAGATAACGCACCGCCATACTGTTGGCTGCGTGTAAAAGGGTGTTTTGGGGGAGCAGGCCAATCAGATTGCCAACCACCCAAGCCTCATGTAAGGGAGTAGGTTGATGACGCAATTGCCCAAATAGAGGGCGCATCGCCTGCTTTTCGTACTGCTGCCACGCGGCAGCATAGCCAGCAGGGTCATCGTGTTCGGTTTCGAGCAAGTGCCTGAAGTCAAGGTCAGCGAAGAGCTGTACAAAGAAGTCTTCTGCATCCATCGGAATCCAATGGCTGAGGCTGCGGAAGGGGTCTGGTACAGGAAAGCCCTCTTGTATGTGCCAATGTTGTGATGGAGCAGCTTGCCGAAGAAACTGTTTGAGCGGCTTAGACAGCAATGATTGCCCCATAGTAACCAAGAGCTCTGGTTTAAGCGCCTTGATGGTTTGGGTATCTACATTGGCCAAAAACAAGTCGTGATGCCGGATTACGTCTGGTAACTCCTGTAAGTTGGCAGTAGTATCCGCCACAACAGGAATCTGATAATCGGCCATTAGGTGTGCCAAGGCCTCTATCAAACGGGGGTTATGCGGCATTTGCCCTGCTACCACCAGAATGCGCTCGGTCTCTTCCCAAATATCCATCAAGTCTATCCAAGCTTCCTTGGGTACTGTGCGGCGCGTATGATAAGGGCGCAAGTGTTTGACTCCCTGGCGAAAATGCATTTCTTCCCCTTGGCTAGGATAAAAAGGCTCCCTGATAGGCACATTGATATGCACTGGGCCATAGGGGGCCGTACTGGCAGCTATCAGCGCTTCATTGACTACCCGCTCTATATGCCATGTGGCATCAGGGTGCTCATAATCTGCTGGCAGCGTATAGGCCGCCTTAGCGTGTAGGCCATAGAGTTGGTTTTGGCGGATGGCCTGCCCGTCTTGCTGGTCTATCCACTCGGGAGGGCGGTCGGCGGTCAGTACCAAGAGCGGCACTTGTTGGTAATAAGCCTCTGCTACTGCTGGTGCATAGTTGAGCGCCGCAGTACCCGAAGTACAGACCAATACCACTGGCGCAGGCCTAGCCTCAGCGCTAGGTTTTTGGAGCAGGCTATGCCGGATAGCCTCTTGAGCTAGCCCAAGGGCGATGTAGGCAGCACTGCGCTCATCGGCAATCGTTCGAGTATGGATGCGGGGGTGTCGTGCAAAGGCTATTGTCAGCGGCGCACAACGAGAACCGGGCGAAAGCACCGCCTCCGACACGCCGTGCAAGGCGCATATCTGCACCAAGTCAATCAAGGGCTGTAATATCACTGGGGGGGAGGGCTATAAGTCCAAATATTTGAGCAATAAGCCGATACGCTCCTTTTCTAGGTCTGAGTGCTCGGCAGCGTGGTATTTGGCAATGATTTGATAATCAAAACGCTCAAAGGTAGCAATCACACGGCTGAGGTCAGCCTGATTGATTTTGAGGGTTACATTGATATGTTGTGGGTCGTGGGTATTTTGGCTGATATAGGTACTCAATATCTTGGCATTATTTGACTCTACCAAACGGCTGATTTCGGCCAGCGAATAGTCGCGATGGTGCATCGTTAGTACCAAGATACCACCCACCTCTTGCAAGGCCATCGAGCCGGCAAAGGCCGTCAGGGTATCATTGACCGTAACCACGCCCAGATACTGCTGTTCCTCATCTACCACAGCCACCACATCCATTTTGTGGTTGCTGGCTATTTTGAGAATATCGTAAAAATGTTGGTTGGCCAAGGCATACACATCAGGATATAGCCACATGACCTTATCGAGGCTGTCTTCCGGAGTGGGGTAGCCGAGGGCTATTTCTTCGCTAATGAGCCCTTGGTAGCGGTCTTGGTCTACGACAGGCAGATGATTGACCCGCATATCTTCGAGCGTGTCAATGGCTTTCTGTACCGTATCGCTGGGGCGTAGCGGCGAAATGATTTGATTGATAAGGTCTTGCGCTATCATAACAGAGGTGTGTGTGGTCAAGCTAAAACACTTGGTTGAGCTAAAAACTCATTGACGATGGTATTGAATTTCTCGGGGTGCTCCATCATAGGGGCGTGTCCGCATTGGTCAATAAATCGCAGTTGAGCGTTGGGGAGAAGTCTTTGGAACTCGTGCCCTACGGAGGGCGGTGTGATGGTGTCGTTCAATCCCCAAATTAATAACGTTGGAACGTGTATTTTAGTTATTTCGGTGGCCATATTGTGTCGCTGTGCCGATTTGGCAATGGCCACAATACTGAGGCATTTTTTGATGCTGTTGGTGATTTCAAACACCTCATCCACGAGCTCTTTGGTGGCTGTTTCGGGGCGGTAGAAGGTATATTCTACCCGTTCTTTGATATAGGCATAGCTACCTCGCTTGGGGTAAGAGCCGCCCATAGAGCTTTCAAAGAGGCCGGAGCTGCCTGTGAGAATCAGGCGTTTTACGTTTTGCTGTTGGCGCAAGGTATAGAGCAAGGCCAAATGCCCACCCAAAGAGTTGCCCAAGAGGGTCAGGTCTGTGAGTTGTTTGTAAGCCACAAAAGACTCGATAAAATCCGTCAGTGATTCCAATCCGGCCTTTTTGACAGGCATCGTGTAGATGGGCATCATCGGGATGACTACGCGGTAATTCTGTTTATATTCATTGAGTACGCCTTCCCAGTTGCTGAGCGCACCAAAGAGGCCGTGTAGAAGGAGCAGGGTTTCGCCTTGCCCTTCGTCAATGAATGTAAAGTTTCCGTCTTGTTGGATGGTTGGCATAGCTTCTATAATTTGTAAAACAGAAATAAACAAGGCTCTTGCCTAGAGCGCTTGTAAGATTGCAAAAGAGATGTCTTGTTTGTTTTTGCCGCCCACAGCATAGATGCCTATTTTTTCGACCATGACGTGAACAAAACCGTTGCGGCTCAGGTCATCGCGCATTACGCCAAAGGCCGACAAAAACCAAAGTGCAAAGCTAATGATAAAAGCGTATTTGATAAGCCCAAAGATAGCGCCTACGATATTATCCCACTGGCCGGGCAGGTCATAGTCCGTTTCGGTTTTGAAGTGGCTCCCGATTTGTTTGAGTGCGATGATGGTCAGCCCCAGCGAAAAGAAAAAGGCCACCTGGGCAAAGGTGTTGTCATGGAAGTTGAAATAGTTGTTGTCTATAAACTTCAGGACAATACCTGATACCTTAAAGCACAAAACAAAGGCAATCATAAAGTGCAAGAAATTAATGATTTCTTGGATGATGCCGTTTTTGTATCCTTGGTATGCGCCCCAAGCAAAAGGAAACAGGAGTACGATGTCGAGTATCAAGGCTTTGTTAGGTTTGAGCGGTTGTTAAAAACAGTTTTAAGCACCTAGTAGGGCTTTGGCCATAGCCGAGATGGCCTTGCCATCTGCCTGACCGGCCAGCGCCTTAGTAGCTTGGCCCATGACCTTGCCCAAATCTTTGAGGCCGGCAGCCCCTACCTCGGCAATGATGGCTTGTAAACGGCCGCGCAACTCCTCCTCCGAAAGTTGTTTTGGGAGGTATTTTTCAATAAAGGCCACTTCGATAAGCTCTTTCTCGGCCAAATCAGGGCGATTTTGTTGTGTATAGATATCAGCTGAGTCTTTGCGCTGCTTGACGGCCTTGGTCAATACCCGAATCTCGTCTTCGAGCGTGATTTCGGTGGCACCTTCCTTCGTTTCTTCAAGCATCAGCAAGGATTTGATGGCGCGCAAGGCACGGAGCGCGTCTTGGTCTTTGGCCTTCATAGCCGTTTTGATATCTTCTTGGATTTGGTCTTTGAGGGTCATAACAAAATTGGTGTTTAGGGTGTCCCTTAGATGATAACAAAAATATAGGGACAATTTGTTAGTTTTGGTGTAAGATGTCAATTTTAGCACAAATTTACAATAAAAGCAAATCTGATGACCAAACTAAGTGTGAATATCAACAAGGTGGCGACCTTGCGCAATGCGCGTGGTGGCAACAACCCCAATGTGGTGCGTGTAGCGCAAGACTGCCAGCACTTTGGTGCGCAGGGCATCACGGTTCACCCCCGCCCCGACGAGCGCCACATCAGAGGCCAAGATGTCTTAGCGTTGGCTCCGGTAGTGTATACTGAGTTCAATATAGAAGGAAACCCCGACGAGCGGTATTTTGAGCTCGTCAAGGCAGTCAAGCCAGCACAAGCCACATTGGTACCCGATGCGGCAGATGTGCTGACTTCTAACAGTGGCTGGGATACTGTAACGCATGCGGCCTATTTGCGACAACTGATACAAGACCTCAAGGCTGCCGGGGCAGGCAGGGTTTCGATATTTGTAGACCCTGTGCCCGAAATGATACAGGGGGCTGCTGAGGTCGGCGCTGACCGTATCGAGCTATATACAGGGCCTTATGCCGAGCAATTTCATACCGACCCCAAGGCTGCCGTTGCCCCCTATACAGCCTGTGCCTTATTGGCATACCAGCTGGGGCTGGGGGTCAATGCGGGACACGACCTAGACCTGCACAACCTGAAGTTTTTCAAACAAGAAGTACCCCATCTACTCGAAGTATCCATAGGGCACGCCCTGATTTGTGATGCCCTATATTATGGGCTAGCCAATACTATTCAGATGTACCTACGGCAACTGAGTTAACATAATAATACGGGCTTCAACAACCGGAGTACGATGACTCCCCCTCAGCCCTGAGGAGGAGTCCCCCAGAAAATGTAGCCAACACACATCCGGGTAGCCAACACACATCCGGGCAAAAAAAGCCATCCCGAAAATTGGGGATGGCTGATAGGTAAGTCTCTGACTCTCGAATGGGTATAGGCTTATTTCTTGCCTCCGGGGGCAGAAGTCGTTACGTTGGAAATAAGGCGGTCTACTAGTGTAAAGACAAACTCGATGCTGTATCCGGCTATAAAGGCCAGAGCCACTGGCGATAAACTACTGATAGACACCATAAAAGACTCTTCACCCGTAACGGTCAGAATACCCACCACCAACCCGGCTAAGGCTCCTAGGCGAACACGGAGTTGGTATTTGATATCAGACTCACGGGAGTAGGTCTGGTGTTTGATTTCTTCGGACAATACGCGCAAGACATAAGCATAGGCTCCCAGCAAACCGTACAACAAAGGCAGGATATAAGAGCCGATGATCATCAGCGGGTGGATAGCGGCCTGCTCTACCTCGGTACTGAGGTTATTGATGCGCCTAAAAGATGCCGCACGCACCCGTTGGCGCTCTTCAAAGATGCTCAGGTCATAGGGTTTGGAATCGAGGATGAGCCTGTTGATAACAGACTGCCAACGGGCCAACATAATGATGTTTTTCTCACGTTCGGTCGAAATTTTATCGATGTCGGTATTGATACGTTCTACTTCAGACACATTGTCTTTGAGGCGCGAAGCCATCTCTTCCAACTGCTGGATTTGTTTGTCCCGTTCTTTAATATTGCTCAAAATAGTAGAGCCGATGAGGAAAAATATCTGCACCACCAACATCAAAAACAAAAAAAACAAGGCCCAATAAGTGTAGCGTTGTACGGCCCGTTGGGCCAGTGTGATTTTGGTCGTAAAGCCCATCATACCCCAAAGCCCTAGTCGGGGCAGCTCTCGTTTTTCGATAGCCGCCAAGAGACTGTTGATGGTTACGGGGTGAATAGATTTGGCAATCTTGCGGTAGGCAATCCAAAACTCTGATTCTTCTTCTTCGCTCCAGTTTTGGGTTTTTTCCAAATATTTTGCCCGTACCACCTTTCGTGTGAGATCGTCGTGGATTTCTACGCCTTGCTCAGACGCATGGGCAAGCAACATCTCGGCGCGAAGCAGCGCCTCTTGCAAATTGCTGTTGCCTTTGTTGGGGATGATGGAGGCTTCAGCTGCAAGTGCCTCCTTGGGTGGGTTTTTATCAGGGTTGGTATCCGCAGATGATACTTCTTTGGCCATAATTGTAAGGGGCAGAAAGGTGTATGGGTAGTTGCTTTTGCTTGACGCAAAAAGCAACCTTGAAGTTTCGGCCAATCTACGAAAAGCAATCCTTATTTGGAGACAATCACCTCAAATTCTGTTGTACCACTAAAACTCAACAAGGTGTTTTGAGCTGTCCCTATTTCTACTACCCAAGTGCCTTCCAAGACTTGGTCGCGTTCGAGTTGTATAAAAAGGCCATAAGTATTGCTGGATTGATAGTGAAAAAAGGCCTCAATGTTTTGAGCACGGATAAAAATCTTGCGGGCGCGGTTATAGCGATACCATTTGGCTACGAGCGGGAAATCACCTCGGGAAAAACGCAAAAAGTTGGCTTCATCCAAAATAATGCGCAGTGTTAGTAGGCCTTGTCGCTCTAGGATACCCGAGCGCCCCATAGCTGCGGGGGTAATAATTTGAGAGCCATAAGTCCAAGTGATTTGCTGGGCTTGTAAATTGCGCAAGCTGGTGTATTGCGCCTGTACCTCAAAAGAAGCCATAAAGCACAGCAGCGTCAGCAACAGGCTCATTGGTAGCTTGATTGGTAAGACAGAGGTCTGAGGAGTCATTGTTTGAAAAGTATGTTCTGATGGGTATTGTCGCAAAAATTATTCCTTATCAAACAAAGATGCGAAAAATACCTCATACTAGTGCTGTCGCCCGATGGATGTATTTACAGCTGATTGGCTATCAGGCAAATACAGAGTACAGTCTTTCATACAAGATGCTGTTCAGGTCCAGCATTGTTTTGGCGCCTTCTACCAAGGCTTGTAGCTGTACTAGCTCTGTGAGTCCTAAAGCCATAAAAAAATCAGCTTCGGGCAGGTGCAAAAAAGTAAAATCACGGTTGGGTTCTTCGAGCAGGGCTTCCCAGTCTAGCCCATTGAGATAGCGGTATAGCGCTGTAAATTGGCGGACGTTTAAGGCCACGCGGGTGTCTTTGAATTGAAGCCAAAGCTTGCGGCTCAGGCCACATTGCGTTACGCTACCCTGTGGGCTAGCAAAAAGTTCTAAAAACTGACAAACGGTGTTTTGAGAAAGCATAAGCGCCGACAAGAATTAAATCAGATAAATCCGTGTTATTTAACGGACACAAAAATAGATGTTATTTAAATTAAATCCAAATTAGCAAAAGACTTTTCTCCAAGCCGCCAGCCCTTGTTTGGGGTTAATCAGCTGATTTTGTGAGCAATTGCAGGCCCCTATTGCGTCTATTAGGTTGTGGAAGTTGCTTACAACTCGTATCTTTACGTACTTTCACATTTGGTTTTATTTTTTTGAATGATAGTCCCTATACCCCCATGCAACCACTAACCCTTTTGAAAAACAGCCGCCAAAATTTGCTCACAGCCCTGGCTCCCTTGTCTTTGGCGCAGCTCAACCATATCCCACAAGGCTTTCGCAACAACTTGATTTGGAACTTAGGGCATCTTGTCGTTACCCAGCAATTGTTGGTCTATCGAAACAGCGGCCTACAGACTATCGTACCAGAAGAGCTGATAGTCAAATACCGAAAAGGAACCGTTCCTGATGGCAAAGCCTCCCAAGCCGAACGAGCACAACTAGAGCGCCTCGCCTTGGAGTTAATTTATAAAACAGCCCTAGACTTTGAGCAGGGCGCTTTTGAAACATACACTCCCTACGCAACAAGCTATGGCGCTATTCTGAATAACCTCCACGATGCGATGGTCTTCAACAATGTCCACGAAGGCCTACACTACGGCTATGTTCTGGCACAACGCCGCCTTGTCTGAAGGGCTTGAAGTGCTCTTCTGCTGAAAACCTGTATCCAACCTAACAAACTTTACACAACAACTATGGCACAAAGAAGTCAAGCTCCCAATGTATTATCCATCACCGCTGGCGTGCTCCTACTGGCCTTGTTAACCTTCAGCGTATTGCAGTGGCTACAGATGCCAGTTGGGACTTTTATAGACTGGCTTATCGGTATTGTCGCTTTTGTTTGGCTGATGACCCTCATCACTGTTCCCTGGAATATTTATTTTGAAGCACGCGAAGTACTTTCGCTTCAGAAAAACCCCACAAAGCCCATTCCCTCACATATTTCCATGTCTTATGTAAGTAGGGTAGCTGTGTTTTCTCTACTTTCGGCTATTGTATTACACATCCTCACAGCTGCTGGGCTGTACTGGCTGGCATATCAAAATATCAGTGCTGTTGGGTATTATGCCTCTGTAGTGGCAGCTATTTTGACCTTCCTACGGCCAAGCATGAGCGCCTATGAGTACCTCTCGGCGCAGTTGGCGGCGATACGCCAAGAGGTAGATTATCCCAAAGAAGATGTGTATGCGCTCAAAAAAAGGGTGCTTGATTTGGAAATTTTGCTCAAAAACCTCTCTTCGGAGCTTGATGAGAGCAAAGAAGACTCGTGGCGTAAAAAGATAGACCAAAAAATACAACAGCAACAATCGGCGTTGAGACAACAACAACAGCAGCTCGAAAGCCTTTACCAAAACAATGAACAAGCCCACGAACAACTCGCCCAACAAACCCAAAAAGCAGTAGCCCAACTAACACAAGACGGGCAGTTTATCAACAATATCGTGGAGATTATACGTTTCATCAAGCGGGTGTAGTGGCTCCGAAAAGTTAAATAAACATTAAACCCTTCGGCTAACTCAACCAATAATGTCTTGTTTTGGTTATCTTAGGTAGTCTGTTGGCGCTGCCCAAAATAGCCAACTACTTTTTGAAGAATCAATGTTCCCGCATTGCTGCAAAAATCAACCCCAAGCACCACTATGTCTTTTTTATTCCGCTTCAGAATTGCCCCAATCAGCTGCCTCTGTTTGTTATTAGGCTTAGCCGCCTGTAACCTAGAGCAAGACATTACCATCAAGTTGCCCGAAAGCGAGCCCCAGCTCGTCGTAGAGGCCTACCTCGAACCAGGCAAGCCCTATCGCCTTTTGCTCACCGAGAGCGTCCCCTTTTTGAGTGTGCCGCAGCTGCCCTTGGTCAATGATGCGACAGTCATCATCAGCCACAACGGCCGCGACATCTCCTTGAGCTTCCGCCCTGTGATTGATTCGAGCAGCCAAAAAGGTTTTAATTATTCGTCTCCAGAAATTTTTCAGCCTACTGTGGGCGACGAAATACGGCTTAGCATCACCGACTCCAAAGGCCGAACTGCTACTGCCATCACCCGCTATATGGAGCCACCAAGTTTTGAAGATATACGAGTAACTACCCGTGCTTCTGACTCCTTGTCGTTTTTGTTTTTCCGCTTCCCCGACAACAACCCCAACGGAGAGAACTTCTACCGGCTTATGGTAGGCAAGGAGGTAGACAGCATCGCAGACAGACCCGAGCTAGACCTTACCTTTGAAGGTAGGTTTACGACAGATGGCTTCGTAACCATCGGCACTTCCTATCGATTCGAGCTAGGCGACACGCTCAATATCACCCTTTTTCACGTCGAAAAAGAGTATTATGACTTTGTCAATACCCTTCGTGATGCGGCCAATGCCAACGGCAATCCTTTTGCACAGCCAGCTGTTATCAAATCCAATATCAATGGCGGCAGGGGTATTTTCACCACCCTCTCCTTTGTACGTAGGCGCATCAGCATACGACCCAACCAAGCACTGGTCTTGACAGACTAACATCGTTGGGCTGCCAAAAATCGATGGCTTTGACTGCGGTGGAGTATTTTGGTATAACAGCACTCAGGCGCTTTGGCTCTTCCATTGGATTTGTTGAAAAAATGATAACTTTGGATAACACACCAAACACAATGTACCTATGCAAGTATCCGAAATGCGCGCTCAAACCCAAGCGCTAGTGGAGCGTTATATTCAAGATCTCGACCGCTATACTGACGAGCAGTTTGCCTACAAATCTGCCGACAAGGTGTGGTCTTTGGGGCAAATGTACGAACACCTTATACAGAGCAGTAAGTTTTTTGTCATCCAACTAAAAAGCTGCCTAGAACAAAAAAACGGAAGTACAGAAGGCGAACGTAACGAACACGGCGACAAGGCCTTTCAGTACAACAGCTTTCCCCCAATCAAGATAGAAGTACCCGAAGCTTGGAGAGGCCCCGACCCAGAAGCCAAGGACAGAGCCTACTACCGCACAGCCCTACAAAGCACCCTAGATTATGTCAGCAAGCTAGAAGAACGGGTAGCCCAAAATGATGGGCAGTACAAAACTCGGCATGTGTTCTGGGGAATGCTCACCGCTCAAGATTGGTATCAAATCATCGGAATGCACCTCAAACATCATAACCGCCAACAAACCGAGCTAGAACAATTGGCTGGTGTTCGATAAGGCGTTTCAAACCACTGGACATTTTCCAAGTCCCACAGTTATACCAAGATTCTCAAGATTTGATTTTCTTGATTCTTAAGGATTCTCGGCGCACACATTTCCCAAACCAATTTGGGTTGAGTATAAAACTGTGGGCTAAATCTCATTTTAACCCCAAAATGAGGCCTCAGCTTATTTCGGAGCTGAAGCTCTGAGCTACTTTTCTAAAAATGTTCAGTGGTTTGCTGAGAGCTAGAGAAGGTCAAAAGCAGTATCATAGCGACCAAAACCAAACTAGTACCCTTTCATCGCTTTTTTGTACCTTTGTTTAGGCTTATCTAAGAAAATCCTGCTCATATTTCAACTCCCTATATTTGCCCATGACAACACCTTTCAAACAAACACTTCGCGCACTCTTGTTGCTGATTGTGTTGATAAATATTGGCGCTTGCCGCCAAACCAACCCAACAGAACTCTTGGCGCAATCGTGGAAACTACAAGCTATCAGCGCCTTACAGATACCTAGCGAAGAAAATATGACCGACACACAGCGCCGAGAGTTGGACGAGCTAAAGACCAGCGCCGTTTTCCAGTTCAATGCTGATGGTACTTATTATATCAAGTTTATTGAGGAAGCCGAAGGAACTTGGAAACTGACTGACGATGCCCGCAGCCTCTGGCTATATCCTAGCCAAGGAGCAGAGCAAAAGTACCATATCGACAACCTATCTGCCGAGCAGCTCATCATCAAAACCATTGACGAAGAAACTACCCTTACCCTTACTGCGCAAACCACCGATTGATGAAACAAGTTAGATACTTTATACTCGCCGCAGCCACTTGCAGCATCGCTTGGGCTTTTCGCCCAAATGCGTGGAATCCCAAGCAATTTGTAGGTACTTGGCAGGTACAGAATATCGAGGCCAAAACCTATGATACCCTCGCAAACACCCTCAAAGAGGCGGCATACCAAGCATATCAGCAAGGTATTGCGGAACTACCCGATAAAATGCGCTTTGAGTTTAAGGGCGACAAAAAAGATGACCGTAAATACCGTATCTGTATTGGCCAAGACTGTGAGGAAGGCACTTGGGAGTACAAAAACGAAGACAGCACCCTTACCACCAGCGCCAAAGGCGGAAGCCGCGAAACACTCAAAGTCCTCAGCCTTGATGAGCGCCAAATGCGTTTTCGTATGCGCAAAGAACAGGCATACATATTTACTCTCCAAAAAATCAACGATTAACGATTATTTCTTATGAATCCATTTTTGCAAGCCTTTGATACACCTTTTGATACAGTGCCGTTTACCCGCATCCAGCCAGAGCATTTTATGCCCGCGCTACAAACAGCCATTGCTGAGGTAAAAGCAACTCTCCAACAACTGAAAGCGCGCAGCCCCCAAGGTTTTGAAGCTTTTGAAGTGCTCGAAGCCTGTGATAGCCGCGTACAACTGATTTCGAGCGTCCTTTTCAATCTCAACGCTTCCGAAACCAGTGATGCGCTACAGGCCATCGCCCGTGAGGCTTCGCCTCTATTGAGTGAATATGCCAATGATATCCTACTTGATGAGGCGCTGTTTGCCCTTATCGAAAAAGCTTACCAACAAACCGCTGAGGCCACGCTCAGCCCCGAACAACAAACCCTCCGCCAAAAAACCTATAAGAGCTTTGTACGCAATGGTGCAAGACTCAACGAGGCCGACAAAACCCGCCTGCGCGAGCTTGACAAATCGCTTTCGCAGCTCTCCCTACAGTTTGGTGAGCACGTACTGGCCGAAACCAATGGCTATCAGCTCATCATCGAAAACGAGGCAGATCTTGCCGGTATTCCAGAAAGCATCAAGGAGGCCGCCGCTGAAGCCGCCCAACAAGCCGGGCACGAGGGGGCTTGGCTCTTCGGACTACAATACCCCAGCTATGTGCCCTTTATGACCTATTGCCAAAACCGAGAACTGCGCGAGCAGCTCTTCAGGGCTTTTGGGGCCAAGGGTTTTCAGGGGAATGAATTTGATAACCAAGAGATTGTACGCCAAATCAGTGCCTTGCGCCACGAACGGGCGCAGCTCTTGGGCTATGCCTCTCACGCCCACTTTGTGCTCGAAGAGCGGATGGCCAAAGACCCACAAACTGTGCAGGCATTTCTCGAAGAATTATTAGAAGCTGCCACTCCGGCTGCCAAGCGCGAAATAGAAGAGCTGGGTACTTATGCCAAACAACTCGACGGCATCGAACACCTAGAGCGTTGGGACATAGCCTACTACTCCGAAAAACTCAAAAAAGAAAAATTTACCATCGATGACGAAACGCTGAAACCTTACTTCCGCCTCGAAAACGTCATCGAAGGAGTTTTTGAAGTAGCCAAAAAACTCTATGGTTTACATTTTATCCCCCGTACAGACATTGAGCTGTACCACCCCGAAGTGCAGGCCTATGAAGTTCAAAATGCCCAAGGTCAACACATTGCGGTCTTCTATGCAGACTTCTTCCCCCGAGCCGGTAAGCGTAGTGGCGCTTGGATGACCTCTTTCCGTGGCCAAAAACGTATCCAAGGCCAAGAGCAACGCCCACATATTTCGATTGTCTGCAATTTCACCAAGCCTACCGCTTCTACTCCCTCGTTGCTGACCTTCAATGAGGTAACAACGTTGTTCCACGAATTTGGACACGCCCTGCACGGTTTGTTGGCCGACACAACCTACGAAAGCCTTTCGGGCACAAGTGTGTATTGGGACTTTGTGGAGCTGCCCTCGCAGATTATGGAAAACTGGGCCTACCACCAAGAAACGCTCGATCTCTTTGCCAAACACTACCAAACTGGGGAGACCATCCCGGCGGCGATGGTACAAAAAATCAAGGATAGCGCCAACTTTATGGCCGGCTACCAGACCCTCCGCCAAGTAGGTTTTGCCCTACTCGATATGGCTTGGCATACCCAAGCAGCGGCAGACAATACCAACCTCACGGCTTTTGAAGATGCTGCCATGCAGGCCACCCAGCTACTGCCTGCGGTAGAAGGTACAAATATGAGCACTTCGTTCTCTCACATTTTCCAAGGAGGCTATGCCGCCGGGTATTATAGCTACAAATGGGCCGAAGTACTTGATGCGGATGCTTTTGAGCTGTTTTTGGAGCGGGGCATTTTTGACCCCCAAACAGCACAAGCCTTCCAAGAACATATCCTCAGCAAAGGAGGCAGCGAACATCCTATGGCGCTTTATCAGCGTTTCCGTGGGCAAGCGCCTGATCCTAAGGCACTCCTACGACGTGCCGGGTTATTGAAAGCCTAAATCATCCTGAAGCTTCCATACAGTGGAAGCCCAAATCCTTAGTGGGTAGGTTTGCACCCTATCGCTAAGGATTTTTTTTGCCTAAATTCACAGAAGCAACACAGAATAACGACTCATACTGTTTTGATTTATGTACTTCCGCCGTCGGGTATACCTGCCATTTCCCCAAACCAATTTTGATTGGGTATAAATTATAAATTCAAGACAGGATTATACACAACAATAATGTCGAAGTGATATAATACCACTTTTGTTTAAGTACGTATAGGTTTTTGTGGCCTGCTGGGGCTAATATCAGGACAATGCTTGGCGATGGATAGAAAGCACCTGACACTTAAAGAAATTCAAACTGATATTAGTGCTTTCCGTTTTTCTGAGACAACGCCGCTGAGGCGATGTTGGCATAAAAAGATTTCATCTGATCAATCTCATCTCCCTCACGCGTCAGGTCTTGTTGCTCGGCCTCATTGACTTGGTGATGGTCTTGATAGCGATATAACTCCCATTTTCCTTCAAAATCTTCTACCAAGGCCGTCATTGATTCCACCCAATCGCCGGAGTTCATATACATCACATCTCCCAGCTGTTTGACAGCGGGCTTGTGTGTATGCCCACAGATAATCCCATGACAGCCCTTGAGCCGTGCTAGTTCTGTGAGCTGTTGTTCATAAACTTTGGCCGGCGATACTGCCGATTTGACCTTACTTTTGATATACTGAGAGAAGGAATACGGCTTACGCCCCATACGCCTGCGGTAGGCGTTGTAACCTTTGTTGAGCCAAAGTAATACAGTATAGCCGATAGAGCCAAGCTTGGCCACCCATTTGAGCCGTGTAGTAACGGTGTCAAAAATATCTCCGTGGACAACATAGTAGCGTTGGCCTGCGCTCTCGTGTATGTAGTCCATCTGCAAGGAGAGGTTGCCTACGGTCAGAGGCAAGATATTGTCCAAAAAATCATCGTGGTTGCCGTGTAGATAGATGACCTTGGTGTTGTAGTGTTCTATCATGCGCAATACCACTTTAAAAAATCGGGTATGCTTGACTTGCCAAGAACCATAATTTTTAAGCTCCCAGCCGTCGATAATGTCTCCATTTAGGATAAGTACATCACAGGAGTGCTGCATCAGGAAGTGCGCCACTTCTTCTGCCTTGGCTCCGGCAGTTCCCAGATGCACATCAGAAATAATAATAGTCTTGTAGTGTTTCAAAACCGTTGTAAGCCTTGTCTCAATTACAAATATATTGAATTATACGCGAATTACCGAAGGGCTTTTGCATACAAGCGGGCTTTTTTAGACGAAAAATGAGGTTATTAAATTGTTAAGCTTTCTCTTGGCTGTAGAGAAGGATTTGAGAGATTGTTTTTCCAAAAACCCAGCTACGCTTTCCAGTGCTTGTAGCGTTGAATCATGTCTTCGGGTAGGGCTTGGTGGATGTCTTGGTAAATGCGGACATGTTCGGGGTGAAACTCTTGTGCTTCGGCGGAGTACATAATCTCCATTTCGGTGTTGCACTCTCGGTTGAGCTTGGCAAAGGCTTCGTAAGGAAAGGCGATATAGTTGCCCTTACTGTTTTGGCCTGTTTCATACGCAAACTTGAACCAGGTCAAGTACTCTTCGATGTTTTGAAAGGCGCGTAGGAATATTTTGTGAGAGATGCGAAGTGAGTTTTGAACCAGCTTTTGCTGCTGTGAGATGATGGTGGTCAGTTGGTTAATTTTTACCAGCTGTTCGGTTTGCAGGTAGTGGACTGCGAGATCCAAGAATGTGATGTCGTCGCTTTGATTTGTCTGCTCCATGGGTATCACAATGATTTGGTATAATGATGTGGTATTAAGTAGGTTGAGAGAGCCATCCGATTGTTTGTACAAAATTACGAATAAAACTCAACTACAGTTGCTAGTGTTTGAAAATCAGGCATTAAGACCTTAGCAAAGATTGTAAAACACTCACTTTTACACCTTGTTTTGGCGCTTGTATTCGGATTTGTTACTCCGCTTATTATGTTATCATCCGCCTGGCAATAGCCTCTTACGGCCTCTGAGTGGCTTTTTTTGGGAGAACTCCTGAATGGGTATAGGGAAATTGCCTGAGGGCATCTTGTATTATTTTGAAACATTTATTACATCTTACTAAAAAGTGATGTTATTGTTTCAAACGTGTTAGAAACTTGAGATAATGCGAATAGCGCCCTTGGTCTTGTCGGTATAAGCCCTTTGTATCGAGGGTATCTATGCGTACTTGTCCGTCGGCGTGGATAATTTTTCCATTGCCAAGGTATATTCCTACGTGTACGACTTTTCCCTTTCCTTCGGCTTGTCGCTGAAAAAAAGCCAAATCCCCGGCCTTGGCTTGCGCAAAGGGATGTTGTTGGCCTACTTCGGCCTGCTGGTATGAGTCACGTGGCAGGGCGATACCGTGAATTTTATGTACTACCTGCACAAAGCCCGAGCAGTCCAGCCCTTGGCTTGTTTTGCCACCCCATAAGTACGGAATTTTGAGGAAGCGCTGCGCTGTTTCGAGGAGAGTCCCCTGTGCTTGAGTGGGGAGGGGTTGTGGGCAGTTGAGGGTCGTATTGCTCAGGCGGATAGTTGTGCCTTGGTAAAATGGCAGCGTTGCCCCTGCCGGAATCCAACCTTGACCGGGGAGCTGTAGGTCTTGCGCCGCTACAGGGTGGATTACCTGACTATACTCGGCATAATATTGGGGCGTAATGGCACTATGCTGGGCGCTTGGAATCCAACCGGGGTACTGGTCGGCCTGCGTCCGGATATAGAGCCAAGAACTGTCGGTATTGGCTTCGAGTACCAGATATGCTTCGCCAAAAAGCAACTCCGTAACCCGTTCGGCTTGGTGGCCGGGCTGCGCCCTGAGGGCGATATGGCTTTGCTCACAAAGGCCATAGGTTTGCGCCGATACAGGGAATATTGCTCCACACAAGCCCCATAAACCAAGGTATAAAAATAGCCGTGCCAAGATATTCTGCCCAAAAAGGCGTATATTTAGCGGTTCAACAAACAATAAAGGCATTATAAAAAGGCGTTAAGCATTCACCTACCCCATAGGCAATATTGATACCACCCTTTCTATTTGTCAACCCCTAAATTTTTATGAAACACAGATTTTTACCCAAACCTTGGTTCGGTGTCGGCCTGACCATCTGGGTACTGTTGGCCACGGCCTGCGACCGCAGCACCCAAAAGTATAGCATTGTAGGTACTTGGAGGATAGAGCAGTTTAGCCCGCCGGGTTATGAGCAGCTAGATGAAACCGCCAAAAAGAGCTTTCAAGAAGCCTACAAAACAATGTATGCTAAATCGACAATGGTTTTTGGAAAAGACGGACGCTATGTTTTTGATGTATTCAATGCGCCTACCAAACCCACTCATACCGAAGGTTTGTGGCAAATGGATAAACAAAAGCACTCCATCACCCTCACCGATACTGAACAAGGAAAAACATCTGTCTGGGAGGTACAGAAGCTGACAGCCGAAAAACTGATATTGGTAAGTAAGGATGAAAGCGGAGTACGGTTTCGGATAGCACTACACCGAATGCCACACCCCTAGCAGCGATTATTTGATACTTCAAAGATTTTCGGCACACATTATTCCCAATTTTGATTGGGATTAGTTCCCCCCCCCAAAGGTTACAACGATTGCTCAGCTGCTCCCTTGGGGGCTTTTTATACCAAGATTCACTTGATTTGACGACTAAGGATTTTCAGGGTATGGATTTCCCCAACCAATTTTGATTGGGTATATCGTGTTGTTAGAGCGGCGCAGTCTAGGGCAGTCTTACCCCTATGAGCAGCATGTCATCGCGTTGGTGTGTGCCTTCCATATGCTGCGCCAGATTGGATTCAATCGTTTCCTGCTGTTGGTCGGTAGGCATATCAACCACTTCTGCCAAGAGGGCGCGCAAACGTTTGCTGCCAAATTTCTTCCTCTTGGCATCGTTTTGGTCTTCGATACCATCCGAGCCTAGGTAAAGCATGCTGCCAGAAGGGAGGGTGATGGTTTGGGTAGTAAATACTGTCTCATCATTCTGCTCTCCACCGATTGATTTCCGGTCGCCTTTAAGCTCCTGTAGCTCAGGGTTGTTGGGCAAGAAGTAGTAGAGAGAGTTTTTGGCACCACAAAAGCTGATGGTATACTCTTTTGGGGGAGATACCGGCTCAGACTCTACCATAATAAGCACCAAGTCCATCCCATTGTTGTTCTTGGTTTCCTTTTGCCGGAGCATAATGGTTACCTCTTCGTGTAGGCGCGTGAGGATTTGGGCAGGGTCAAAGATATTCCAAACCCTGATGATTTTATCGAGCAAGGTATTGCCGATGAGTGTCATAAATGCGCCGGGTACGCCGTGGCCGGTACAGTCTACGGCGGCTAAGAAAGTCTTTCGCTCTATTTCGTTGAGCCAGAAGAAATCTCCTGACACAATATCCTTGGGTTTGTAGATGACAAAGTAGTCGCCCAGTAGGCTGTCGAGCTTTTGTTTGTAAGGCAAGATAGCCGTTTGGATGGTAGTGGCAGAGCGGATACTGCTTACAATTTGGCGGTCTCTGTCTTCCAGCTCTTTATTTTGGTCTTTGAGTTTTTCTTGTGCTTGTTGTATACGGGCATAGGCTTTTTGCAAGATTTGCTCATTGGCTGCCATCTTGCGGTTGTTGGCCTCTAGCTCTTTATTTTTCTGCTCAATGAAGTCTCGCTGTGCCAAGATTTCTTCTTGATTTTGGTATAGCTCCTCGTTTTGGGTCAAGATTTCCTGCTGTTGCGATTCGATTTCGCGGTTTTTATCTTTCAAGCGCCTTGCTGTGCGGCGTGTTTGGACAAAACCTATGATAGCCAATATCAAAACAGCCAATACCAAGACCACAATCCAGAACGCAAACTGTTGGTTACGGTTGGCCGCTTTGACGCGTTCGCTTTGGAGTTGGTTTTCTTGCTCCAGTAGTTGTCGAGCCTGTTGTTGCTTTTTCTCTTCAGCTTCTTTTTTCTCCAGTTCGAGGGCTTGTAGCTCTTTATTTTTTTCGAGCAAGGCAATGGCTTGCTTTTGTTGCTCGGCTTGGGCTTGTTGTTGGGTGATTTGCAGGAGTTGTTCTACCCGCTCGCGCTCTAGTTGTTGGTTGCGGAGGGCAGCCTGTTGCAGCTCTTGGTCGCGACGAAGAATCTCGACCTGTTGTTTTTGGAGGGCTAGGTCTTGCTCTTGTTTTTCTTTTTCGAGTTTTACTTGATTGAGTTCCAGCTCCTTGCGCTCTTGGTCGATTGCAAATAGTTTGAGGTCGCTTTCGCGGCGCTCCAAGTCCATTTCGCGCTGTATTTGTTCGCGGTTGCGGTCGCGCTCTTGTGCTTGAAGTTGGTCTTTGCTTTGGAGATATTTTTCGTAATATATTTGTGCCGCCTGTATATCGCCATTCAGCGCATAAAAATCCGATAGGAGCTTATAGCTCACCTGTAACACCTCATGTGCTCGATTAGGCTCAGCCAGTTCGACTGCCCGCTGGGCATTGCTAATAGCTTGGTCGTTTCGGCGGTTGAGGTAATCATTGACAGCCAGATAATTGTATACATTGGCCTGTTGTACAGGTAGGTTTTGTGCGGCATAGATATCTAGCGCTTTGCTGTAGTCTTCTTTTGCGCTTTTATAATCGCCGAGATGTGTATGGCTGACCCCGATGTTGAGGTGCATAGTCGCTTTTTTGTCTGCCGGTAGAGATTGGTTGCCATTGAGCTGCCCCTCTTGGATGGCATTGCGGAAAAACTCAATGGCCTTGGTCTCATTGCCCATCTGTTTGTAGAGGTAGCCGATGTTGTTGTAGGTATCTACCCTTTCGTTGGCTCTGCCGGTTTCGGTTTGGTATTGTAATACCTTAAAAGCTGCCTCTAATGCCTTTTGATACTGCCCTTCTTGGCGGTAGGCATCCATCAGAAGCTGCGAGGTATTGAGCAAGGCCTGTTTGTCACCAGCCTTTGTTTCATAAGCAATCACCTCTTCATACAGCTTGATTGCCTTGCCTGGTTGGTTGAGGCGCAGGTAAGAGATAGCAGCCCGCTGCTGCACCTTCACGCGCTGTGCTTCGTCGAGCTTTTTGGTTTGTAGCGCTTGGTCAAAGTATTCCAAGGCTTTCTTATGCCCATTTTCTCGTTGAAACCCAAGCCCAATTTCATAACACAACTGCGCACGGGTGGCATCGTCGGTGGCCTTATTGAGCCTTACAATCAGCTCATCCATTTTGGCCTGCGCCAAAACGACTTGCCCCAAAGCCAAACAACAGACTAAGGTTAGACAAAACAAGCTATATTTTCCAAAATTCATCATCGGCATAAACCCTTCTTCAATTTTTCCAAAACGACAGGTATCATTACATTTTTACAAGTACTCCTACGCGCCACCAGCGCCCACGGTTGGGTACGCCGCCTTCGGGTTGCAAAAACCTAGGGCTGTAGGTAAGATAACGCTCATTGAGCAGGTTGTTCATATGCCAAGTAAGCGCCATTTTATCAGAAAACGCATATTGTATTCGGCTATTGATTAATGCGTAAGCTGGCTGATTGGCCAATACTGTTTCGGGCAACGCTGGGCGGTATACACCACTGAGATTCAAATTCCACTTACGCTGTCGATAGTTGATGGCCGTGCTGCCAAAATAGCCAAAAGTAGTACTGTCTGCTCCTTGTAGCAAGTACGTAAAATTACTGTGAATTTGCCAATGTTGGCCAAGTGGCACATATGCCGCAAACTCTATTCCTGAAGTATTGACAGCCTCACCTACATTGACAAAGGTACGGCGGTTGTCTGTAGAGATACTGCCCCCTATCAAATCTGTATATTGATTGATGAAGCCTATGAGCTCAAAATTGGCCTTGCCCACCCTTTGCATATAAATCAACTCTCCTCCGATTGTATTTTCGGGCTGGATATTTTGATTGCCAATGAGTACTGGCGTATCAGCATATAACTCGGCAATGCTGGGTACACGGAAGGCCGTTCCTCCTACTAGTTTGATTGTACTGTTGATGGGCGTGCGGTAAATGATGGCCATATGGGGGTTAAAGGTACTGGCGATGCCGAAGTAATTGTCGTATCGGGCCTCAGCATAAGCCATCAGCTTGTCATTGAACTGTAACTTATACTGAGCATAGGCACTAAAAAGGCGAATAGGCCTTCTAAAAACCTCAAACTGAGTTACTCCTGTAATGCGCTCAATCCGTCCGATATAAAAATCATTCCGAGGCGCTATCGCCGACCCATCAGGCGATATGTGATTGGTATAGGTACCGGCTCCATCTAAGCCTGAGCGCCGATAGCCCACCCCCACCAAAAGGTCATTGTTTTTGTTGAGATTACTGATGAGATCTAGCGTAAACTCATATTCGTTGTAGGTGAAAGCCGGGCCTACAATAAAATCAAAATTGTTGTTGGCAACCCCTGCCGGTGTAGATATGCCTACTTGTTCCCAAGATAGACGGGTATAGTAAAACCTAGGGGCAATCAGGGTTCTTTCGGAAATCTGCCCATCATAGCTTAGGGCGGTCTGCCAGTGATTGGTTGTATTTTTATTGATTTCGTTGCCTACCCTGCCATTGAAGAGTAAAAAATTCTCGGTGCGCGTACGCCCATAGCTTGTCGTCAGTTGCCACTGATTGTACCTGAACTGGGTATAAAAACTTGACTGCGTAAAAGGGTCGTTGGTGTTGTAGTTAGCTCCTGTATAATTAAACCCCTCATCTCGAAGTACTTGAGCAAAGGCTGTAAAATCGAGCTTGTTGTTGATAGGCTTGCTGATATTCATTGAGGCATTGATACCCTGTTGGGAACCAACATTGATGGCAAGTTCATTGGTTTCATCTTCGGTGATGATATTGACCACTCCCAAAAAAGCATTGCTGCCATAAAGCGCTGAGGCCGGCCCACGCACTACTTCTACTTGTTTGATGTTGCCGGTAGTCAGAAAGCGGGTAAACAAAAAAGAAGAGCCTTGATAAAGCTCCGTAAGCCGCTGCCCGTTAATGAGTAAGAGCAAACCACGGAAAGCATCGCGCCCGCGAATATGAGCGGTAGGGGTTTCGGCTGTTTCGATAATCCGGGTAACTTGAAAGCCGGGCACAAAATTGAGCAACTCAAACAGGTTTTCTATGCCCATTGCTTGTATTTGCGCCCGTGTAAAGACGGTTACCGACGAGGGGGCATCTTCTACGCTTTCGGCAAAACGAGAAGCCGTACTCAAGCGTAGCTCTTCGCGAGGCTCAAGATTGAGTATATCATCAATACCAAAGCTGAAGAACACATTCTGGGCGCTGTCTTGTTGGGCAAAGCTGTGCTTTGGCGACAATACCAATATTCCCAAAATACCCATTACTATACCGGAGAGCGCTCTGTTCAAATTCATGAATGCTTCAAAATTATCGTATGTATATGTGTGCGTTGTTCATACTACAAACCAACTGCCAAAAACGGTTGGGGGTATCACACTATCTATCAAAAATACGAGCTATGGCGATAAATGCGAGATAAGACCTAAAAGTAACTGCAAATATATGGCATAAATACAAATTCATAAAGTCTAATGTGCCATTTTGGTACAGATAACATAAAAGCACAAACTATAATAACTCACACTTTATCAAAGACTTCGTTGATGAACCCCTGCTGAGCACAAACATACGACGGCTTTTGGCGGTTGTACGGATAACTTTGTAGCGCAGCAATTATTTTTCCCACCAATATGGCCTCAGAAATTTCCCTTTTTTGGTTCCGGCGCGATATGCGCCTACACGATAATGCCGCCCTGTATCACGCCCTTCGGGAGGGGAAACCGGTAGTGCCGATTTTTATTTTTGACACCCAAATCTTGGATGCCCTGCCCGACAAGCAAGACCGTCGTGTGCAGTTTATTCATCATACACTCACACAGTTGCAGGCTGATCTAACAGCTATGGGCAGCTCCCTACAGGTAGCTTATGGCAAACCACTGGAGGTATTCGCCCGCCTGACGGAGTTGTACCCTGTTAAGAAGGTGTTTTGCAACCACGATTATGAACCTTATGCCCTTGAACGGGATGCTCAAGTAGCCGAGTTGTTGAAAAGCAAAGGGATTGCGTTTGAAACCCACAAAGACCAAGTGATTTTTGAAAAAGACGAGGTGCTTTCTGGCCAGGGCAAACCCTACACCGTGTTTACGCCTTATAGCCGGAAGTGGAAAGAGCAAGTCAATGCGTTTTACTTGCAACCTTATCCTACCGAAAAGTATTTTGGCAACTTTTATCAACAAGCACCCCTGCCCGTACCTAGTCTGGAAGAGATGGGGTTTGTGGGGGCAGAGGTAGCTTTTCCCCCTGCCGAAACTTCAGATGCACTCATCCGCCGATATGCCGAACAACGCGATTTTCCGGCCATACAAGGTACTACCCGCCTGAGTGTACACCTGCGTTTTGGGACGGTGAGTATCCGCCAGCTGGCTCAAAAAGCCCAGCAATTGAGTGAGTCGTGGCTGAATGAGCTGATTTGGCGGGATTTTTATATGAACATCCTCCATCACTTTCCACACGTAGCCACTAGGGCATTCAAACCTGACTACGACCGCATCGATTGGCGCAATAACGAGGAGGAGTTTGCGCGCTGGTGTCAAGGCCAAACCGGCTACCCTATTGTAGATGCAGGCATGCGTGAGCTCAACCAAACCGGGTTTATGCACAACCGTGTGCGGATGATTACGGCTAGTTTTTTGGTCAAACACCTGCTCATCGACTGGCGCTGGGGAGAGGCTTATTTTGCCCAAAAGCTACTCGACTTTGACCTATCGGCCAACAACGGCGGTTGGCAATGGGCTGCCGGCTCAGGCTGTGATGCTGCCCCGTACTTCAGGGTGTTCAACCCTACATTGCAAACCCAAAAATTTGACAAAGATCTGCGCTATATCAAAAAATGGGTGCCTGAGCTGAGCAGTCTCAAATATCCACAACCTATGGTAGAGCACAGTTTCGCCCGTGAGCGGGCATTGGCCACTTACAAAAAAGCACTCAGTAAGCCTGAGTAGCACCTATGATTCCTCTCCTCCAAAAAATACTGCCTGTTATGTGGAATACTATCAATTATGACGATTTTTTTGCCCAAATCCTGCACCAACATTTTGACCCTCCCCCTGTCGTCGAGGGCTATGGGATATTGTCGGGTGGCAATATCAGCGTGGCCGCAGAGTTACGCGCCAACGGGCAGCGTTTTTTTGTGAAATGGGTAGAAACCGCGCCGGCAGACCTGCTACCCAAAGAAGCGGCAGGGCTTCAATGTTTGGCACAAACCGGTACTGTTCGCATTCCCAAAATCATAGGGCAGGGGGAGGCTCAAGGGCAGCAATACCTACTGCTGGAGTACATACAGCCTATCAAGCCAACAACACACACTTGGACACTGTTGGGGCAAGAGCTAGCCACCCTACACGCCCACACGCAGCCCCAGTTTGGGCTTGATTATGACAACTATATCGGCTCGTTGCCCCAGGCCAACACCCCCACAACTGACGGCATCCAGTTTTGGATTACGCAACGGCTGCACCCGCAGGCTGGTTTGGCGCTTTACGAAGAGCGCCTGCCCACAGCGCTGTACCATCAACTAGAGATGCTTTACGAAAAGCTGCCCGACCTACTGCCTCGTAGCAAGCCGGCTCTCTTACACGGCGACCTGTGGAGTGGCAATGTCTTGGCCGACACTCAAGCCCGCCCTGTCTTGGTAGACCCCTCGGTACATTATGGCCTCCGCGAAGCTGAAATTGCCTTCACGCGCTTGTTTGGGGGCTTTGAACCGGCTTTTTATGCCGCCTATCAGGAGGCCTTCCCGATGGAAGACGGCTTTGAGCAACGCTATGACCTCTACCAACTCTATCCCCTTTTGGTACACCTCAACCTCTTCGGCCAAGGCTATCTGAGCGGCATCCGGCAGATTGTACAAAAATATGTAGGCTAGGGCTTGTCTTGCTCCAGAAAAATTAATCTACAAAAAGTGTCGCACAGATATGGTCTGCCAACAACCTCGCTTGGGGCGGAATGCGCAACCGTTGGCCATCTGCCGTCCATTCGAGCCAAGCTTGTGCTAGGTGTGCTTCGACCGTGGTTTGGTTGTATATGTACCAGTCCTGCCCCAACAGTTGGCTAAGGGCGGCCACTGACACGCCCCACTGGGTACGCAGCCCTACCAACAACAGTTCGTTGGCTCGGTCAGCCGGGCTAAGGACTTCGAGCGTGGCCGGCAGCGTATTTTCTTGCAAAATACTCCGAATATAACGGGCATTGTTGGCCACATTGGCGTGGCGGTTTTGACCGTCAAAGGCGTGCGCGCCGGGACCTATGCCGATATAGGGTTTCATTTGCCAATAAGCCGTGTTGTGAATAGCATAGCGCCCTTGTCGAGCAAAGTTGGAGATTTCATAATGCTCATAACCAGCATCGCCCAAGGCTTGGGTGAGCATTTCAAACTGGGTGGCGGCCCATTGGTCGGGAATGGGAGCCATCAACCCCTTGGCCAAGCGGTTGCCAAAAACAGTACGCTCTTCAATGGTGAGGCAATAAGCCGAAATATGGGACACATCGAGGGCAAGCGCTTGCGCGAGGTCAGCTTCCCAGACACGATGGCTCTCCGCCGGAATGGCATAAATCAAGTCGATACTGAAAGCCTCAAATCCCACACGCCGCGCCATATCTACCCCGCGCAGGGCTTGCGCAGCATCGTGCGCTCGGTTGAGGTAACGCAGGTGTTGCTCGTTGAAAGACTGTATACCGACACTCAGCCTCCTGATTCCTAGATCATACCACGCTTGCAATACCGCAGGGTTCAGGTCATCGGGGTTGGCCTCTAGGGTTACTTCGCGCAGGGCGCTTGTATCAAACGTCTGATGGATGGCCTCCAGCAGGGCTGCCAAGAGCGGCGTAGGGAGCAGGGAGGGAGTTCCGCCCCCAAAATAGATGGTTTGAAGGCTTTTTTCGGGCAAATAGTTGTGCCGCCACTTGATTTCTTGTACCATTGCAGCCACCATCGCTTCTTGGTTGGAGCGATTGGTACTGAAATGGAAGTCGCAGTAGTGGCAAGCCTGTTTGCAAAAAGGGATGTGTAGGTATAATCCGGCCAAGCTAGGGAATGTCAATGGTTCAAAAACTAAAACGCTTTTGGTGGAGCCTATGTTGTGGGCTGTTGTTGTCTGGCAGTAGTGGGCTGTTGCAGGCACAAAGCTACACCCTTTTGCTCAATACTGCCACACCCGACGGCCTAGCGCCGCCTGCTATGACGGCCTACCCCGACACTACAGCCGCCCTCAGCGCCCTACAGCAATGGCTTGACAGTGGGCGGGAGCAAGGCTACTTAGAAGCCTCTATCGATTCGCTTGTGCAGACTGACAGCCTTCTGCGGGTATGGGTTTATTGGGGGCAATATTATGAATGGCAAGACAATGAGCTAAATGGGCTGCCTCCTGAGTTAAACCGAGAGGCCAAACGATTGTTAAAACTACCGGTTCCTTTTTCGATGACCGCCCTACGACATTACCAACGCCAGTTGCTGGCCTTGGCCGATGCGCAAGGGTATCCATTTGCCCAACTCGAAAATACGGTACTCAACATCAGCCCCCATGGCAAGGTGCAAACGGCCTTCTCCTACCAAGGCGGCCCCACTTTTCGCTTTGATACCTTGGCGCTCAGTGGCTCACCACGTATCAAAAGGAGTTTTTTGGAGGCCTACCTGCGCATTAGCCCGGGCAAGCCTTACCAAGCCGAGCGCATCGTGCAGATTCCGAGACTCTTGGCCAACTTGCCCTATCTGCGGCTTCAAAAGAGTCCTCAGCTGCTTTTCAAAGGCCAATTGGCACAAGTACAACTACAAACCAAGGCTCAAAATGTGAACGAGCTATATGGTATCGTTGGCTTTTTCCCCAACCAAGAGCGCCCCGGTACGGTTTTGCTCACCGGAGAGTTTAACCTCAAACTACATAACTTATTTGCCACAGGCAAACTACTAGAGGCTGTCTGGAGGCGCTTCGAGAGCGAATCACAAGTATTGCAGCTCGGGTATGAGCACCCAGGGTTGTTCAGACTCCCGATGAGTGGCTATGCCGAGCTAGACCTACTCAAACAAGATTCGACTTTTTTACAAATACGCCGCGCCACCGGACTGAAGTTTGGCCTGAACCCACAAGCACAGCTGGGTATTGGTATCGCACTACAGACAGCCACAGTTTCCAATACCAGCGCAGCAAGCTTGGTACTCAATGCCAACAGCCGTTTTTTGATGTATGAGCTTAGCTATCAGTGGCGCAATACCGACAGCTACCATTACCCTCGCAAGGGCTGGCAGATACATGCTCAAGCTGGGCTCGGAAATAAGTCGCTGACAATCAACCCACTACTAGCCGACAGCCTACCCCTCACCGTACCTGCACAGAGTTTGCAGTTGCAAAGCCTATTGAGTATCGAAAAACATAGCTTTCTTGGCTCAAACAGTGGTTTGTATACACGCCTCATCGGCGGCTACTTGGGCAATGAGGCGCTATTGGCCAGCGACCTGCTCCGTATAGGTGGGTTGCAAAGCCTGCGTGGACACAACGAGAACAACTTCTACGCCAGCCTCTATGCTGTAGCCACGCTGGAATACAGGCTCTACGCAGACCCCAAAACCTATTTCTTTCTTTTCTATGACCAAGCTTGGTATCGGCGCGATGCCCTACAACTTCCCCTCCTCGAAGATACCCCTTGGGGCGCTGGAGGGGGGATGAATTTTGACACCAATGCCGGCACATTTCAGCTGGTATTTGCCCTAGGCGCATCCGCACAACAGGCCGCCGTTTTTGATCGCTCCAAAATTCACTTTGGCTATGTGAGCCGCTTTTGACGTGAATTGCGTAATTTTGTAAAATACTATGAGCTTTGGTTAAAATTTTGCTTACCTTACCCTTATTGGCTTGTACCTAATTTCGTCTGTATGAATCTTCGCCTGATTACTTGCGTGTTTTTGGTTGTGTTGTTGCAAACACCTGCCTGGGCGCAGTTGTCCAACTGCCGACGTATCGACAGCCTCAGCCGTGTATTGCTGATTGTCAAAAACAATGATACCCTCGTCATCAATACCTACAACGCCCTAGCAGAGGCTTACGCTGCCACCAACAACAACTCCGTGGCCGCACTCTATGCGCAGAAAGCGCTCCAAACCGCCCAAAAAGTAAACTACCAAAAAGGGATTGCTGATGCCATTGTATATGTCGGGCTATTTAGTACCAATGACTTGGCCGGAGCCGAAAAGGTTATCAAAGAGTATCAAAAAGCGCTCAGCATCTACCGCGAAATAGGTGATAAGGCCAAGGTAATCGAGCTGCTCGAAATCATCGGCTCCTATTATTATCGCCTAGGAGGCGACAAGGGCTACAATCAAGCCCTCAACTATTACAAAGAAGAGCTACAACAACGCAAGGCCGTTGCCCGTGATACGGCCAAAATAGTAGAGGCTTACGAACGCCTAGCAGAATTGTATAGCTACCTAGAGCAAGATGATAAAGCACTTGATGCACTGGCTGCCGCCGACCAACTCAGCCAACAATATGACCAAAACAAAATCAACAATGCCCGATTGCTGGCCAAATATCAACGTATTAAAAATCTTGAACAAAGCGTACAAAGCGCCAATATCATCCGGGTAATCGTGGTTTTTAGTATTGTATTGGTCTTGATGGCCGGCTATATCCTATGGCTCGTCCGAGAACGCCGACGCGCTCATCGTGCCCTCCAAAAAGCCGGTATCACACTCGAATCAACCTCCATTTTCAAAATAGGCCAGTTTGATTGACGATTTTAGAGTGGCGAGTGATAGACCGTAACCCTCAAATCATAAATCGTAAATCCCAAATCGTAAATTCAATGACAAAAATCCTTGGAATCATTCCAGCACGTTACAACTCTACCCGTCTTCCTGGTAAAGCCCTAATAGACTTAGGCGGAAAAAGTATGCTACAGCGGGTTTATGAACAGGTACGCAAGGCGCAACAAGTAGACCGCGTGGTTGTGGCTACAGATGATGCCCGCATCTACGAACACGTATTGGCTTTTGGAGGGGAAGCCGCCATGACCGACCCTAAGCATCAGAATGGCACAGACCGCTGCGCAGAGGTAGCCCAACAAATAGGCGCAGGTTTTGAAGTCTGTATCAATATCCAAGGAGATGAGCCTTTTATTGACCCTTCACAGATTGATGCTGTAGCAGCCTTATTTGCACAGCCCGACACCCAAATTGGCACCTTGGTCAAAAAAATTGATGTCAATGACCAAATTTTCGATGAGAAAGAGGCCAAGGTGATTTTCAACGCCCAACACGAAGCGATTTTATTCAGCCGCAGCCCGCTACCCTACCTACACCAAGTCCCCAAAACAACATGGGCGCAAACTTTTGACTTCTACAAACACTTGGGTATTTATGGCTTTCGTACAGAGATATTGGCCAATATCGCCCAACTCCCTCCAGACCCCTTGGAGCAGGCCGAAAGCCTCGAACAGTTGCGTTGGCTGGCACACTACCGCATCAAAATAGCCTTTAGTCATATCGACACCGTGTCTGTAGATACTCCCGAGGACTTGGAGAAAGTGCGGCAACATCTCGCTACAAACCCCCAATAACCTACCCTGCCCAACAACGGTTATTCCCCCCATGCAAATTGATTTGGGGGAATGGGTACACTGAAGACCACTAAGATTCAGGTATCAAAACCCTATGAATCCTCATATCAAGTGGATTTTAGTATATTTTGCCCAATACTCATCCTGACTTTCCCCAAATATCTGATGCTTTAATCATCTATCCGAACTATTTACCTCTTGCTTTTTGTTTATGAAAAAAGATATTGATTTTCCTGCGGTAACTGATGTATACATCGCTGTTGTACGTTCTGAAATCCAAACCGAAGAAGAGTGGCTGGTGTATTTGATTAATAACAGCGCTACCACACTCACCCACACTTTTGTAGCAGCTTCGGGCTATGGTCTCAGCCCCGACACCCAAGACCAACAAACCACCTCTACCCTAAGGCATCACTTTGCCGAAGTAGCTGCCTACAGCGCTACCGCCATCGAACGAATACAGCCCTCTGTATTTCATTTGCAAAACCAATATTGGTTAAGCTATTATATCGAGGACAAACTCTACGACCAGCGATTTATCTTCTACCCCGACAGTATCCAAGTCGCTCATCTCAAGCCCTTACCGCTGATGAAGAGCCTAGGAATTTTGGCAGAAAAATAAGTGCAATCCCTACCCCGCTGTTTTTTTGGATAAATAATTGCTGTATATTGAGGTGATTTTTGAGCGGTTTTGGCCTAACCATACGCCCAACCACCCCCTCACACAATCAACCTAACCTATTGGTTTGATTTACCTCAAATCCCATCGCGTTTATGAAAGAAAACGTCTTCAGAAAAAATAGCATTGAGAATCTCTATACCGAGCCTATCTTAGAAGTTCGTAACCTAGAAATAGTTTTTGAAAAAAACGGCAAAAAGACCCAAGCAGTCGAAAATGTCAGCTTTAAGCTCCACCGTAGCGAAGCCCTCGGTATTGTAGGAGAATCAGGCTCTGGCAAGTCGGTTACCTCTTTGGCTATTATGGGGCTTTTGGACAGCTCGGCCAAAGTTTCGGGAGAAGTCATCTTTCATTCTAGCCGCTTTGGTGAGATTGATTTGCTGCATTTGGACGAGAAGGCCATGCGCGAAATCAGAGGAGGCGATATCGCGATGATATTCCAAGATCCTATGAGCTCGCTCAACCCGGTCTATACCTGTGGCGACCAAGTGATGGAGGCTATCTTGCTACACCAAAAGGATATCGCCCACAAAGAAGGCCTCCCCAAAGACTATGTTATCTCGAAAAAAGAAGCCAAACAGCGCACCCTAGACCTGTTCAAGCTAGTACGCCTGACCAGCGACGACGGGCGCGTTACCCCTGGAAAGATATTCCACTCCTACCCACACGAAATCTCGGGTGGGCAAAAACAACGGGTGATGATTGCCATGGCACTCTGCGCCCACCCCTCGCTGCTGATTGCCGATGAGCCTACAACAGCCTTGGATGTAACGGTACAGAAAACCATCTTAGAGCTGATGGAAATCTTGCGCCACGAACAAGATGCAGCCCTGATGTTCATTACACACGACTTGGGCGTAATCGCTGAAGTCGCAGACCGTGTGATGGTGATGTATCAGGGGAATGTGATGGAGCAAGACGAAGTCATGAATATCTTTGATAGCCCAACGCACCCCTACACCAAGGGGTTATTGAGCTGTAGGCCTCGCCTTGACTTCAAGCTGCGGCAGCTGCCTGTGGTGGCTGACTTTATACAGATTAACGAATCGGGCGAAATCTCGGAGAAGGATAATATCGTTCACGGTATGGGCGATATGATTCTGGAAAACGTAATCCACGATTTTGAGATAGAAGAACGTAATGAAGCCTTGGCTCAACAAGCCCCCTTGCTCGAAGTACGTAATCTGAGTAAGTATTATTACCAGCGAAAAGGGCTTTTTGGCACCAAAAGAGACCCTATCAAAGCTGTAGATGATGTGAGCTTTGTGGTATACCCGGGCGAAACTGTTGGGCTGGTAGGCGAATCAGGTTGTGGCAAAACAACCCTCGGACGTACTATCTTGCGCTTGGTAGAGCCTAGCTCTGGTGATATTATCTTTGAGGGCAAACGCATCAATGACTACAACAAGAACGACATGCGAGCCTTGCGCGAAAGCATGCAGATTATCTTCCAAGACCCTTACTCTTCGCTCAACCCACGCCTGACGGTAGGGCGGGCTATTCTGGAACCGATGCGTATACATGGCATCTTGGACAACGACCAGCAGCGCCGCGAAAAAGTCATGTATCTGCTCGAAAAAGTAGGGCTGAAGCCCGAACACTTCAACCGCTACCCACATGAGTTCTCGGGAGGGCAACGCCAACGCGTCTGTATTGCGCGTACCTTGGGTCTACAACCCAAGTTCATCATCGCTGACGAGTCTGTGTCGGCGCTCGACGTATCGGTACAGGCCCAAGTACTCAACCTGCTCAACGACCTCAAAGAAGAGTTTGGCTTGACCTATATCTTCATCTCACACGACCTCTCTGTGGTCAAGTTTATGGCCGACCGAATGATTGTCATGAACCAAGGCCGGATAGAAGAGATGGGCTTCTCTGAGCAGATTTATGAAAACCCACAAACGGAATATACCCAAAAACTAATCAGTGCTATCCCCAAAGGCACACTAGAGCAAATCTACCAAGCCATTGGCAACCGTTATGAGCAACGGAAAAAAAAACTGGGCATAGCCTAATCACCCGCTCATAGTCAGGCGCTCAACATAACACTCCCCTTGGGGGCTTGATGACCAGAAGCGCGCACGAATACCACAAGCCCCTTGTGAGTGCCTGACACCTAATATTGATTGAATATGAAAAAACGAATGAACAAAAATCCTAAAGCTGACACAAAGAAACCCAAATCGCCGCGTCAAAAATCCTCTACCCCTCGCAACAAGAAGACAGTTAGAGCCAACAATAACTATCCTGAAAAACCCCTTGTGGCCAAGAAGTCTTTGGCCAAACGTGTACTCGATGTGTTTTCTACCGGTGGCAAACAATCTTACTCTATCAAGCAGATTTTTAAGCGCTTACAAGTACAAACTCCCAACGAAAAACAGCAAGCTGCCGAAGCATTGCAAAGCTTGGCACAACAGCGCGAGATTATCAAAACTGCCGACGGCAAGTTCAAGTCCAAACAAAAACCGCTGCCTATAGTACGCGGGCGGGTAGATTTTGTCAACCCAAGGTTTGCCTATGTAATCAGTGATCAAAGCGACGAGGATATTTGGGTAGATGCCGATGCATTGCATTATGCCCTACACGACGACATCGTAGATGTACAGGTATTCCCCAACAGCCCCAAAGGCAAAGGCCTAGAAGGTGAAGTAGTAGACATCATCGAGCGCGGTCGGCAAGAGCTTGTCGGTACGATAGAAGTATCGGCCAAATATGCCTTTGTCATCCCAGACCACCGCCGCATCCACGCCGATATCTTTATACCCAAACACCGTATCCACGGAGCCAAAAACGGCGACAAAGTAGTGGTACGTATCGTAGACTGGCCCACCCCCAAGGCCAACGCCAGCGGCGAAGTAATAGAAGTATTGGGCAAGGCTGGAGAAAACAATACCGAGATGCATGCCATCTTGGCCGAGTTTGACCTACCCCTGCGCTTCCCCCCTGAAGTATTGCAGGAGGCTGAGATGATTCCGGAGGCTATCTCGAAGGCCGAAATTCGCAAGCGCCGCGATTTGCGCAAGATAATGACCTTCACCATAGACCCACACGATGCCAAAGATTTTGATGATGCCATTTCTTTTCAAATTCTAGACAATGGTAACTACGAAATCGGGGTACATATTGCTGACGTAACCCACTATGTACAAGATGGCTCAGGGCTAGACAAAGAGGCCTACCGCCGTGCTACCTCTGTATATTTGGTAGATAGGGTGGTGCCGATGTTGCCCGAGCGCCTCTCCAACGGCCTGTGTTCGCTGCGCCCCAACGAAGACAAACTAACGTTCTCGGCAGTCTTTGAGATGACTCCCGAAGCCCAAATAGTGCAAGAGTGGTTTGGCAAAACCATCATCCACTCCGACCGTCGCTATGCCTACGAAGAAGCACAAGAAGCCATAGAAGGAAGCGATACCGACGAGATGACGAAGGCTCTCAAAACACTCAATGCTTTGGCCAAACAAATGACCAAGCAGCGCTTCGCCAATGGTGCTATCAACTTTGAGACGACCGAGGTCAAGTTTCGCCTTGACGAAAACAGCAAGCCCATTGGTATTTATATCAAAGAACGCAAAGACGCACACCGCTTGGTAGAAGAATTTATGCTATTGGCCAACAAACGGGTGGCGATGTTTGTGAGCAATATCAACAAACGCAAGCCCCTGCCGATGGTGTATCGTACTCACGACGCCCCCGATCAAGAGAAGCTCCAAAATTTTGTGGGCTTTGCCAAAAAGTTTGGGTATGAAATCAAAACCCAAGGTAGTGCCCTAGCGGCTTCGCTCAACAAACTCTCTGAGGGTGTTCAGGGCAAACCACAACAAGATGTGTTGCAATACCTCGCCATCCGCACGATGGCCAAGGCCAAATATACAACCCTCTCTACTTCGCATTTTGGTCTGGCATTCTCACACTACACGCACTTTACCTCGCCTATCCGTCGATACCCCGATATGTTGGTACACCGCCTGCTACACCATTACCTGCGCAAAGGCGCAGCCGTAGAGGCCGAAGAACTCGAAATGCGCTGTATGCACGCCTCCGATATGGAAAAACGCGCTGCCGACGCAGAGCGCGCCTCTATCAAGTACAAACAAGTAGAGTATATGCAGGCCGCCGAACGGAAGGTGTACGAAGGCGTGGTAACGGGCGTAACCGAGTGGGGGATTTATGTAGAAATGATTGAGAATAAATGCGAAGGAATGGTGCGCATGTCAGACATTGATGATGATTTTTATGAGCTTGATGCAGATAATTACCGCATCATAGGCCGTCGCACAAAGCGTATCATCGCCTTTGGAGATGTAGTAAAAGTAACAGTGCTTGACGCCAACCTCTCCAAACGTACTATAGACCTAGAGCTGGTAGCCTAAAACCAATATCCTAACCGCCTACACAAACAATAGAGGCCTTGGAGTTTCCAAGGTCTTTTTTTATTCTCAAAAAAGTACAAACATTAGTATATATCCGCAAGGCTCAAAAACATCTGCCAAAGTTTGGATAGCGCGATTTTTGCCAGATAATTATGGGTCGTCAAGTTTTGAGGTTGATTATCAACATACTCCCACAAAAAAAAGACACGTCGTTGTTTTTGGCACAAATATTTAGCAAATTTGTCAGCGCAGCGGGCAGGCGCTCTAGCCTTGAGGTACTGCTCATTGGTCGGGAAAAAGCGTTTTTTGAGCAAATAAAAGCGTTTTTGCAAACAATTTACTTCGACCAACACTTAGCTAAGCAGTTTATCACCATACCAAACACTTAGCATACCTATTTGTTACCATACCCCTATCACTCACCCCAACCCTTAAGCCTATGTCTACTCATATTTTGCCTGAGCCGCTTTTGGCAGAAAATAAAAACCGTTTCGTGCTTTTCCCTATCCAACAACACGATATATGGGAAATGTACAAAAATGCGGAAGCCTCTTTTTGGACAGCCGAAGAGATAGACCTCTCCCAAGACCTCCGTGACTGGGATAACCTCAATGATGGCGAGCGTTATTTCATTTCACACATCTTGGCCTTCTTTGCCGCCAGCGATGGGATTGTCAACGAAAACCTCGTTGTCAATTTTATGAAAGAAGTACAAAGCCCCGAAGCCCGCTGTTTTTATGGGTTTCAGGTAATGATGGAAAATATCCACTCGGAGACATACTCCTTGCTGATTGATACTTATATCAAAAACCCTACGGAGAAAGACAAGATGTTTCGGGCTATCGAAACCATTCCCTGTATTCAGAAAAAAGCCGAATGGGCGCTGCGTTGGATAGAAAGCGAGCATTTTGCCGAGCGCCTGATTGCCTTTGCCGCAGTAGAAGGCATTTTCTTCTCAGGTAGCTTTTGCTCTATCTTCTGGCTCAAAAAACGCGGCCTGATGCCCGGTTTGAGCTTTTCTAATGAGCTTATTTCGCGAGACGAAGGACTGCACTGTGATTTTGCCTGCTTGTTGTACAACAACTACATCAAGAATAAACTTCCCAAGCAGACAATCACCGACATCATCACCGAGGCTGTCAGCATCGAAAAAGAGTTTATCACCGAAGCCCTCCCCGTAAAGCTCATCGGAATGAATGCCGACCTGATGGCGCAGTATATCGAATTTGTAGCTGACCGTCTGCTGGGCGAGCTAGGCTGTAACAAGGTCTACAATGTGGATAATCCCTTTGATTTTATGGAGATGATTTCGCTCAAAGGCAAAACCAACTTCTTTGAGAAAAAAGTAGCTGAATACCAAAAAGCCGGCGTAAAAAACAGCAATACAGCCGATAACCATACCTTTAAACTGGATGAAGATTTCTAGGCAACTGTTTCTGCCTTTTGTAAAAGCGCCTTTTGGCGCTTTTTTTGCGAATTATATTAAAGGATGCTAACCTTACATCGTTACTTGCGTTTGATAAACAAACAAAAAACAAGGATATTTTTTGAGTTTATCTCTTTATATGACGTAAATTAGCCCAAAATAAGCCTTTTGTATACTTTCATACACATAGGGCACGTTTTTGATGGATATACAAAAAACCTTTCTCATGACTCGATTTCTCATCATACTCTTGTGTGGTCTTTGGTTTAATGCTCAAGGCCAAGAGGCCGTACAATGGGCCAGCCGCGTGATAGAAGTATCTTCAGAGCTACAAGATGCAGACGACGCCAGCAACAAACAATACAAGGCCACACAAGCACTAGGCAAACCCAACAAGCTTCCAGCAACAGGTAAAAGCCCCTGTGCTTGGTCTCCGGCCTCAGCTACCAACCCTGCCGGAGAGTTTATCAAGGTAGGTTTTGACAAGCCGATGGTCATCCAACAAATCGCCATTGCCGAAAACCACAACCCCGGAGCCATTACCCATATCTACCTATATGACGAAAGCGGGAAGGAATACCCTGCCATTTATCAAAATACCAATATCACCAACCTTCACGGTGGACGTATGTTCCGAATCAACATACAACCCACCAATTATAAAGTAGCAGCAATCAAGTTGCAGCTCAATCCCCTCAAAATCAATGATATTCCTCAGATAGATGCAATTGGCATCTCCAATAGCAATACTCCGATAGAGGCTGTCATAAAACTAGCCGATGAGCTACACATCAACGATAAGGCCGAAAACCTAGGCAGCAACATCAATTCTAAATACCAAGAGGTATCTCCCATCATTTCGCCTGACGGCAAAACACTCTATTTTACCCGCTACAATCACCCCGACAACATAGGCGACGAAAAACGCCAAGATGTGTGGTATGCTGAGCGCCAAGCTGATGGTAACTTTGGCCCTGCCAAAAACATAGGGCCTCCCATCAATACCGACCACCACAACTCCTCGTTTTCGATTACGCCTGACGGCAGCAAAATGCTGCTCAATAACATCTACAATGCCGATGGTACTATGACCAAGGGGCTTTCCATTACTACGCTTGGCCGCGATGGCCAATGGGGCAACCCACAACCCGTAACGATAGAAAACTACTATAACAAGAACCGATACTCAGAATTCTGCCTCTCTGCCGATGGCAAAATCCTGTTGATGACCGCCCAACGCGATGACAGTTTTGGCGGCAAAGACCTTTATGTGTCTTTCAAAAAGGGAGAAAACTTGTTTTCTACCCCCAAAAACCTCGGCCCAATAGTCAATACCGCAGATAGCGAGACCTCCCCCTTCTTAGCAGCCGACAACACCACACTCTACTATGCTACAGCCGGCCTGAGTGGCTACGGCTCTTATGATATTTTCGTAACCCGTCGCTTGGACGATAGCTGGCTGCGTTGGTCAGAGCCCGAAAACCTCGGTCCCAGCATCAATACCCCCAACTGGGATGCCTATTTCAACCTGACCGCATCGGGGGAATATGCCTACTTTACCTCTTATCATAACGCCATCGGAGACGGCGACATCTTCCGTATCAAGCTCTCAGAAAAAGAAAAGCCCAAGCCTGTAGCACTGGTAAAAGGAGTGGTATACGATGCCATTACCAAGAAGCCCATCAACGCAGAAATTAACTACCAAACCACTCCCAAAAATGACAGCCTCAGCGGCACCGCCAGCACAAGGGGCAGCAGTGGAGAATATCAGGTAGTCTTACAAATGGGGAATGATTATGCGCTCCGCGCCGAAGCCAAAGGCTTTTTTGCCGCAGATGAGAGCATCACGCTGGCTACGACAGCCGACTATAGCGAAATCACCAAAGATTTTTACCTGATGCCTGTACAGAAAGGCCAAACAGTCAGGCTGCAAAATATTTTCTTTGTCCGAGCCAAAGATGAGCTGATGGAAGAGTCTTTCCCCGAGCTAGACCGCCTCAGCCGTACTATGCTTGATAACCCGACGATGGTCATTGAGCTACAAGGCCATACAGAGCCTTTTGGGGATAAAAAAGAGTTGCTCAAACTCTCCGAAAAACGTGTCATTGCGGTACGCAAATACCTCAGTAATGCCGGCGTTGAAGAATCTCGTGTCCAGTATAAAGCCTTTGGAGGCAAGAAACCTATCAATACCGGGCGCTCGGAAGAAGCCCGTGCTATCAACCGTAGGGTAGAAGTAAAAATATTGGAGCAATAGCAACTATCGCCTGATGCTCAAGCGAAAAGGAGATGATATGTGTGTCATCTCCTTTTTTGTGCTTGGTCTTCTTGCATCTTGGAACTTTTCCTCGGTGGACAGTTGTTATCAGTTGGTTTTGCGAAAGATATTTTGTATCTTTGTGATAAGTGTGTTGTTACGATGCTCCTCAATAAATGCCAGCCTCTAGCCAAGCAGGGCACAATGTATCAGCCCTACCCTTGCTTACTTTAACACCTAATTTTGATTATATATGTTCGATTTGCTTTGGATTTTATTGGCTTGTGTTACTGCTTATCTCTTGGGTTCTATTCCCACAGCGGTATGGTTTGGCAAGCGTTATTATGGAGTAGATGTGCGCCAATACGGTAGCGGTAACTCAGGCGCAACCAATACTTTTCGTGTACTCGGAGCCAAAGCCGGCTCTATCGTTATGGCTATTGATATGCTCAAAGGCTGGGCAGCCACCTCACTAGCCACGCTTTTGGTGATTTATGAAGTAGTGTCTTACGATGAGTTTATCCTCTATAAGACAATTTTCTACAAACTACTATTTGGAGCTTTAGCCATCGTGGGGCATATTTTCCCAGTATATATCGGATTTAAAGGAGGCAAAGGCGTAGCCACACTCCTAGGGATGATGCTGGCTGTAAACCCTCAAATCACGTTGATGTGTGTGGGGATATTTGTATTGGTATTGCTCTTATCCAAATATGTATCTCTAGGCTCTATCTTGGCTACCCTGTCGTTTCCGTTGTTGTTGCTGATGCCGCGCTTCAAACCCGACGACCCAGAGCTGATTGTGTTTGGTTTTCTGATGTTTTTGGTAGTAGTATTGACACACCAAAAAAATATTGGCCGCCTTATCCAAGGTGAAGAAAGCAAGGTCAACATCCGCCTAAAACGTTCCCGTAGCTGATTCCAAGATTCACTGGATTTACGGATTTTCAGTTCACACACTTCCCAAACTGATGTGGATTGAGTCCCCAAAAACATCACACAAAAAGGCGCTTTGCCCACTCAGCATAGCCCTTGAGACTTCTGATATTTACCCTTTGTTTGAGGCTTTCCAAATCTTGAAAATTTGGGAAGCCTTTTTCTATTGCCCTTGGTGCTATGTCTCATAGGCTTTGATTCCCTACTCACACAACAAGCGGTATTTATCAATAGTCATTACGATTAAGCTTGGCTTGCTTGGCGCGCTATTCTCTTGAGTATACTTTTTTTTATTAGGTGACCAATACCTATCCGCCCAAGCTCCCCTCAATACACTAGCTACTGTCTAAGCGCTTGTTTAAACCCAATCAAAATTGGCTTGGGAAATGTGTATGCTGAAAATTCTTGAGAATCAAGAAAATCAAATCCTGTAAATCCTCAACTCTTGTGAATCTTGGTATCAAAAACGCTAAAGACCTAAACTCTGGTATTTGTACTTCGGTACACTACTATTCGCACAGTTTGACTGGAGCCAAGCCAGACGAAAAGCGCCCAATAAAACAATAAGTCGGTGCTAAAAGTATATTGCCATCAAAATCCATCAAGCCCCAGCGCCTATCGGCTGTATAAAAGGGCATTGCTTCTTCCTCAAGATTGACTGCCCCCGGGGTAATGCCATCTTGGCCGATGACCTTGCCCGAAGCCAGTATTACGAAGGAGCGTTCTCCTTTTTTGGCCACAATCAGGCCATCTTCGTGAAATTTGTAATAATACTCATCGTACTCCAGCGGAATGTGTACCGAGCCGTCTGTTTTGAGGGCTCCATACTTGCCCTTCAGCGCTACCATCACAATACCATTGTATACCGGCTGCATATCATCATACCGCCCCGGGATAACGACCTGATTTTGTTTGTTGACCAAGCCCCACTGTGTATGGTTAGGGCCAAAGGCAGCCGGATAAAATCCTTCGCGGTAAGTGCTGGCAGTAGCATACTTGCCCGGGACGACCACCTCATTTTTGGCATTGATAAAGCCCGTCAGCCCGTTGGGCATACGCATCCGAGCCAGCCCATCTTCAAAGGAGGAGGTACCCGCTTGGTTATACACACAAGGTATCACCTCCTTTCCTGTCTTGTCAATAAAGCCATATAGCCAAGTCTGCGCATCACGCTCAATAGCCACGCAGCAATAACCTTCTTTAAAGCCCCCGGTATCTACATATTTGGCCGGCACAACTACCTCACCCTTGAGGTTTAGATATCCATAGCGCTTGTTTTCCTCAAACCGAATCATCCCCTCTGTAATCAGTGGTGGGCTGTCAAATTGTTGGCTACAGACTTGTTTGCCCTCTTTGTCGATGAGGATAAATTTACTCTCCCCCCGTTTGCGCACCACAGCAACCCCTTCTTTGAAAGGGTAGGTGCGGTCGTAGTGTGGGGGTAAAATCAGCTGCCCCTTGGTATCTATGAGCGCATAGTTCCAGAAAGATTTGCTCCCGTCGAAATGCGCTTTTTCTATCCAGGCCACCCCATCGCTAAAGGCATTGATAGATTTGGCACTGACTTTCAGGGCTTGCTCACCCTTGGGATTGATGTAGTAGTGCCAGGCCTCCCATCGGTCTTGGGCTTGTAGCTCCCAAAGGCTGAGGCTGAGCACACAAAGCAGCCACTTCCCGGCCATCGTCAACAATCTTGTCATAGGTACTTGCAGTCAAGTGAGTAGATATGTTTTTGCTTTTGATATACTCTTTCTCAGGAAGCTTTGTTGCATTGGGGTACATATTGCTCCTAAGGACGTATATTCGGCTTATCGCCAGGCTCAGTGCTTGCGAATGTTGAAATATTTGGTAAATTTGAACAACAGACTAGTACTCATTGACTTGACACATTTTAATTATTAATGAAAATACGCAAACTTTTGGTCGCCAACCGTGGCGAGATAGCCTTGCGCGTGATGCGCTCCGCCCGCGAAATGGGCATCGCTACTGTAGCTGTATTTAGCGAAGCCGACCGTCAGTCTTTACACGTTCGTTATGCCGATGAGGCCGTCTGTATTGGCGAAGCTGCCTCTTCGGCCTCTTACCTACGAGGTGAGAAAATCATTGCAGCGGCTCAACAAACCGGCGCCGATGCCATCCACCCGGGCTACGGGTTCTTGTCTGAGAATGCCGAATTTGCCAAGGCTGTCCGTGCAGCAGGGTTGATTTTTGTAGGGCCTTCGGCAGAGGCTATCGCTGTAATGGGGAGCAAGCTGGCCGCCAAAGAAGCAGTGGGCCAATATGATATTCCGTTGGTACCCGGTACGCCTGGTGCTATCCAAGAAATAGCCGAAGCCAAGGCTGTAGCCAACCAAATTGGCTATCCGGTGCTCATCAAGGCCAGCGCCGGCGGCGGGGGCAAAGGAATGCGGGTAGTGGAGCAAGAGGCTGACTTCGAAGAGCAAATGCAACGCGCCGTAAGTGAGGCTACTTCTGCCTTTGGCGACGGAGCAGTGTTTGTTGAAAAATATATTGGCTCACCCAAACATATCGAAATACAAATACTCGGCGACCAACACGGCAATGTGGCTTATCTCTTTGAGCGTGAGTGTTCGGTACAGCGTCGCCACCAAAAAGTAGTCGAAGAAGCCCCTTCGGCCATTGTATCGCCGGAGATGCGCCGCGCTATGGGCGAGGCCGCCGTAAAGGTAGCCCAAGCCTGCCAGTATTATGGAGCAGGCACGGTGGAGTTTATCGTAGACGAGCAGCGCAATTTTTATTTCTTGGAAATGAACACCCGCCTGCAAGTAGAACACCCTGTTACTGAGATGATTACAGGCATCGACCTTGTCAAGGAGCAAATCCGCATTGCCCAAGGCGAAAAACTTAGCTTCCAACAAGAAGACCTACGCATCCGGGGGCATGCCATCGAAGTTCGGGTGTATGCCGAAGACCCCAAGAACAATTTCTTGCCCGATATTGGCAAGCTCCGTGTATACCAACGCCCTCAGGGCTTGGGCATTCGGGTAGACGATGGCTTTGAGCAAGGAATGGACATCCCCATCTATTATGACCCCATGATTGCCAAACTCATCACCCACGGCAAAGACCGCCAAGAGGCCATCGAACGGATGAAACAGGCCATTGATACCTATCAAATCGTCGGAATTGAAACTACCCTGCCGTTTTGCCGTTTCGTATTAGAGCACGAGGCTTTTGTTGATGGCTCTTTCGATACTCATTTTGTAGCCCAACATTACCGCCCTGAAGTCTTGGCACAAGCCTCCACCGAAGACGATAAGACCGTGGCCGCTGCGCTCGCCGGGTGGGTTCACAGCCAGCAAAGCCCCGCTGCACAACCTGCAGCCAATGGTGCGAGCGCCCCCCAAGCCATCAGCCCTTGGCGCAAAAACAGATTAGCTTAAAAATTACCCCCTGACTTTATGCACACAGGAGACCACGGCATTGAATTGGACAAACTTTTTTACCAAGCCGACCAAGAAATCAAAGATGGGAACATCAGCCAAGCTTTTGATACCCTCACTTACATCATCGAGCAAGATGCCCGCTATGGCAAGGCTTACAATCACCTTGGCTGGATGTACGAAACCAAATACAAAAACTACCACAAGGCCGAAGAATGCTACCGCCTAGCACGCCGCTATGCTCCTGAGTATACTGCCGTATACCTCAACTACGCCGTGTTGCTCTCTACCCTTGAGCGTTGGAACGACCTCCAAGAGCTGCTACATGCCTCTCTCGAAGTACCCGGTATCAACCGTGGCAAGATTTGGAATGAATTTGGCATTATGTACGAAATGCAACTCAACTATGATGAGGCTGTTGAAGCTTACAAAAACGCTATCCGCTACTCCATCGCTAATGAGGATATAGACACCTACCGCGCTTCAATCGAGCGCTGCAATAACAAACAAGCCCTGGATTAGTCCCTTCTATATCGGCCAAATGGTGGGTAACTTCCCCACCCATTTGGCCCAACACACTCTCACCGTTTAACACAAACTCACAAACCTATGAAATCAATACAACTAAAGCGCTTGGCTGCGTTCGCACTCCTACTCCCCCTATTGGCCTCTTGTGCCCGCATCGATGCCGGACATGTAGGCCTGGTCGTAAACCTCTATGGCTCTAAGCGTGGGGTACAAGACGTAGCTGAGGTTACAGGATTTGTATGGTACAACCCCATGACCACCCGCATCTATGAGTTCCCTACCTTTGTGCAAAACGTCGTATTTACCGACGGGCGCAACGAAGGCAGCACTTCACAAGAAGGGTTTAGAGTAACGACCAAAGACGGACTCAGTGTCGCTTTTGATATATCGCTCAACTATCGGGTAGACCCCGGGCAAGTATCCAAGATTTTTGTCAAATACCGTAAGCCTCTCCACGAGCTAGACCGCACCATCATGCGCAACTTCCTGCGCGATGCCTACAACGAGGTTTCGGGGCGCTACACCGCCGAGCAACTCTACGAAAACAAGAACAAGTTTATGGAAGAAGCCGAGAAGCAAATCTCTAACCGCTTGGGCAGAGAAGGCTTTATTGTAGAGCAGGTCGTATTGCTCAATGAGCTGCGCCTTCCTAAGAGTGTGATGGCCAATATTGACGCAAAAATCAACGCTCGCCAAATTGCCCTCAAAAAAGAACAAGAAGTAGCCCAAGAGCGCGCCGAGGCTCAAAAATCTATCGAACAAGCCAAGGGCGCTGCCGAATCTATCCGTATTCGTGCCGAGGCCGAAGCCAACGCCAACCGTGTCGTGGCTGAGTCTATCTCCCCGAACCTCATTGAGTATGAGAAAGTAAAAAAATGGGATGGCAAAAATCCGCAATATGTGGGAACAGGCACCGGAGGTGCGGTGTTTTTCAAGGGACAATAAAACCCACATTGCATGAAACCACTAATCAAACACTTGCTCCCCTTGGTACTTGGTGTTTTGCTATACACCCAACCAGTACAAGCTCAAAAACAATATCAAATGGCCAAGCACCAACTACGCTTCGAAACGCCGGATGATTTTGTGATTGACAAGCAAACCGATGATTTCTTTGTAGGCAATACCCGCAACTCAGGCATCATCACCTTTAGCCTCAACGCTGTTACCAACAAAAAACGCAGCAGCCAAGACCGAGAAGCTGCTCTCTTGGCACTGCTACAAGAAATGGCCAACAGCGACGAGGTGCAAATCAGGGAAATCGCCGAGCACGAGCAGGCCGGATTTACTGGTCTCATGGCTACCGCTACTGTAGACGGATATCCCGCTCTCTGCTTGTTTATGCACGCACCCACGGGGAGTACCAAGTTTTTTGCGATGGTGGTACACCGTACCAATGCCCAAGAAGCCGCACAAACACTGCTCGACAGCATTCAGCGCTATTAATACACCAAAACAGAAAATACCCTTAATACCCCCCGGGTGCTTAATCGCTGAAACCATTCAAGTCCTTAGTGAGGGGGGTGCAACCCTATTGCTAAGGACTTGTGCCAAATTGGTAGAAAAGCCAAAAATATTTATTCAAAAATCAGTGGTTTGTTGTATAGCTAATAAAAATATGCTATTTTCCGCAAAACAAAACCACTATGCGCGAAGACTTTTTACACTTCGTATGGCAATACCAAGCCTTTGATACAAACCACTTGGTTACTAGCTCAGGGGAGCCACTACACATCCACCATCGAGGAATTACCAACCTGAATGAAGGTGCTGATTTTCAGATGGCTAAAATGACCATAGGGACAGTACTCTGGGTTGGGAGTGTCGAGATACACCTGCGTTCTTCAGACTGGCAGCGACACCAACACAGCCAAAATCTACAGTACAACAATGTAATTTTACACGTAGTATGGCAAAATGACGCTCCCTGTCTGCGCCCCGACGGTAGCCCTATGCCCACCCTAGCGCTAGAAGGATTGGTAGACCTGAACCTCCTTCAACAATATCAGGGGCTGATGCAAAGCCAAGCGCCCATCCCCTGTGCCACACAACTCCCCAAAGTAGCGCCACTCATACGTACAATGACCCTAGACAGAGCGCTAGTACAACGGATGGAGCTCAAAGCCCAACGCATCGCCCAATATCAAACCAACCAAGACTGGGAACAAAGCGCCTATCAGGCATTGGCTAGGGCTTTGGGAGCCAAGGTCAATGCAGAGCCATTCGAAGCCCTCAGCCGGCAGGTTCCGCTCAAAATACTCCACAAACACCGTGACCAACTGCTTGCTTTAGAGGCGATATTGATGGGCGTAGCCGGACTATTGCCCCAAGAACCAACGGATAGCTACAGCCAACAATTGGTAGAAGAATACCGCTTTTTAGCACATAAATATGACCTTGCGCCGCAGCAACTCCCCACTGAGATGTGGCAATATAGCCGTTTGCGCCCGGGGAGCTTTCCGCCTTTACGTGTCGCCCAACTAGCAGCACTTATCCATCAAGAGCCGCACTGGTTCAGTACTTTTTTGCGAATGCCAGCCAAAGCACTCCTTCAGTACTTACAAATAAAACCTTCTGAGTACTGGCAAAGACACTATCAGTTTGCCAAAAAACAGGAGCGCCCCTCGGGCAAGTTAGGCAAGAGTACAGCCCAACAGATTGTCATCAATGCCGCTGCCCCCTTGTTGATGTGGTATGCCCAGTTGCAGGCCAATCCTGACTATGCCGAGAAAGCCGTAGACTTGCTCGAAAGCCTGCCACCCGAAGACAATCACCGCCTGCGGATGTGGTATGACCTAGGCTGGGAAGCCAAAAACGCCCACGACTCACAAGCCCTGTTGGGCCTGTATGAAGGTTTTTGCGCCCCAAAACAATGCCTACGTTGTAGCATCGGGACAGCCTTGCTAAAAAATAAACCAGACTCATAATCAGTTAATTATCGACTTTTAATCCAGCACAGACAGAAAAAACAGCCGAACACTTGCAAAATTCAGCACTGTGTTGCTATATTTGCAGTCCCAAAAGGGGTTGCTTTTTTAAGCAATCATTGTTCGGGGTGTAGCGCAGCCCGGTAGCGCACTTGCATGGGGTGCAAGGGGTCGTGAGTTCAAATCTCGCCACCCCGACGAACAATAAAAGCCTGTAGGTCTTGTACCTACAGGCTATTTTTGTGCGTTACAGCTAGATGGCAGCATTTTTTTAGTATCTTCGCTCTTCACATCGCAACCGACTTACCCTTATGGACTTCATTGTGTTTGCCAAGCGCTTGTTGACTTTTTTCATCGCCATTATGTTTGTAGGCATTATCGTGCCCGATATTGAGTTTAATGGACTGGTGCCGGCCTTTATTGTTACGCTCTTGCTGGCGCTTATCAACACTTTTGTAAAACCTGTACTTAAGTTTCTGGCTCTCCCCCTGACTATGGCAACAATGGGCTTTTTTCCGCTACTGCTCAACCTTGTCATTGTCTATCTACTCGCAGACTTTGTGCCTGGGTTTTCTGTGGGGGGTATCTTGTGGGTCTTTTTGTTCAGTAGCCTCCTTTCGGTAGTGTTGTGGTTTGTTGACCGCTTGGTGCGGGCTGTATAAACCTGACACCAAGCGAATTGCTACAGAATCACAACTAAACTTACAAAGTAAGCGCTAATGTCCAAGATTTGTTTAGTTTTGAACTTTTAGACGCTCAATAAAAACGCTCATGTACGGAATCATTGGTTTGGGTTGGCTTGGTTGGCCATTGGCACAATACTGGGCTGCCGAAGGTTTGCCTGTTTGGGGTACACATACACAACCCGAACGTTTTCATCCCAATGTATCGCCCCTCATACAACAGGCACAGCTTCGCCTTGATAGCGATGCTGGGGATATCCTGCCTCCCTGCCCCGAACAAGTACAATATTGGGTTATCAATATCCCGCCACGCCTGCGTGCTGGCGCTACAGATTATCCCGCCCAAATGGCACGCCTTGTTACATGGATGTATGACCGCCGTACAATACTCCCTCCCTATGTCATCTTGATCAGCTCAACATCGGTCTACCCTGATGTCTCCACGCATGTAAGCGAAGTCGATGCCATTCCCAACCCCGAAGATGAAAACCTGCTATTACAAGCCGAATATCTAATGCAGCAAGCCTTTGGCAACCAACTGACCATCTTGCGTTGTGGCGGGCTGATGGGCTACGAACGCATTCCCGGGAAATATTACCGAGGTAAAAAAGACTTGCCGGGAGCAGATGTGCCTGTGAATTATGTTCATAGAGATGATGTGGTGCAAATTATTCACCAAATCATACAACAAAAACACTGGGGAGACGTGTTTAATGTAGTAGCCCCCCAGCACCCTACCCGCCAAGCTGTCATCAGTCAAAGCATCGCCGATTGTGGCTGGGAAGAAGCCCAATTCAATGATACCAAGATACTGCCCCACAAAGTTGTATTGGCAGACAAACTGCAAACAAAACTCGGATACAAATTCCTATACCCTGACCCGCTCCATTTTAGCTATACCCCTTCTTTGGCCTCTTAAAAATGTCTAGCCCACTCTTTGGTATGTTTGTTATGAAAAAATACTTGCTCTTGTGTTTGGTCTGTGGATGGATTGTCATGATGAACTTGCCTCAAGTCTTGGCACAGCGCTTGGCCATAGACCAAGGAACCATCAGCTTCCAACACCGTAATACCACCAACCGGCGGATTTTGGTGTATAACGACTATGCCAAATTTCATTTGCAAATACACCGAAGCGATGATTCAGTAGTATATACTACCTATCCTGACCGCCCTGCTACCCGTATTTTATCACGGCTATCGCACCCACAAAGCTACGAAAAAGGTGATCGCGGGGTATTACACGACTTCCTGCTCAAGCTGGCCGTAGGCGATAGTGCAACCTTAGAGATACCCGCAGCAGTCTATTTCAACGCCATCCAAAAACCCGTACCACATTATCTACAGCCGCACGAGCAACTGCGGTTTGTCGTAAAAGTATTGGATGTAACAACCAGAGCCAAACTCGACAACCTAAAACGCGAGGCCAACCGCCAACAAATCAAAGCCGACGAAGAACAAATATTGGCATACCTGAGCAAAAACCGCGAAGGAGTACAATACAACAAAACCTACTCAGGGGTGCGTTATGCCATTTATGATAAGGGGAATGGCCGCATCCCCAAAGCCTCTGATATTGTCAGTATTGCCTATACAGCCCACCTCTTAGACGGTACTTTTGTGGCATCTTCAGAACTTTATGGGCCGCTAGAATTTCCCGTAGATCAGTTTTTTGTACCCGATGGCCTAAGCGAAGGAATCAAAACCTTGCGTGAGGGTGGGCGCGGTTCTTTTATCATCCCATCTACCCTAGCCCACGGCGCTAAGGGAATACCCGGCCTTGTGCCACCCAATGCTATCATGGTGTTTGATGTAGAGCTACTCGAAATTCTGCGCGAAAATGCCACCATCGACAAAAGCAGACTCTTGCCTGACGCAGTCAACATTGACCCCCGCAACCTTGGCACAGAGACCAACCTCGACAAAGTGATTGTTGAAGAAGTAGGCAAAAGCCGGCTGGTATTGGATAAGGAAAAAATGCAAAAGTATGAAGAAGATGCCCGAAAACGTAAGCTAGATAATCCAGGGGGTAACAGACCCAAACAAAAGTAGGGCGCTTCTGTGATTTAGATGCTAAGGCCATTAAAAATCTCCTTATCGATTGGGCTACAAAGCCACTGATAAGGGTTTGTGCCGAATTTTCGGAAGCTCCATTTAGTAGAGAAGTTTCTCTCTAAAGGCTGAGCTACATTACTATAAGCACTAATGTATGCCCATATTTATCTAATCTGAATGAAGCAGCTAGCCCTGCCCAACGATTTGTTGTGTGTTTATGAAAATAACGCCTTTAGTAATAACACTCCTAGGAGTACTTTGGGGCTTTCCCATCTTTGCACAAAGCAATAATGAGCCACAGCTGAGAATTCGCCTCCATCCGGCACAAATCTATGCTCCACAACAAGTAAATCTCAGCTGGGAGGGGAGCAATGTTCGCCGTGTGGAGATTGTGGGACTGGTAGATGAGCTGCCTCCCAGTGGAGAGTACCTCCTCAACTTTGAGCCAGATACACAATACAAACTCATTGCGTACGGGAAAAAACCAAAACAAATGCGGACATACAATGTTCGCATCCCTTTTAAAACCCTGAAAATCAATCATTTTATAGCCAAAGACACCTTACTGGCCTCCGACCTGAAAACCCTCGTCAGCTGGCAGGTACAAGATGCGGTCAAGCTGCGCTTAGAAGCCAACGGGCAACTGCTAGCCGATGACTTACCACTATCAGGAAGCAAGGAAATCCGTATGGGCAAGGAACATATTTATTTGCAACTGATAGCAGAAGTTCCAGACCAACAGCTGATTATCACAAAAGCCCTATCCATTTACCATCGGTTGGGAGGAAAGTTTGAGGGAGGGAGTGTCTTGCCCAATGAAGCAGGGCTTTTGAGATGGGATATTCCACAAGCAGACAGCGTCCGGCTAGAAGAAACTTACCCCAAACCTCAAATTTTGGGGGAGGCACTTCCCGCTGTAGGAAGCCTTACGGTGGGTACGCTCGATGCCTACCCCAACGGGCGAACGTTTGTGCTGACGGCCTTCAAAGAAGGGCTGGCTATTGGCGAACAAACAGCGCGCCTGTGGTCGAGGGTTACAAGGCTACGGCTAGTGGCCAAGTTAGCACAAGAAGAAAAAGGCACTACACACCTCACCTTAGGCCAAGGAGAAATGTTTAGGTTGGTATGGAATGCGACCAACCTCGATAGCTTGCGGCTCTATGAAGAAAATAAACTCATAGGCCAATTCAAAGGTAACGGCTCGCGGACACTCACCGCACCACTCACCAGCAGAACTTACCAAATGAGGGCTTATGACCCCGAACAAAGGCACTGGGAGGAGACTTCGGTACAGGTTACGGTACGCAACAGGCATTTTGTCAAAAATAACATTGCCTTGCAGGAGCTCGCCAAAGATCATCCCATAATGATGGAAATTATCGCAACAGACTACAGCCAATACCCTGACCGGATTACCTTGCGCGTATTGGCCGTGGATACAGTGGGTAATTTTGTCAGCGGACTGGCCAATTCGCCAGACCTTGTCAAGAAGTATTTTGTAAGCCTTACCGAAAACTTCGACAAGCAGGTAGCCAAGGTCGGAAACTTTCAGGTAAAAGAAGTCAGTCGCGAGGTATCGGCTCCTTATCATTTCTCTTTGGCGCTAGATTATAGCGGTTCTATGATTGGTGCGCCCATCGCCTCATTGGAAGCCGGACTAAAAGAGTTTATCCGACAGAAAAGCCCGAAAGACCGCATCAGCCTGACTAAGTTTGACCATAACCTGCATACTGTGGTACGTGCACAAACAAACCCTGACAGTATCTTAGCCCAATACCCCATGGGGCTAAGTAAGTTTGGCGGCGCAACAGCGCTCTATGCAGCAGCAGACCTTGCCCTTGAGGTGTTTGAGCCGCAGCAGTACAATCAGGTCTTGGTTTTGATGACCGACGGGATGGATAACGCCTCATTACTACACGAAAATAAGGCTTTCTCGGCGATGGAGTTGGTGCGTAAGGCTCGCGCCCAAGGAGTAGGCATTTATCCTGTGGTTTATGGGCAAGGTGCCAATGAAGAGGTAATGCAACAAGTAGCCGAACTAACCGGCGGCTATATCTATTTTACAAATCAAGCCAAGGACCTAATCGATATTTATCAAGAAATCCCCAGGCTATTTCAACACTACTACGAAATCAGCTACAAACCCACCCCCCGCGACGGAGGGCGCTTCATCCAGCTAACATACTTCAATCAACAGTCTGAGCATCAAGCTGGAAGAGGAATGTTTGTTGGAGAGGGCTATGATTTGTCGAAGCTGGACTTGGGCGATGTCCCTAGCCTCAAGGCTGGCTTTGAGCCTATTTTCAAAGGCAAACACATCATCGCCGCACCTCAGGTGGTAGCCTTGTTTGGCTTCAACCAAGCCAATTTAGAAGAAGCCTACAAAACCAATCTGCAGCCTATCATCAGCTTCTTAAACAAACGGCCTAAGGCCGTAATAGAAGTTTATGGCCATACGGATATGGTGGGCGATACACAGCGGCAGGTTGTGCTTTCGGAGCAGCGCGCAGAGGTAGTAAAACAATACCTCATCAGCCAAGGAATAGCGCCTGAGCGTATTGCTACGAAAGGGTTTGGAAAGGCGGCTCCCGTATGGCCCGAGGAAAAAGCCCCTTGGCAGGCACAAGAAAACAGGCGGATAGAAGTGCTTCTGCTTGAGTAAATACGAAAAGCCACCTCAAAAAACTTGGGGTGGCCATATCGCTGAAAATACGCTCGTACTTAGTCGGCAGAAGGGGTGATAGACACCAATTCGATATCAAAAACTAAATCTTTGCCTGCTAGCGGATGATTGGCATCGATTACGGCTACATCGCCATTCACCTCAGCCACAGTTACAGGAATTACCTGCCCGTTGCCGGCTTCGGCTTGGAGCTGTGTGCCTACAGTTGTTGCCGGTGGCAACTCGTTCATAGGAACCTCAAACATCATTTCGGGGTTGACAGGCCCGTAGGCTTCTGCTGCCGGAATTAATACTCCTTGCTTGGCTTGGCCTACTTCCATTCCCAATACGGCGGCCTCAAAGCCCGGAATCATCATTCCTTGGCCTAGTTGAAACTCAAGCGGCTCCGCATCAACTGATGAGTCGAAAAGGGTGTTGTCCGTAAACTTTCCTGTATAGTGAACTTTTACGATGTGTCCTGAAGATGCTTTCATAATTAAAATATGCTAAATGGGAAAATAGAAAAACACAGAAGATGCGCTGTAGACAATGTTGAAGGACTAGCGCTGATGATTCAAATACAGGCCGAAGGAGTTCGACTACGAAGGTACGGCTTTTAGAACTGGAATCAAAAAATATTGGCCTTGTGTTGGCAGATGATTATTTCCCACAAAGGCAACAAGGATCGCTCATAGAGAGGTTTTTAGCAGTAGGGCATCGCTGTGTGTGCGTTGGAGGGCGCGTTTTTAGGAGATACCAACACAAAAGCCCTTGGGCTTGTTACCCCCAAAGGCTCTGTGGAAACACAAACCAAAGCAAGGACTTAGGCCGCAGTCAATGCGTCGGCTTCTTGCCGAATGGCTGTCGGTTGAGGAACTTCCCGCCCTGTGTCGGCAATGAAAATACGGCGCGCCAACAACTCTTCCCGAACATCGACCAAGTTTTGTAACGACACTACCCCGATGACATACTTGAAGCCGGCTTCGCTGTAGCGTACGCTGATTTCGGCAAAATCAAAAAGCGCCAAATCCTGCTCCTCGTGATAACGAATGTACACCTCTTTGTGGAGGGCTTGGCTGAGCTGCAGGGCACGGTTGCGCTTTGATTTTTTGTATTCATACTTATACCCATAGCGCAGCGCCGAGATGTCCGACAGTACGGCAGAGCCGGTAGGGTGGCCACCTGCGCCCTTGCCAACCAACACTTGCTTTTGCGAAAAAGCCGCCGCCACAATCACAGCATTGTACTCATTCTCGACATGATAGAGGTAGTGGTCGGCGTTGACAAACCTTGGCAATACGGCCAACGATACTTGGTGCTCATCCAACTTGATTACTTCGGCCACCAATTTGATTTTGAAGCCTTTTTCTTGGGCAAATCGCGCATCGTAGCTGCTCAGGGTATCGATACCATAATTGAACACTGCCTCCGGACGCACCAGCAGGCCGTATGCCTGAGCAGCCACAATACAAAGCTTGTACTTAGCATCAAACCCACCCACATCGAGGGTAGGGTCGGCTTCAGCAAAGCCTAGGTCTTGTGCTTGTTTGAGCGCATCGGCATAGTCTAGGTTTTCTTGCAGCACCTTGGTCAGGATGTAGTTAGAAGATCCATTGAAAATTCCCCCCACAGAGTAGAGCAGCTCATTGTCATAATACTCTGCCAATGTACGGATGATGGGAATACTGCCACACACTGCCGCCTCATAAAGCAAGGAAGTACCGGTAGCCTCTTGGATAGCCAACAACTCGGGCAAGTGCTCGGCCACCATTTTCTTATTGGCCGTTACTACATCCTTGCCCTGCTCTAGCGCTTTTTTGACAATCTCGTAGGCCTCATCGGCATCGCTGATCATCTCTACAACCACATTGATGGTGGGGTCTTCCAGAATATCATCATAATTAAAAGTAAAAAACTTCTGTGGCAAGCTGCGGGGCTTTTGTGGGTCTTTGACACAAATCCGCTCGATGCTTACCTGAAAATCAATTTTTTGGAGAATATCGTACAATCCTTGGCCTACGCAGCCAAATCCGAAAAATCCGAGTTTTAGTGGTCTGTTCATAAGTCAACAACAATTAAGGGTACTACGATTGATTAGTGATATATGGGTATAAAATTTTGATAATCAAATGTTTGACAACCTAAAATACTTTAGGGCAAAGGGTTAGACGGCAGCCAATACTGATGTTTGTAGAGCAGTGCTCTCAGGTGGTCACATTCGAGCAGAAAGCCGTCGTGCCCATAGGCTGAGTCAATTTCTTCATAAACCGCCTGTGGTAGGTGTGTGGCCAAAAACTGTTGCTCAGCCGGAGGGAAAAGCAAGTCTGAGCGAATACCGATGACCAAGGCACGGGCTTTGACCTTCGCCAGCGCGGCCTCTGCGCTTCCGCGCCCCCTGCCTAGATGGTGGCTGTCCATCGCCTTCGAGAGCGTCCAATAAGCAAAGGCATCAAAGCGATTGCACAGCTTCTGCCCCTGATACTGTTGGTAGCTAGCCGCCCTAAAGGTATGGGGCAGTTCGGGAATCTGTGGCTCGGCCTGCGTCTGTTGGTAAGTGTGGTAGTTGCGGTACGACAACAGCGCCATCGCCCGGGCGGCCTTCAGACCGGCCTTGCCTGCCTCGGCGTGCGACTCAGCCCAAGAGGCATCTGCCGCAATGGCCATTCGCTGCGCTTCGTTAAAGGCAATCCCCCAGGGCGAATGCCAGGCGTTGGTTGCGATAGGCACAATCTGTCGGAAGCGCTCCGGATACATCACCGCCCACTCCAGCAGTTGCTGTCCGCCCAAGGAGCCTCCCAAGCCTAGAGCAACGGTATGTATCCCTAGGTGTTGGGCGAGCAACTCTAGCCCCTGCACCATATCGCGGATGGTCAGCTCCGGAAATCGATGATAATAAGGGTTGGCCGTCTGTGGGTCGCTCGAAAGCGCACATGTAGAGCCATAACACGAGCCCAGCACATTGGCACACACAATAAAATAGCGAGAGGGGTCGAGCACATTGCCCACGCCAAAAAGGCCGCCCCACCAGTCATCCACACGGGCATTGCCCGTGAGCGCATGACAGACCCAGATGACATTGTCGCGGGCTTCATTGAGCTTGCCATAGGTCGAGTAGGCCAGCTGAAACTCCGCCAGTTGCCCCCCCAACTCCAATGAAAGGGGCTTTTTATGATAAAAAACCTTGTTCTTCAAGATATAAGGCGTATTTCTGAGTGCCGCTAAGGCCGTTATTTTACTTGACATAACATAATTTGGAATTGACGATGCTAGATTGACGGGCTACGAGTTTAGGTTGACGAGCTACGATTTGGGATTGACGAGCTACGATTTAATCGTAAATCCAAAATCCCAAACCGTAAACTCCCACTGCCTACAACTCCGCAAAAGCCTGTTCGAAGTCGGCACGGATATCATCGATATGCTCAATCCCCACCGACACCCTCAGCAACCCGGGCGTTACACCGGCGGCCAACTGCTCGGCTTCGCCCAGCTGTTGGTGTGTTGTCGAAGCAGGGTGGATAATCAGGGTTTTGGCATCGCCCACATTGGCCAAGTGGCTTGTCAGCTTGAGGCTGTTCACAAAGCGCTCTGCCTTGTCCTTACCGCCCTTCAACTCAAACGAGAGCACCGCCCCGTAGCCACGCTTGAGGTATTTTTTGGCCAAGCCGTGGTAAGGACTACTCTCCAGCCCGGGATAATTGACACGTACTACGTGCGGGTGCGCCTCCAGCCACTGTGCCAAAGCCAAGGCATTCGATACGTGGCGCTCTACCCGTAGCGAGAGGGTTTCCAGCCCTTGCAGCAGCAAAAAGGCATTGAACGGACTCAAGGCCGGGCCAAAATCGCGCAAGCCCTCTACCCTTGCTCGGATGATAAAGGCGATATTGCCAAAAGGCCCACCTTCACCAAAAACCTCCCAAAATTTCAGGCCGTGGTAGCCCTCCGAAGGCTCGGTAAACTGAGGGAACTTGCCATTGCCCCAGTCAAACTTGCCTGAGTCAACAATCACCCCACCGATGCTGTTACCGTGGCCGCCTATCCACTTCGTGGCTGATTGTACCACGACAGCAGCGCCATGCTCGATAGGCCTAAACAGATAGCCCGCCGCCCCGAAGGTATTGTCTACAATCAGCGGAATTTGGTGCTTATCGGCCAACGCCGCAATCGCCTCAAAATCAGGAATATTAAAGCCCGGATTGCCGATGGTCTCCAAATACAACGCCTTGGTACGCTCATCTATCAGGCGCTCAAACGCGGCTACATTGTCGCCTTCGGCAAAGCGCACTTCGATGCCCAAACGCTTGAAAGCGACCTTAAACTGATTGTAAGTACCCCCATACAGAAACGAGGTAGAGACGAAGTTATCTCCGGCTTCGAGGATGTTGTTGAGGGCAATAAACTGCGCCGCCTGCCCTGAGCCTACCGCCAAGGCCGCCACCCCGCCTTCGAGCGCGGCTACGCGCTTCTCAAAAACATCCGTGGTGGGGTTCATAATACGGGTGTAGATATTACCAAATTCCTTGAGAGCGAAGAGATTGGCACCGTGTGCGGCATCTTTGAACTGATAAGAGGTAGTTTGATAAATGGGTACAGCGCGCGCACCTGTTGTAGGGTCTACTTCTTGGCCGGCGTGCAATTGGAGGGTTTCAAATCTTAGGTCTGACATAGGAGCATATGGTTTGAGTGAGTATTTACAAAGTGTACAAAATCTATGGATTAGCTATATTGCTGATTACATACAAAAAAGCCTGAGCAGCGCTTTGGCAGTTTGTTTTTGAGGGGTAGATGTGCGAAAAGACTCAGACTAAGCGTAACGGCTTAGCACAGGGTTTCGACATCACCAAACAACTGCAAAAGCGTTGCTTAGCAACAGCAAATAATCGTTGTAATCGTAAGGGGGGTAATGGTATGAGGATAAGTACTGCTCAAATTTGCCCCAAAGGCTAAATTTGCCGAATGATTTTGGAGAAGTGCCTTGGCCTGATTGGCTACCGAAGAAAAATTGTTTGCGAACATAAGTGTTTAATTTATATGCCCTAATTTGATTTAGGTAGGAATTAGCACCTTACACCCTATCGGGAAGCAGGTTGCCAGCACTTCATAGAGCCTATTCTCTCCGTGCTTCTGTATAAATCAACTACTAGCAAAACAATGGTTGAGCAGTAATTGAAACAGTCAATGTGATTTCGATATCGAAATACACGTATTGTTTACAAAGTTAGAGGATGATTTTGGAACGCGCAACTTTTGCGGCAAAATATTTTTGATTTCTTCTGCTAGACCGTATGATGAGCAAAAAATGATAAAATTATTAAACACCTCATAATAAGCTATTTAAGCAATACGTACTGATAAAAATTAGACCTTTTTTTGGTAAATCATCATTATTTTGAGATTTTTAGAACTTCAGATGTTCCCCCTTGACAAACATACTGACATATATGCGCTTCTCCACACATTTTATCTGAGGATATACTAGAAGCACACCTACTCTTAATTACGATAAGCTAAAAACTCCAAACACAATGAACACATTTCCTTGGCACAGCCACTACCCAAAAGGTGTAGCACATACCATTGACTATCAGCGCTACCCCAATCTTTTGGCCCTTATGGAAGAGGCTTTCCAAAAATATGGGAACGCGCCGGCCTACCACAATATGGGTGTAGAACACAGTTATGCACAGTTAGACAAAATGTCGCGTGATTTTGCGGCCTATCTCCAAAGCCTTGGGCTGAAAAAAGGCGATAAATTTGCCATCCAAATGCCCAATGTTACCCAGTATCCGGTGGCTTTGATGGGCGCGTTGCGTGCCGGTCTGACGGTAGTCAACATCAACCCCTTGTATACTGTTCCCGAGATGACACACCAGTACAACGATGCAACCGTAAAGGCCGTCATCATTATGGCCAATTTTGCGGATAAGCTTCAGGAAGTATTGCCCAAAACACAGGTCAAGCATGTCATCGTAACGGAAATCGGAGACTTGCTCGGTACGTTCAAAGGGATGTTGACCAACGCAGTAGTGAAGTATGTCAAGAAAATGGTTCCCCCTTTTCACATTCCCGGCGCAGTGGGCTTCAAACGAGCGCTTCAAATAGGAGCTAAGTCGCCTTATACGCGCCCAGAGGTAGATGCCGAAGATTTGGCTTTTTTACAATATACCGGCGGTACAACAGGAGTCTCAAAAGGAGCAATGCTCTCACACCGCAATATGTTGTCCAACCTTTTGCAATCTAAAGAATGGTTTATTGGCGTAGAAGAGGGTAAAGAAGTGGCGATTACGGCCTTGCCACTGTACCATATTTTTGCCTTGACAATCAACTGTTTCTTGATGCTCTTCGTAGGAGCTAAGAGCGTTTTGGTAACCAACCCACGCGATATGCCCGGCTTTGTCAAAACACTACAACAAAATCCTTTCACTATTTTTACAGGCCTAAACACGCTTTTTGTAGGCTTAATGAATACACCGGGTTTTGATGCTATTAATTTTAGTAAGGTGAAGTTTGTCGTTGGCGGCGGTATGGCTGTACAGCGTGCCACCGCAGAGCGCTGGAAGGCCATCACCGGCAAATCTATTGCCGAGGGTTATGGCTTGAGCGAAACTGCCCCCGTATTGTCTGTAAACCCTCTCGACGGTAATGAACGCCTCGGCTCTATTGGCTTGCCAGTACCTTCTACTGAGCTGGCTATCTTGGATGATGATGGCAAGCCCGTACCTGCCGGTGAGCGTGGTGAGATTTGCGCCCGAGGGCCGCAAGTAATGCAAGGCTATTGGCAACGCCCTGATGAAACTGCTAAGGTGTTTTTCGAAGGTGGTTGGTTCCGTACTGGCGACATCGGGATGATGGATGACGACGGTTATTTCCGCATCGTAGACCGCAAAAAAGAAATGATTTTGGTTTCAGGCTTCAATGTGTACCCCAACGAGGTAGAAGATGCCGCCACCACACACCCCGGCGTACTCGAAGCAGCAGCGATTGGAGTACCCGATGACAAATCTACTGAGCGTGTGAAGCTTTTTGTCGTACGCAAAGACCCCAACTTGACTGCCGAAGAGCTGATCAAGCACTGCAAAGATCACCTAGCCGGCTACAAAGTACCACGCGAAATTGTGTTCCGTGAAGAACTACCCAAAACAAATGTTGGTAAAATCTTGCGTCGCAAACTCAAAGAAGAAGAGGATGCCGCAGCCAACGCCTAACACAATGCTGTAGGATTGTTGTAATACGCAGATAGGTGGGTATCAACTCCCACCACTAACACATCGGTCATTCCCAGTTTTTGGGAATGGCTTTTTTGTTCTCTAGCCTCTAGCGAGCACTCACCATCAGAAAGTATCCAGTGACATAAGAAAACCTATAAAAATGAGCTCTATATCGAAAAAAGCTACCCCGAATCGGAGTAGCTTTTTATCTGAAAAATGGAGTTTATAAAAAAGGGGTTTTCAATCGAAGGGAGGAGATTACATCATGCCGCCCATTCCGCCCATTCCACCCGGCATACCGGCGTGTCCACCGCCATTCTCCTCAGGGATGTCGGCAATCACACACTCAGTAGTGAGCAGAAGCGACGAGATAGAAGCCGCATTTTCGAGGGCAAGGCGTGTAACCTTAGTGGGGTCGATGACACCGGCCTTCATCATATCTTCGTAAACATCGGTGCGGGCGTTATAGCCAAAAGCATCTTTGCCTTCTTTCACCTTGTTGACTACTACCGAGCCTTCGCCACCGGCATTAGCTACGATTGTGCGCAAAGGCGCTTCGATAGCCAAGCGGATGATATTGATACCGGTTTTTTCGTCTTCGTTCGCATACTTCACACCGTCAAGCACAGCACCCGCACGGAGTAGGGCTACGCCACCACCTGGTACGATACCTTCTTCAACGGCAGCACGAGTAGCGTGTAGGGCATCGTCTACGCGGTCTTTCTTTTCTTTCATTTCTACTTCGGTAGCAGCTCCTACATAGAGGATAGCCACACCCCCTGACAATTTGGCGAGGCGCTCTTGGAGCTTCTCACGGTCGTAGTCAGAAGTAGTGATTTCCATCTGAGCACGGATTTGGGCTACACGCGCTTGGATAGCGTCTTTGGTGCCTGAGCCGTTTACGATGATGGTATTATCTTTGTCAATGATGATTTTTTCGGCAGTACCGAGGTAATCTATCGTAGCGTTTTCGAGCTTGTATCCGCGCTCTTCGCTGATGACAGTACCATTGGTAAGGATGGCAATGTCTTCGAGCATCGCTTTGCGGCGGTCGCCAAAGCCTGGAGCTTTTACGGCAGCTATTTTCAACGCACCACGGATTTTGTTGACTACCAAGGTAGCCAAAGCCTCTCCGTCTACATCTTCAGCGATGATAAGCAAGGGGCGGCCGGTTTGGACTACAGCTTCCAACACAGGGAGTAGCTCTTTCATAGAAGACACTTTCTTCTCAGAGATGAGGATGAAAGGGTTCTCTAGTTCAACTTCCATTTTCTCGGTGTTGGTTACGAAGTAAGGAGAGAGGTAGCCACGGTCAAATTGCATCCCTTCTACTGTTTTTACTTCTGTCTCGGTGCCTTTGGCTTCTTCTACGGTGATGACACCGTCTTTGCCTACCTTTTCCATGGCGTTGGCAATCATTTTACCGATTTCCTCGTCGTTGTTGGCAGAGATAGTAGCTACTTGCTCGATTTCGTTGGAGTTGTCTACTGTTTTAGAGATTTTCTTCAACTCAGCTACGACAGCGGCTACGGCCTTATCGATACCGCGCTTGAGGTCCATAGGGTTGGCACCTGCGGCTACGTTTTTGATACCATTGCCGAAAATGGCTTGAGCCAATACGGTAGCAGTAGTAGTACCATCACCAGCGGTATCAGCAGTTTTAGAAGCAACTTCTTTTACCAACTGAGCGCCCATATTTTCGATGGCGTTCTCTAGTTCGATATCTTTGGCAACGGTTACGCCGTCTTTAGTGATGGCGGGAGCGCCAAATTTTTTGTCAAGAATGACATTACGACCTTTGGGACCTAGGGTTACCTTTACGGCATCGGCCAAAATATCCACGCCTTTTTTTAGTTGGTCGCGTGCGTCGGTGTTGAATAAGATTTCTTTTGCCATATCAATCAAATGGTTTTGAGATTTGCGGGAAAAATGTTGGGAATGAACAACAGGATGGACAATTAAATCACTGCAAAGATGTCAGACTCACGCATGATGAGGTACTCTTTGCCGTCGATGTTCAACTCAGTACCAGAATACTTACCATAAAGCACGGTATCTCCTACTTTTACCGTTACAGGCTCGTCTTTTTTGCCTGCTCCTACAGCTACTACAGTGCCTCTCTGAGGCTTTTCTTTGGCAGTGTCAGGGATGATGATACCTGATGCAGTCTTTTCTTCGGCAGGAGCTGGCTCTACCACTACTCGGTCTGCCAAGGGTTTGATACTTAAAGCCATCTTAGGTTCAAGATTTAGAGGTTAAACTAAAAATTTAAGGGTTTTTGCTTTTGCTCCCACATATATCATTTCTTGTGCCAACCATTGCGCAGGCGGATTTCCTGCCATTTTTGCGGCTAATGGGCTGAAAATTTGACAGGACTGGACAATGAATAATCCCAAAATTCGGCACACTTGTTGGTTTTTATAGGTTTTTATAGCCGCAATGCTTGTCAAATATTCCACCAATCATTATTTTAACCCATAAATATTTTGCTTGACAGGTTGCTATGTCAATTTGTCAGCTGTCAGGAGCGAACTCTTGGCGTATTGTCCTCAAATATAAGCACTAATAGTACGATGGCTTCTCCACTCAACCCCCACTGGCTTACTCAAGACTGGATTGATTTTGAGTACAAAAAGTATGTGTTACTGGCCTACTTGTCGGAGGTAAAAGAAAACTTTGACAGGGTACAGCTCTACCCCTTTATGTCTGACTTAGTGTTTCATTACCAAAACTTGGTCAAGTTTCGAGAACACAAAAGCCTGCTGAAAGAGAATTTTCCTAAGGAGCTTTCTCAGGCTGATTTTGAGCGTTTGCGTTTGCGCTATGAAACTATGGTGGACGATGATGGGCTGATGCAAGAGTTGGAGGCGATTGTAGCTTTTGCCATCCCGCAGTTCAAAGAACTCATAGAATCGGGCAAGGATATTTACGAATATGTAGCCGAGCATATCGAAATCAACCCAGTGGGCATTTCGCCCCTCAGGTTAGAAGAAGGTTATTTCTTCTTGCGCAAGGCCAAAAAATCAGAGGTACAGGTGTATGAGTACCGGATGACGGTATTTGAGCAGGCCAGCGAGATGTATCGGGGTTTGCAGACCCAATACCTCGAAACAGCTACGCTCAGTTGGGTGCAAGGTGTGGAGCATCTCAAGCGCGATCTTATCCGCCGCAGGCAGCAGCTGCCCAACCCAGCCACTTATCAGATTTATGCCAAAGTAAGTGTACCTTTGGAAGCTACTTTTTTGCCCGTAGCCAAGCGTATGCTTATCCAACATCTGACCAAGGCCGCTGCATAAATGTCCAAACACCGCCCTACTACTCCGCCATATAAGCCCCAAACCCGCTGGGGTTACTTTGTGGTGGCCTTCAAAGGCCTAGCCTATGCCATTCGCACACAAGGTCATCTGAAAGTACATCTGGCTGCCGCCCTTGCGGTCTGTGTGGCTGGGGCATACTATCAGCTTGCCGTTTGGGAATGGGTGGCTGTTGTAGGATGTATTGGGATGGTAGGCACTACAGAGCTGCTCAACACTGCCATAGAGCGTTGGGTGGATGCTCAGCAGCCCGATTATGACCCTCAGGCCGGTTTGGTCAAAGATGTGGCAGCCGGCGCAGTACTTTGGGCGGCTTTGTGTGCTGCTATAGTAGGGTTGATGATTTTTGTGCCCAAGATATTGGCGTTGCTCTATTAGTTTGGGAGATGTGTCGGAAGCATCTACCAACCGACGGCATAATGCGCTTTGTCGCCATTAGGATACACCCCCTCAATAGTCGTTACACGTTTTTGGGGCTTGAGGGCATTTTCTACTTCTTCGGGAAGTGCTACGCGTGTTTCGTTGATGTGAGTAATGACAAAGCCTTGTCTCAGGCCTGCTTTTTGGAGTTTGCCTTCTTCAATAGCCACGACTTGTACGCCGGTTTTGAGCTTGAGCTTCTGCTTGAGGCTTGAGGGCAATGGGCTGAGTAGCGCGCCCAATACTTGGCGGTCTTGGGTGGCGACACCCCCTGTTTTTCCTGATTTATCGGTATTTTTCGCAATCGTTTGAGCGCGGCTATCATCCCCCTGTAGTGTTAGTTGGAGGGTGATTTGTTGGCCTTTTCGGAGAAGGCTCACCGATATCTTATCCCCGGGGCGGTGTGTGGCAATGACCGCTTGAAGCTCAGAGCTGGTTTGGGTGGGGTGTTGATCAATTTGTTGGATGACATCCCCGATGCGTAGCCCCCCTTGTTCGGCAGCACCACCGGCACTCAGCCCTGCCACAAACACTCCCGAGACCTCGGCCAGCCCTTGGTCGGCGGCCAGTACGGCATCTACATCTCTGATTTGTACCCCCAGCAGCGCCCGTCGGGTAGTACCAAACTCTTGCAAGTCTTCCATAATCTTGCGGACAATATTGACCGGCACAGCAAAAGAGTAGCCTGCATAGTAGCCTGTTTGTGAGGCAATCGCGGTATTGATACCAATCAACTCCCCACGCAAGTTGACCAATGCGCCGCCGCTATTGCCGGGGTTGACCACTGCGTCGGTTTGGAGAAAGGACTCAATGGCATAATTGCCCCCATCACGTACATCACGTAGGAGGTTGATATTTCGTCCTTTGGCACTGATAATGCCTGCCGTTACGGTGGCGTTTAGTTCTAGAGGGTTGCCTACGGCCAGCACCCACTCACCCACCTTGGTATGGTCGGAATTACCAAAGGGCACAAAGGGCAGGTCGGTTTCTTCTATTTTGAGCAGCGCCAAGTCGGTAGAAGGGTCTTGGCCGATGAGTTTGGCTCGGTAGCTCCGTTTGTCGTTTAGGATTACCTGAATGTCTACGGCCTTGTCTACCACGTGATGGTTGGTGGCGATGTAGCCATTGTCCGTGATAATCACACCGGAGCCCGAAGAAGCCATTGGGGTGTGCCCACCGTGGTATTTGCGGAAGATATTGTCTAGCTCGTCTTCGTTGTTGCGGGCTGTTTCTACTTTGCGGTAGCGGACTTTTATATACACTACGGCCTCTCGCACTTGTTCGGCAGTATTGACAAAGTTAATTCCATCGGGCACTGCCATTTCGGCTTGTGTGGCGGTAGTATAGGGTTGGTAGGCGCGTGCTTGGCGCGCACTGATAGGCTCGTTGCTATATGAGCGGGGAGAAAACAAGGCACTTAGGCCCAAGGCAATTATCCCTCCCAAAAAAGCTGCGGCCACCAAACTGGCAAAATAAACTCTTGGACGCATCATAACCTCACTGTCTAAAGTATTCGTCATCAACTTGAATTCAATATACAAATAAAGCAGCGAAAAAGTTATGTTTTGAGGATATTTTCACCTCGGTACTTCGGTCAAAAGGCTATCTGGCCGTATTGGGTTGCCATAGGCCAGCCTACACATTGCTGTTAAAAATCGGCAGCTTGTTGCAACTACACCGCCCAATCCCTAATTTAGCACAAGATTGCAATACCCGGCCTCAAAGTGCTTTTTGAGGCGTTCCCAACAAACGCATACTTATGAATTATTTCATTCGGCAGGCAACCGTGCTTCAGCCAACAGCTACCGGTTGGCAGTTGCAAACACAAAATGTTTGGATTGTAAACGGCATCATCAAACGTATCGGCGATGAGGCTACGCCTCCACCCGAGGCCACTATCATCGAGGCAGCAGGGATGTATCTCTCTGCCGGGTGGTTCGATATGCGTGCTCAGGCTGGAGAGCCAGGGCTAGAACACAAAGAAACCCTCGCATCTCTTAGTGATGCAGCGATGGCCGGAGGCTTTACGGAGGTGCTTTTGATGCCCAATACCGAGCCGGTAACCCAACATAAAAATGACCTTGCACGCATTGTCCAAACACAAGGGCGGCAATTGGTAACCTTACATCCGGTGGCTGCGGTTACTAAAGATGCCAAGGGGACGGAGCTCAACGAAATGATAGACCTTCATCACGCCGGAGCCGTTGCTTTCAGTGATGGCACTGAGCCTCTGTGGCACTCAGATGTGTTGGTCAAAACTTTACAATATCTACAGCCGTTTGGCGGGTTGCTTATCAATCGTCCAGAAGATACCATGCTTACCCGCTTTGGGACAATGAACGAGGGGATGCACAGCACCTTGCTCGGCCTGAAGGGGATTCCGGCCTTGGCCGAAGAGCTGATGGTACAGCGCGACCTTAACTTTTTGGAATATGCCGGTGGGCGTTTACATCTTTCCCTGCTCTCTACACGTAAGGCCGTCGATTTGGTACGCCAAGCCAAGGCCCAAGGGTTACAGCTTACCTGCGATATTGCCGCACACCAAGTAGTATTTGATGATAGTGCACTATCAGATTTTGACACCAATTTTAAGGTAAACCCTCCTTTCCGTACTCCTGACGATATCGCCGCGCTTTGGGAAGGCCTAGCCGATGGCACCATTGATGCCGTAGTCTCGGCCCATCAACCACAAGATGAAGAAAGCAAAAAACTAGAGTTTGATCTGGCAGATTTTGGCGCTATTGGCTTAGAAACGGCTTTTTCGGCGCTCTTCACACACAATACCCAATTGTCTATCGAGCAGCTCATCGCTAAGGTCAGTGTAGCGCCTCGTCAAATTTTGGGCTTGCCCCAACCCCTAATCGCCGTAGAACAGCCGGCAAACCTGACTTTGTTCAACCCTCAAGCTTCGTGGACAGTCGGCCCGGCAACGCTGCGCTCCCTATCCCAAAACAGCCCCTTCCTTGGCCAAACACTCCAAGGGCGTGTGGCGGCTGTATTCAACAACCAAATGGCCCAAATTTTTGTATGAAACAATACCAAGCTGTATTCCGATTTGGCACCTTGACCGGCCTTGCCGGCGCTTTTTTGCTCTTGGGCTGGCTGGGATGGCTCTATTATAGCGCCCCCAACCCCTTAGATCCGGCAAGGCGCACCTATGATTTCTTCTTTTATTTTGCTGCCGTCATTGGCAGTCTTTATGCTTTTCGCTTTCAGCGCAATGGCGGATATATGAGTTTTGTACAAGGCCTGATTCTTGGCAGCACTATCTGTCTGTGGATGCTTCTGATTTCAGAAGGCGCACTCTGGTATTTTTTGAGTTATGTAGACATTGCTCCCTTGGTACAATACCGACAAGCATTGGTAGAGACCATCAGCGCAGACCCGGCCAAGGCCACCGAAACGCTCGGAGGGCAAGCGCGCTACGAGGCTGTATTAAAAGATTTGGCCAAGCTCAGCCCCACACAGCTTATCAGAGACGACCTGTTCAAGAAAGGCTTCTTGTGTGTCTTGTTGAGTGTAGTGCCCGCAATTTTGATGCGCAAATCCCGCCCAGAGTAAGGCTAAAAAAGATTGGCTCTTCTGTCGTTTTGATGCTAAAGTCATAAAGGACTATTCAATCAATAACTTGCCCATTTCCAAAGAGGATATCACTTGACTGACTTTGGATAGTTTCTTTTTTAATTCAGCCTAAAAAAACCTCCCTAGCGATAAGTTGACAAACCTATCACTGAGGAGTTTTTTTATGCCCCATCAAATTTGGTTTGGAAAAAATACACACCAAAAATCCTTGATAATCAGGGAAATATAGGTTTGTAAGTCTTCAAATCTTGGTATCAACACTATTTATAAAAATTAAACCGTATCCCATTAGACAGACTGTATATCAGGGGCGTGATAGGCACAATGGGATCGCTTTCGTAGGCAAAGTTTAAGGCACAGCGAAACGAAAGCCGCTGGCTAAGTTTGATATTGAGGTTGGTATCATTGCTGATACGGTGGCGCTGCCGCTGAAAAACAGGGTCGAGACCATATTGGTAATACCCAATTGTATTGAAGCTGATTTGCTCGTTGAGCTGCCAACGAATACGCAAGTAGTTAGAAGTTTTGGGCATATTGATTTCGCGTACCAGCGCCTCTTCATAAGGCTCCTGCCAACGCTCGTGCTCCCACATAGCCCCTATACCGGCAGTAATGCTCAGTTTTTCGGATTCGATAAGGCGCAGCCGAATACCACCACCGCCCAAAAAACGCTGGTCTAAGCCACGCTGGAAATCATATTGCCCTTGGGAAAACACCTCGTAGGAAAAAAACTGATTGCGGAGCAGGTTTACTCTGAAGTGGCTATAGCCAAAGCTCAAAAAAGTATTGTCGTTGATGCCGAGATAATCCATAAAATTGAGCAACATAAAGCTGTGTTTGGGGGTGTAGTAGGCTAGGTCGGCATTGCCATTGACACTAAAAAGCTGCACCGGGTCGTTGGCTCCCGCACTGCGGTTGTTGGCACGGACTGCAAAGGAAAAATCTGTGAAAAAATGGTTCTCCTCATCCTCTCGTATCAAGCTTTTCTCTATATTAAGAATCTGTGCTTCAATAGATTGCATTGGGAACACCCCTAGGATAAAGCTAAAGGAAATAAGCGTAAACGAAAAAACGCGGCTAAGACGCTGAAATAACATAGAATCTATTTTTAGGTAAATCATATCTGCACAAAACTACAAAAGCCTGCCAAAGGATAAAAGCCAGCGCCCTGCCCAAAGTGCTCATAGGCAATTGTTAACAATTTGTTTTTGAGGCTTATTTCGTGCTTTTGCAAGCAAGGATGTATCTTTGAAAAAATCACACAAAAGTTTCTTTGGATTAACGGTTGGAAATGCTGATGAAATCATTCGACACACCGCGATATAGTAAAATTATTGGGCTATGGATCGCCTTATGCTGTACTTGGCTTGCCCCAAAGCTGCAAGCTCAAGCTGTTTTGACCTACAATTTTAGCGGACTTGCAGGAGAAGCCCCACAAGTAGATGTGCCACCGGGCCAACCTGCTAACGGTACAGCCACACCGATTGTAAGGAGTGCCAACCTAGGCTCAGCAAGCTCCTCAAATCAGTTTGCAGCAAATCAATGGGGGAGTGGCGCTACCATAGACTTAACTAAATATTTTAGTTTTAGCATACAGGCTAACTCCGGTTTTGTGATGACGCTAAACACCCTAAACTTTACCCTGACATATACCGGCACAGGGCCGAGTCGGTGGGTCGTTAGGTCGAGCTTGGATGGGTTTGCTAATAATATCGGGGACGAGATTGTTAGCTCTGGTACAGGCAGTATTCATAGCATTACTTTACCAATCGCTTTTGCCAATATAGCGGCCAGTACGAATGTAGAATTTCGCATTTATGGTTATGGCGCATCTGGGACCACTGGTGCAGGCAGGCTTTCTGCCCTCAACCTCCAAGGCAGCATAGCCTTTCCTGATACAGATCCGCCGAGTTTGGTGTCGGTAAGTTCGGTATCAGCTACACAGGTAGCAGTCTTGTTTTCGGAGGCCATACAGACAACCAGCGCCCAAAACACTGCCAACTATGGCCTTGCAGGCAATACCGTTACGGCAGCTGCACAGGATGGGGGCAATCCGGCGAGGGTAGTACTGACACTAGCCAATAGCCTTTTGAGTGGAGAGGATTATACCCTTCAGGTTCAAAACGTACAAGACATTGCCGGCAACGCGATGGGTTTGGCCTCGCTGTCTTTTAGGCACTATACATTTACAGATAACTTTTCGGATGGGGACTTTACCAACAACCCTACTTGGAGCGGCACGACGGCAGACTTTACGGTAGAAAATGGCGAGTTGCGCCTCAACGCCAGTGTAGCGGGACAGTCTTACCTGACCCTCCCGCTTGATCAGGCAGATGAGTGGATTTTTAAAGTACGCCTCACCTTTGAGCCTAGTAACACGAACCAAGCCCGTATTTACTTGGTCAGCAATACTGCCAACCTTAGTTCACCTGACCTACGGGGCTACTATATCCGTATTGGGGAAAACGGTGCTAACGACCCCATAGAGCTCTACAGACAAGATGGCAGCAACAGCACCCTGCTGATTCGTGGGCCGCTGGGGCAGGTAGCGGTCAATCCTAATATCACCATCCGCGTAGCACGCTCACAAACAGGTATTTGGGCTATAAGCGCAGATCCTTCCGGAGGCTTCAATTTCAGCAGCAATACCGGCACAGCCACCGATGCAACGTATGTGCCAACTGGCTTTTTTGGTTTTTTGGCCATTTATACCATCACCAATGCCAATAGATTTTACTTTGACAATGTGGTCTTGCTTGACCGTGTGCCACCTACGGTGTTGTCGGTTACCCAGAATGCCGCTAGAGGGTTGCTTGTCCGCTTTTCGGAGCCGGTAGCGCAGGCCAGCGCCCAGAATGTGGCCAACTATAGTGTCAACAACGGCTTAGGCAACCCTACGAGCGCCGTACAGTCGGGCGATAACCCTGCGGAGGTCAGCCTGACTTTTGGCCAAGATTTCAGTGCCAGCACTCAAAATACCCTGACTGTACAAAACATCGTAGACCGCAGCACCAACCCTGCGCCCAATACGATGACGGTAGCCCAAAACCTCGACTTTAGCCTTGATAACACTGCGCCTAGCCTGCTGCGCGTGCGTGTCATTGGCACCAATCAATTGGCTGTTATCTTTTCGGAGCCGGTAGCGCAGGCCAGCGCTCAAAATACCGCCAACTACAGCCTCGAAGGGGTGGGCAACCCTAGCACTGCGGTACAAAATACCACACGACGCGACTCTGTCGTGCTGACTTGGGGGAATGAATACGAAGACTTGCGCAGCTACACCCTCACTGTGCAGAACATCGCCGATGCGGTGGGCAACACACTCACCAATGCAACGGCCAATTTCACCTATTTTGCCCCTTACACACCCGTTGCCGGCGACGTAATTATCAATGAAATTATGGCGGCTCCCTCGCCTGTAGTCGGGCAACCCAATGCCGAATATGTAGAGCTGTATAACCGTACCCCACGCTCGCTCGACCTCAGTCGCTGGCGCTTGGAAGGCGCAAGCACCAGCACCGGTAATTTTGGCAACAATGTCAGCATCCCACCCAACGGCTATTTGTTGCTGACAGCCAATGGCAACAGGGCCTTGTTTTCGGGCAATGTCGTGGGTTGGGGCGGAACTTCTACTACTATTCTGACCAACTCGGGCAAGGAACTAGTATTGCAAAACCAAGCCGGCGAAGACATCGACCGCGTAACCTACAGCGAAGAATGGCATACCAGCAGCGAAAAACAAAACGGAGGCTGGGCTTTGGAACGAATCAATCCTGAAACTCCTTGCAGCGGAGCCAATAACTGGACATCATCTACCAGCCCCTCGGGAGGAACGCCGCTGGCGCAAAATGCTGTCTTCAGTACAGCACCAGACCTCAGCGCACCCAGAGTACGCAGTGTGATTGTGGTATCAGCGACAGAAATCATCATCCGCTTTGACAAACGGATGGATGCAGCAACGCTCAACGCTGTTGGCAATTATAGCATCAACCCAACTATCAACATCCAATCAGCCACGGCTATTCCTACAGCCTTCGAATCGGTTCGCCTGATTTTGGCAACGCCACTCGTACAAGGCCAAGTCTATTCCCTGGCGTTGAGCAGTCTGAAAGACTGCCCGGGCAACGACCTGCCCGCTACCACACAAGACTTTGGCCTTGGCTTTTCTCCTCAATATCAGGAGGTTGTGATGACCGAAATTATGTCTAACCCTAACCCAGTGGTGGGCTTACCGGCCTTGAATTTTATCGAAATCTATAACCGTAGCGACAAGCTCCTCTCACTTGAAGGATGCCGCCTCAATACCGGAGGCAGCGCCAATGATGGCGTGATTCAGGGCTTGAGCCTGCTGCCGGGCGAGTATGCCCTTATTTGTGCCAGTAGCTCCGTAACCGCGCTACAGCGTTTTGGCAAGGTGGTAGGGGTGTCTAACTTTTCGTTAACCATTGGCGGGCGTACTTTGGTGCTCAAAAACGCCAATAACCAACTCCTCCATACCGTCTCCTATCGCCAAGGCTGGTATGGCGCAAGCGAAAAACGCAATGGTGGTTGGACTTTAGAGATGATCGATACAGACTACCCCTGTGTAGAACAACCCAACTGGCTACCGTCCGAAAACGCTAGCGGTGGCACACCCAACCGCCCCAATAGCGTGCGTGCCTCTAAGCCCGACCTAACACCACCCACTGTACGCAATGTGTTTGCCCGTAGTGCTGACACGGTACAGGTCTACTTCAATGAAAAAATGGATAGCCTCAGCTTAGTCAACGGACAATATACCCTCAACAACGGCGCTAGCCTTAGCTTGATCTCTGTCCGCTTTCCCGATGCAGGGAGTGTGGTACTGCGGGTCAGCCCTGCGCTCCAAGCCCGTACCAGCTATACGCTGACAGTACGCAATGTGCGCGATTGTAGTGGCAATGTCATTGCCGACCAAAACAGTGGTACATTTGGCATCCCAGAACCTGCCGATTCTTCAGACATTATCTTGAATGAAATCTTGTTCAACGCACGCACGGGAAGCTCCAAATTTGTAGAACTATACAACCGCTCCGAGAAATACATCAGCTTGAGAGGCTGGCAGCTGGCCAATGTCAACAGCAGCGGCGTAGTGGCTAACCAACGCCAAATCACTACAGACCTGTTGGTGATAGGCCCTAGATCTTACCTCGTATTGTCCGATGACCCCAGCAGTGTCAAGGCACAATACCCGCGTGGTAAGGAAGAAACGTTTTTTGAGCTAAACCTACCCAGCTATGCCCAAAGCAGAGGGTCGTTTATCCTGCTCAATCCCCGCAACCGTGTTTGGGAGCGCTTTGACTACGACGAACGGATGCACAACCCCTTGGTAGACAACCGCCGTGGGGTGTCGTTGGAGCGTATTAGCTTTAGCGCCCCCAGCAACGAAGGGCGCAGCTGGCAGTCTGCTGCTACTCGCGAAAACTTTGCCACCCCGGGATACCTCAACTCTCAATCGGTGGAAGGACGCAGCCTTGTAGCCGCCGGAACCGTAACCATAGAGCCCCGCGCCATTACTCCCGACGGCGACGGCCACAATGACTTTGCCACTATCAGCTACCGGGTTGAACGCAATGGCCGCCTAGGGCGTATCCAAATTTATGACTCCAACGGCCTGCTAGTCCGCGATATCGCCTCCAGCGACTTGCTTGGTGTAGAAGGGTTTTATGTATGGGATGGCACCGACAACCAAGGTCAGAAGGTTCGTATGGGCTATTATGTGGTCTTTGTAGAGGTCTTTGACGCAGATGGTGTACGCCAACTGATTAAAGAAAAAATAGCTGTGGGAGCTAGATTCTAGACAAACAAGACACTGTTAGTTTGGAAAATGGATGGCTCGCTCCGGTGGCGGTGTCTGCACTGCCACCGGATAGCTGAAAAATACGCTTTGATATACGTTGGGCTATTTTTTCTCAAAATAGCGCTCCCACCATTCCTGAAAAACAATCAGGGCCCATACCCTCGCCACACTGTCTTGTGGATTATTGGAAAATACCTGTCTTTGGAGTTTGGCAATCTCATCATACTCAAAAATACCTTGGGCTTCAATTCGCTCGGCAGATAGCCAGTGCTGCTGTATTTTGTCGCGTAGCGACTGCCTAAACCACTGTTGGAGCGGAACCTCAAACCCTTGCTTGGGTCGTCGGTACAACTCTTGAGGCAACAGCTCCCGAAAAGCATCTTTCAGAATGCGTTTGCCTACATTGTCCTTGATTTTCATTTCGGCAGGCAGGGCAAAGGCCAAATCTACCATCTTGGTACTCAAAAACGGCACCCGTACCTCAAGGCTGTTGGCCATAGACATCAGGTCTACCTTGGTGAGCATATCATTGGGCAATACCAGCTGTGTATCTGTAAAGAGCAAGTCGTTGAGGTCGTCGGAGCGGATGCCTTGTAGGTAGCGGTTTTTGCGCTTATTTTCATCGTCTACAGCCCATTTTTCAAATACTTCGCTTTTAAACAAACGGCCTAGCGCCAACTCAGAAGCGAACCCGGCCCACTGCCAGTAGCGCTCACGGGGAGTGAGTTTTGCTCCTGTGGCAAAACGATGCAATTGGCGGAAAAGATTCCCCCATTTGCCGCTGCGCGACTGTGGTAGGGCTGCCCAAAGTGGCTCTCCCTTAATCACCAGCTGGGCTTTCCAGCCTCCACTCCGCATCCTAGCCTCGGCCAAATGTTTGCGGTAGCCTCCAAAAAGTTCATCGCCCCCATCGCCCGAAAGCGCTACAGTGAGATGTTTGCGGGTATGTTTGCTGAGCAGGTAGACAGCCAAGGCCGAAGAGTCTGCAAAAGGCTCATCAAGATAGGCCAATACCTCTTCGAGGTGGTTGTAGAGGTCTTGGGTACTGAGCTTGACGATATGGTGTTGGATGCCCAGTTTTTTGGCCACAGCCTGCGCATAGGGTGTCTCATCGAAAAAAGCGGCATCTGTGTAGCCAATCGAAAAAGCTTCGAGGTCGGGCTTGTGGCGGGCAGCCAAGGCCGTAATGATGGAAGAGTCAATGCCTCCGCTCAGAAAAGTCCCCAAGGGCACATCGGCCACGAGTTGTTCTTGTACCGAGGCTTCTAAGGTTGTTCGCAAGCGCGCCTGAGCTTGGTCATAATTCCTGATTGTATCGGCTGCGATGAGGTAGTTTTTGGGTATTCGATAATATGCCTCTGTCTTCAGTTCTTGTTTGCGCACGCGCAGCCAGTGCCCGGGTTGTAGTTTGCGCACTCCTTCTATCATTGTATAAGGAGCAGGCACATAGTGTAGATGAAAATATTGTTTGAGGCTGAGGTAATCGAGCTCACGCTCTGCGCCAAAGCGCAACAAGGCTTTCATCTCTGAGCCAAACAGGAATTTGTCCTCATCTACATAATAGAGTAACGGCTTGACTCCCAGTGGGTCGCGTGCTAGCAGTAGTTCTTGGCGGGCTTGGTCATAAAAACAGAAGGCAAACATTCCCTCCAGCTTGGGCAGCGCCTCTTCGCGCCATCGGATAAGCGCCTGTAGTACTACCTCGGTATCGGATTGTGTTTGGAAAACAAGGCCGCCACTTTGTAACTCTTGGCGCAGTTGGCGATAGTTATAAATTTCCCCATTAAACACTAAGGTGTAGCGTCCGTCGTCCGTACTCATCGGTTGGTGCGCCTCGGGGCTGGGGTCTATCACAGATAGGCGGCTATGGCCAAGGCATACGCGCCCGTCGAGGTATTGTCTGGAAAAATCAGGCCCACGCTTGTCGAGGGTCTGAAGGGCGGCAGCTAGGTTGATACTGAACAGGCGGCCTAGCTCATTGAAGGCAAAAATACCGGTTATTCCACACACAGGCTTGGGGAGTATGATTGATGCAATAAAAACCTAGGCCAAACTGGCAGCGCCCTGAATGAGGTGCACACGCTAGGGCGAATCCACGCAGTTTGGCCTATTCAGAAACCTTATCGCCCCAAATATACCATCAAAATTGAAATATCCGATGGGCGCACACCACTAATGCGGGCGGCCTGGCCAATGGTTTCGGGACGTATTTTACGCAGTTTTTCGCGGCTTTCGATAGAAATGGCCTGCAACAGCGCATAGTCAAAATCTTGTGGGATGCGCAAGTCTTCGAGCTCGGCCATCCGCTCGGCCATTTTTTGCTCTTTTTCGATATAGCTATCGTACTTGGTCATCACCTCTACCTGATCGACCACTTCGCCGTCATACTGCTCCAGTAGTTGGCGCAAGGGGACAAAATATTGTGCCATATAGGCCAAGTCGATGTTGGGTCGTCGGAGTAGGTGCAGACAGGTAGTCGTTTCACGTATGGGAGAGGAGCCGATGGCTTCCAGCATAGGGTTAGCCTCTTCTGTACGAATTTTGAGGGTTTCAAAAGCTTGCTGTAGGGCGGCGATTTGCTGCTTTTTCTCCCGTACACGGGTTACACGTTCTTCTGTGGCTACGCCCAGCGCATAGGCCAGTTCGGTCAAGCGCAAGTCGGCATTGTCTTGTCGCAGCAAGATGCGGTACTCGGCGCGGGAGGTAAACATACGGTAGGGCTCATCAGTACCTTTGTTTACGAGGTCGTCGATGAGTACGCCTATGTAAGCCTCTGAGCGCTTGAGCACGAGCGGCTCTTCTTCGTGGATTTTGCGGTGGGCATTGATGCCGGCCATCAGCCCTTGGCAGGCGGCCTCCTCATAGCCTGTAGTGCCATTGATTTGCCCTGCAAAATAGAGGTTTTCTATCAGCTGGGTTTCGAGGGTGAGTTTGAGCTGTGTGGGTGGGAAATAGTCATACTCGATGGCATAGCCGGGGCGGAACATCTTGGCATTTTCAAAACCGGGGATGCATCGTAGGGCTTTGTATTGCACATCTTCAGGCAAGGAGGTCGAAAAACCATTCACATACACCTCGACGGTGCTCCATCCTTCTGGCTCTACAAAAATCTGGTGGCGGTCCCGTTCTGCAAAGCGGTTGATCTTGTCTTCTATCGAAGGGCAATAGCGCGGCCCAAGGCCTTGAATGCGCCCCGTAAACATAGGGGACTGCTCGAAGCCTGTTTGCAGAATATCGTGTACGGCAGGGTTGGTATAGGTAATATGGCAGCTGCGCTGTTTGGTCAGCGCCGGGGTATCCATAAAAGAGAACTTGCTGGGGTTTTCGTCGCCGGGTTGTTCTTCCATAGCTTCGTAATTGAGCGAGCGCCCATCGATGCGTGGCGGTGTACCAGTCTTCATCCGTCCGGCCTCAAAGCCCAAAGAAACAAGTTGCTCAGTGATGCCTTTGGAAGCTTTTTCGCCCATACGCCCTCCACCAAACTGTTTTTCGCCAATATGGATGATGCCGTTCATAAACGTGCCATTGGTCAGAATAACGGCCTTGGCATTGATTTCTACTCCGATAGCGGTACGCACGCCACAGGCGCGCCCATCTTTGACGACAATGCCCGTAACCATTTCTTGCCAGAAATCTACGTTGGGCATTTGCTCTAGCGCCAAGCGCCACTCTTCGGCAAAGCGCATGCGGTCGCTTTGGCAACGGGGGCTCCACATGGCAGCGCCTTTGGAGCGGTTGAGCATTCGGAACTGAATCATGGTTTTGTCTGAAATGATGCCACTCATCCCGCCTAGGGCATCTACCTCGCGCACTATCTGCCCTTTGGCTACCCCACCCATGGCAGGGTTGCACGACATTTGCGCGATTTTGTTCATATCCATCGTGATGAGCATTACTTTGGAGCCCATCTGAGCGGCGGCGGCGGCGGCTTCACAGCCGGCGTGTCCGGCACCTACTACGATTACATCATATATTGGGAACATATCATTGGCTCTTTGTGAGCGGTTTTTCTGATGAATTGATAACGACAGTAAAGGGTTTGTTGCCAACCCAGTTGATGCGCCAAACCCTTTGGTAATTAAGGCTTTGCAAAAATAATAAAAAAGCCCGAGAGCCGCACACTTTCCTCACTACGGGCTGGTTACACCAAAAAAGCTTGGCACTACGAAATGCCAAGCTCAAGTAACTAAAGCGGGAACAATGAACGGTGCCTAGAGCTTATCCGACACTGCCTTCGAGGCTGATGGCCAGTAGTTTTTGCGCTTCTACGGCAAACTCCATCGGCAACTGGTTCAGTACTTCCTTGGCATAACCATTGACGATAAGCGCCACAGCGGTTTCGGGGTCAATACCGCGCTGGGTACAATAAAACAGTTGATCTTCTCCAATTTTGGAGGTAGTAGCTTCGTGTTCTACTACGGCGCTGGAGTTGTCTATATCGATATAGGGGAAGGTGTGTGCGCCACACAAATCACCCATCAAAAGCGAATCACACTGAGAAAAATTGCGTGCACCTTCTGCTCTCTTAAACACCTTTACTTGGCCTCGGTAGGAGTTTTGGCTGTGGCCTGCCGAGATACCCTTGGAGACGATACGGCTCTTGGTGTTTTTGCCGATGTGAATCATCTTTGTTCCGGTATCAGCCTGCTGGTAATTGTTGGTAACCGCCACCGAATAAAACTCCCCAATAGAGTAATCACCTTTGAGGATACAGCTGGGGTATTTCCAAGTAACGGCGGAACCGGTTTCTACTTGTGTCCAAGAGATTTTGGAGTGTGCTCCTTCGCAGATACCGCGTTTGGTTACGAAGTTATAAATCCCTCCTTTGCCTTCTTTGTCGCCGGGATACCAGTTTTGTACAGTAGAGTATTTGATTTCGGCATTGTCGAGGGCGATCAGCTCTACTACAGCTGCGTGTAGCTGATTTTCATCACGCATGGGTGCTGTACATCCTTCGAGATAACTCACATAGCTGCTTTCGTCAGCCACGATGAGGGTACGCTCAAACTGACCTGTTCCGGCGGTGTTGATACGGAAATAAGTCGAAAGCTCCATTGGGCAGCGTACTCCTTTGGGGATGTAGCAGAAAGACCCATCACTGAATACTGCTGAGTTGAGGGCAGCAAAATAGTTATCATTTACCGGTACTACCTTTCCGAGGTACTTGCGTATCAATTCGGGGTGTTCTTGGATGGCTTCGCTCATAGAGCAGAAGATGATACCCATCTCAGCCAACTTTGACTTGAAAGTAGTGGTAATAGACACACTGTCAATCACGGCATCTACAGCAACACCTGTCAGGCGTTTTTGCTCATCAAGCGAGATTCCCAACTTTTCAAAAGTAGCCAACAACTCTGGGTCTACTTCGTTGAGGTCATTGAGTTGCTTTTTCTGCTTGGGCGCAGCATAATAGCTAATGCCTTGGTAGTCTACTGGTGGATACTGTACATTTTGCCAGTTTGGTTCTGTCATTGACAGCCAAGTCTGGTATGCATCTAGCCGCCACTGGAGCATCCATTCGGGTTCGTTTTTTTTTGCAGAAATAAAACGGATTGTATCTTCATTGAGCCCTTTTGGGGCTACATCTGTCTCTATATTGGTTTCAAAGCCATATTTATAGTCCGAACTGATGTGCTTCTCTAAAACGTCGGTTTCCTTTGACATATAGTGAGGGGGGTTAATTCCTTAGGACTTTATTTAGAATGGTTTTAAGCCATCGCAAAAATATAACAAATTTCTGGCTTTGAAGGTTTTCAGAGGGAGCTTTTTTCGCAAAAAAGAGATTTTGTACTAGTCTCGACTTCTTTTTGTACCAAAAAGTATTCGTTCATTGGTCAAAAATGTTTGTGTATCCTTAAATCTGGTAGGGGACTATTCAATAAACAACTTACCCACTCCCCAAGAGTTTGTCTAAATTTTCAGCGCGGCGCTCAAAACAGCTGTTTTTTGTGCTGATATTAGGCAAAAAGCGCAGGCGCTTGTTTAGCCCACGATTTTAATGGTGGGAGGGCTACGGCGAGCATCTTTAACGAAGTAGCAGTCAAAAAGCAATGTTTTGGTGTTGATGAACAGAATTTTAGACAAGCTCTAAAGCCAAGACATAATACTTGACTATTCGAAGACGATGGTCAACTCTTGGCGCAAGTCAGGGTGTAGGCTCAGGGCTACCGGGCAAGTTTGGGCAGCATTACGAAGCTTGGCTTGCTGGACTTGGCTAAGTTGATGACCTTGTGGGAAGGTAATGCGTATTTCGATGGCTTCAATACGGCGGGGCTGGGAGGCCATTTTCTTGGTTGTTTCCCAAGTAACCCCCTCTAGGGAAATTCCCTCACGCTCAGCCACAATTCCCACGATGGTCATCATACAGCTGCCCAGGGCAGCAGCGACTAAGTCGGTAGGCGAAAAAGCCTCTCCCCGACCGTTGTTGTCAGTAGGGGCATCTGTCAGCAAGGTATTGCCCGATTGTAAGTGGGTGGCTTGCGTGCGCAGCTGCCCTAGATAAGTACTTTTGATGGTTGGCATATTTGTTCAGAATGCATATTAGTGGGTGTCATAAAACACGCCAGAGATTAATTTCTTTTACACGCCTCTGGACATTTTTCAAATCCCACAGTTAAAATTGTGGGCTAGACCTCATTTTACCCCAAAATGAGACCTCAAACTTGTCTCGGAGCTGGCGCTCCGAGCTCCTTTTCCAAAAATGTCCAGTGGTGTGTTTCTTTATATTCAAGTTTAAAATCCTTGAGCATCAGATGTTGTGAATATTGGTATAAACACACTGGCGATGGCGTTATCCAATAGTTTAGTTGATTGTAAAAAAGGCGTTAGCCTATTTATTTGGCCAATAAAGCGGCAGCCTGAAGGTTATGTTACATCAATACTGTTCTTTCTCATTGGGAAAATCACGGTCTCGTACATCTTGCACATATTGTGATACAGCCCCTTTGATGATGTCATGAAGGTCTGCATAACGACGTAAGAAGCGAGGGTGAAAATCTTTGTTGATACCGAGCATATCTTGTAATACGAGTACTTGTCCGTCAGTATGCCCTCCTGCGCCTATACCGATAGTAGGAATATGGAGTTGTTGGCTGACTTCTTGCGCTAGGGCAGAAGGGATTTTTTCGAGTACCAGCCCAAAGCACCCAATCTCTTGCAAAAGCAGGGCATCGTCTTTTAGTTTTTGGGCTTCGGCTTCTTCTTTGGCCCTGACGGTGTAGGTGCCAAACTTATAGATGGACTGAGGGGTGAGGCCTAAGTGCCCCATCACGGGGATTCCTGCGGAGAGAATGCGGCTGACGGACTCTTGAATTTCGGCTCCGCCTTCGAGTTTGACCGCGTGTGCTCCCGATTCTTTCATAATACGAATGGCCGATCGCAGCGCCTCTGAGGAGTTGCCTTGGTAAGAGCCAAAAGGTAAATCCACTACCACTAAGGCGCGCTTGACAGCGCGAATAACCGAAGAGGCATGGTAAATCATCTGATCGAGCGTAATGGGCAGGGTGGTTTCGTGTCCTGCCATCACATTGGAGGCCGAATCGCCTACCAAGATTACATCAATGCCGCCGCCATCAACAAGTTTAGCCAGAGAAAAATCATAGGCGGTAAGCATCGCGATTTTCTCGCCACGATGCTTCATTTCTTGAAGTGTGTGGGTGGTTACACGTTTTACTTCTGCTCCGTAAGTAGACATAAGTGGGTAGTATTTTGAAGTGGATATACAATTGGTCTGTCAATAAAATCAGGGGATAACAACAGTTAGGCTGTAGCCTACCCATAATCAGCAAACTAGCAGCTTCTGACTTGTGAGGGGGTATCGGTGTTGGGTTACTTCGAGGCAAGAGCCGAAAACACACCTAGTGAGGTCGGCTTCCAAAACCAACATTAGCGTCCCTCAACATCAACATTACCCTCGGCTCCAACCTAGCCCAGCCATTTTTAGCTTTTGTCTGATGGTCACCCAATCACAATTGGTTTGGGAAATTATGCGCTAAAAAATACTTGAGCGCCAAGAAAGTCAAGATTGAGTGAGTCTTCAAATCAAGCACCCCTTGGTATATTTTCGCGTTGGCTTAGGGCTTGCAGAGAAAGTGAAAATCTATCTTGAGCTTGCCTTGGAATGTGTCGTTGTGGAAATCCTCACAAAATTATTGCGTGGGTTTATTGGAGTGAAGTTACGCATAATTCACGAAAAGGAAACAAACTAGCCAAGAAAGCCGCTATAAAATCCGTAATTTTGCCGGCTGATTCTCTTGGGAGGTCAGCTATCAACACAAAAAGTGCTTTTTTATGACAGGGTTAGGAGTGGCCGCAGGCCGTGCGTGGTGGCAACGCTATCAAGATACTTTTCGCAAAATGCTCATTTTGAGCTATCCTATTGTGATTTCACAGCTAGGTATTATCATCATTGCCGTTACAGACAATGCCATGGTAGGTCAATTGGGGGAAGAATACCTAGCTGCCGCCGGCATTGCCAACTCGGTATATATGCTTATCACGATTTTGGGGATAGGCCTGACCAATGTCATTGCCCCTCTTACTGCCGCTGCGCAGAGCAAAAAAAGCGGTGGAGATTTACATGACCTACTCACCAATACGCTCTGGATTTCGTTGTTGATGGGGGTAGCGATCGCTGTGATATTGGCTGTCTTGGCTTGGAATTTTACGTGGTTCCAACAAACCGCCGAAGTTAGCCGCTTGGCTGTGCCCTACTTGATGGCCTTGGGCATATCGGCAGTACCTATGTGTGTGTTTTTGGGAGGCAAGAGCTTTAGCGAAGGTTTGTCGATAGCCAAACCGGCTACTTATATTGTGTATGTATCGGTGGTGTTGAATGTGGTATTCAACTGGTTATTGATTTTCGGCAACCTAGGTTTTCCTGCTTTGGGGCTTGTAGGGGCGGGCATCGCCACCATCATTTCGCGTTTGGCTACAGCAGTACTGATGTGGGCATTTATAGCACGTTCTTCTCGTATTCGGCAGTATCTGCCCCAAATCCAATGGCAGCAAGCCGGCGGCTACTGGTTTAAGCGTATTTGGTTCTTGGGTCTGCCTACAGGGATGCAGTATTTTTTTGAGGCCGGTGCATTTTCAGGTGCAGCCATTATGATTGGCTGGCTAGGTACGTTGCCGTTAGCTGCCCATCAAGTTGCTATCAACTTGGCTTCGGCTACCTATATGATTATCATTGGGGTGTCGGCAGCGGGCGCTATCCAAGTTGGGCAGGCTGCCGGCTACCAAGACTGGCATCAGGCACGCCGTGCCGGCATCAGTGCCTTGTTGTTGGGAGGCGGATTTATGGCGCTCTGTGGAATAGGCTTTCTGCTGGGCAATCAGCATCTGGCCTTGTTATATGGCGTTGAAAACGAGCAGGTATTAAGGTTGGTGTCCCAGTTACTTATTTTAGCGGCCTTGTTCCAACTTTCTGACGGTATTCAGGCTGTAGGGCTAGGTATTTTACGCGGCATCTCAGACGTAACCATCCCGACCCTCATTACGCTCTTTGCCTATTGGGGAATTGGCCTGCCCTTGGGCTATGCCTTGGCTTTCTGGATAGACTGGGGCGCGGTGGGTATGTGGATTGGGCTTTCGGTGGCGCTCACCCTCTCAGCCATCTTACTAAACACACGCTTTTTTTGGCTGCTTGGCAAGCGCCGAAAACAACAGCCACATCACGACACGCTGCCAAACCAAGAGGTGAAGCCAAATTTCGAGAATGTTTAATGCCTTTACAGGATATTTTGTTGTTTTCCAAAAAACTAAAACCCTGATTACAAATTAGTTACAAACCAATCTGAGTAATATTACTCAGACACATAGGTAATTACTCTATTTCAGGATTGTGAGGGTTGGGATATCTTTGTACTACAACATGAGCGTTGTATACTGTTTGTTCTACCCAATCCTCATCAAACAGCTATATCTATCAACCACAACCCACATTCCTCTCGCAAGGGAATCAATACCGTTAGAAAGCCGCTTTCTACTTCGAGAGCGGTTTTTTTTATTGGCCATACTTTGTGTGTTGCGCTACAGATGGCTCCCAAATGAGCAGGTAGCAGACTTCCCCAAGATGCAAAAAACCAACTCTGACGGCTGAAGACAGAGTTGGTATGGGTATTGGTTCAAACGTAGCGGTTGATACCTTTACAGGCCGTGTAGGCTAGTCTAAGGTAATGGGTTTGTTTTGGTAGTAGTCCAGTACTTTTTGGCGGAAAATATGGTTGTATTTAGCACGAACAAGGTCCGCTTCGGCACGGTCACGGTTGATTTTGGCAATGTTAAAATCAACCGCACTCGCCGCCCCAGCGTTGAATCGGCGCTCTGTGGTTTCAAAGGCTAACTGTAATGCTTCGAGCTGTTGGCGTTGGGCATTGTACGAAATCGTGGCAGCGCGTGCATCATTATAAGACTGCTCTATATTTTGGCGAAGCTGTACCCGTACATTTTGCGCTTCGAGTCGGTTACGCTCTACTTGGAGCTTGCTATTTTGTATGCCTGTCGAGATTTGACGGCGGTTGAAAATCGGGATGCGTAAGTTGAAAGAAAACCCTTGGCCAAAGTTATCCCCGTATTGTTGTAAGAAGGGATAATCGCGGGGGACCCGGTCTACCACAGGTACAGTAGTAGAAACAGTCTGGCCTGTCCCATCAACCACCCCAATGATTTGTGTTTGACTGCTGATGGATTGGTCGAAGAGTGTTCGTGCGCTAGAATATCCCGAGGAGAGGTTCGCACTAAAGGACAAGGTAGGGTAGCGGCGGCCTTGGGCTGCTTCTACCGAAGCCTCACTGCTTCGAATACTCATTTCGGTACGCTTGATGCCCGCCCAAGTTTGCTCCGCACTGACATAAATTTCTGCGGGTGCTTGCGGATAAATCTCTGCGCGGCCTATATCTGGTAGGGTAGTAATGGCTAGATCAAAGTCATCGGCAGCCGGAAGGTTCATCACCTGCATCAGGTTGAGCTTTGAGAGCAGCACTTGGTTTTCGGCATTGACAATGTTGAGCTCATCATTGGCAAGCTGGGCTTGCAAGTCCACCACTTGGTTGATGGCCACAGAGCCTGCATTGAAGAGCTTCTGGGTGCGGTCAAGCTGTTCTTGAGTGGCTTCACGTTGTTTGATAGCCACATTGAGCAACTCTTGGTTGAGCAGTACATTTAGGTATGCTGTAGCTACATTGAGGGCTACATCATACTTGACTTGCTCTACATTGAGCTGGCTAGCAGTGAGGCTGTAGTTATTTTGTTGGATATTGTGGCGGATTTGCCCTCCAGCAAAGATAGTCCACGAAAGCACCAAAGAACTATTGTTGAAATTAAAAGATTGCGAGACGAATTGGTTGGAGAATGGGTCAACCGTACGGCCAAAGCTCCAACCTTGACTGATGTTGGCATCCAGTGCAGGCCCTCGTTCCCACTGCGACTGTGTGTAGGTGTTTTGGCTATTGCGTACTTCTAGAAGGCTTTGGCGGATGCTGAGGTTATTTTCATAAGCATAGTCCACACACTGGTCTAGAGTCCAAGGGCCGCCTTGTGCATATGCCCTGCTGCCCATAAAGCTAGCAAACAGCACCATTGCAAACAAAACGCATTTAGGAATTTCAATAAAATTATTCATACTAAAAAACGGGTTTGATAGGGAATGTATAGTTTATATTCTAAAATCAGTTAGGAAACAGCGCGAGTTGATGGTTTTGGGCAAAATATCAAGCGTCAGAGCTTGGGACAACAACCTTGGACAAAAGGCGCATAAATGTACAAAAATCCACACAAGTGCACATAGAGTACACATTTAAAAAAAGCTTAAATACGCTTGCCAACAAATAAAAGCCTATCAAAGTAGCATTGAAGCCGACAAAAAAACCTACTGCCAAGCTAGAGACAAGTTCCCCAACCCAAAGGTTGCAAGACACTAGCAGGATTAGGTAATTTTTCTGGGAAAAGCTTTTTGTTACATTCACTTGTAGGATACCAAAAAAGCGTATTTTTGTGGCATTCACCCTAATTATCGAAGCCCCATGAAAAAAATAACTTTGCTCCTCCTTTGTATGATTTTGGGCAGCTCTTGTGTTGCTAAGAAGAAGTTTCTGGAAGCAGATACTCGCGCCAAGACCTTGGCCGCCCAGCTAGAACAAACTCAAGTAGAGTGTAATAATGTTAGACTCGAACTACAAGGGGCGCAGCAGACGGTTCGCAACCAAGAAGGACAAATCGCCAACCTCAGCAACCAAGTAGATTTCCTCAAAAACACCAACACCAACTTATTAGAGCGCCTTTCGGACCTTTCGGTGGTGAGCAAGGCCGGCGCTGAGAGCATCCAGCGAAGCCTAGAAACTCTCAACCAACAAAGCCAATATATCAAAGACCTCAACCAATCGATGCAGCGTAAGGACTCGCTCAACTTGGCGTTGGTAATGAGTATCAAACGCTCACTCGACAATATCAACGACGAAGACATCGTGGTAGAAGTAAAAAAAGGCGTGGTCTATATTTCTATTTCTGACAAGCTGCTCTTCCGCTCGGGTAGCGCAGAGCTGAGCGCGGCCTCAGAGAATGTCTTGTCTAAGATTGCGCGAGTGGTCAATGACCATAAAGATTTTGACATCTTGGTAGAAGGCCATACAGACAATGTGCCTATTTCGCGCCAGTGTTTTGAAGACAATTGGGATTTGAGCGCCAAGCGTGCCATTGCGGTTGTGCGCCATCTCCAAACCAAACACCGCGTAGCTCCCCAACGAATGACTGCTGGTGGGCGTTCAGAATATCTGCCCAAGGCCTCTAACGCTACTGCTGATGGCCGCAGCAAAAACCGTCGCACAGAAATCATTATCTTGCCCAAGCTAGATGAGTTTTTCCAACTTCTTGAAAATCAGCCGAAAAACTAGATTTCGCTTATTTATCACACTGCTTTATTGGGGTAGGCTATCTCCTATTGGGTAGAAAACCGCCACCGGCTCAAATCCGGCAACCCCACTAAGAGTACACAACATAATAGCGTGTGGCACTGCTTAACATTTAAGAGGCCACACGCTATTTCGTCTTTTGTTATGTTATGCGGCAGCTTAAAAGCCGAGACCAAACCGAAAAATCATCTTGACAAACGGACTTTTGAATTATGACGGATGAAATCTTTCGGGGACAACTTTCAGCATTTCCAAAAAACAGTTTTTCCATTGACTTGGCGATAAACAGACAATTTGAGCATTAAGGTTTATACCGAACTTTTCCGAAATTGTCCTGACCTGACTTTTTCTGAAAATCGACTTTAAAGCAGTTCTGACAGATAAATCAGGCTTCTGTAAAAGACAGGAAATAAACGCTAAGTACTTGGCTTTAAGTTTAAAATCAATAGCCGACTGTTTTCTTTTAACGTTTAACAGAGCTGACTTGACAGTTGGCGGTGGCAAAAAACTTTTAGGACTTATCTCATAAAGAAGTTTTAAATCAAAGAAAGTATGATACAAAACGGTAAATGGATTATAGAGCTTATCCGAAAACAACTTTTGAGCAGGTTCTAACTGAAGGACAATGGACCCTCTAAGAAAATTTTCAAGACTCTCAAACATCAGAATTTTGAAAATATCGGAAGTAATAGCATAAGGAATATTTGATACCACTTTGAAAGGAAATTTCGGAACTGCAAAATTCCTAAAATCACAACCGACAACTTGAACATTTTGGCCATCAGAAAATAACTTTCGTAAATGTTCAACCAAAGCTGTGTCGTTTTCAATAGCTACAACATTGTTGGCAATTTTTAATAAATGGACAGTAATAAAACCCTTGCCTGCCCCAATATCTAAAACCGTATCTTGACTATTTATGTTTGCTTGTTTTATCGCATCTTCTATGAGCACTTTATCAATAGTAAAGTGCTGACCCGTGAAACGAACGGGCAATTTCTTTTTTGTCATTAATTACTTCTTACAGGTGAATACTTGAATTCAAATCGTGGAGAAGTGAATAGACAGTATTACCCGACAGAGCAACTATGACAAAGTAATGCCATCAAAAAAATGACAGCAAACACAATGCATAGACTGATTGTCTTGACCTAAAAGATTGATTGGAATTTATTCAGGACTGCCTATCACTTAGATAGAAGTCCATAGTCTGCAAAGACAAAACATAGAGATATTCTTTTAAATTATACGACTGCAAATTTAGTAACTTTGCTTGATAAATAAACGAGAAAGAAGAGAAAATGAAAGCCGACCGCATAACAGCACCTACACGCAAGCAGGGGTTTTGTGCTTCGTAGGACAGGAAAGTGCTAAATTGAAAGTTCAGTGCTTCGTAGGAAGTTCAGTGGTTAGAATCCCTGCCTGCGTATAGCTGAGAAACGCTTGTTGGAGGAGCTGATTAGCTATTACTCAACAAGGCATTTACTTCTTCAAGCGCCTTTTCGGTCAATGGCTTGGTGATGAACTTGATCACGTAGTCATTATCAATGATACGGGCAATATCTCTTTTGTTGTTGGAGCTAGACAAGATGACAATCTTGCATTTGTCTTTGACTGTTTGGGGGAAAGAGTCAAACTCAAACAAAAACACGAATCCATCGACAATAGGCATGTTGATGTCCAAAAAAATCACATCAGGCAAGTTGTCTGGGTTGTTTTGCTCTTGTTCGAGATATTCGAGGGCGCTCTTGCCGGAGTTTTTCACTTCTACGCGCGGGGCAAAGTTGGTGATTTCGATGATGCGCTTACTGATAAAGTTATCGGTATCGTTATCATCCACAAGCATCACTAATTCGATTTTACCGTCTTTCATGTCAATGGCAATTTTGTAACTGGGGGTGTATGGAAAGGTAAGTATGTTGCGTGTTATAGAGATGATAAAACATTACAACACAAAAATACAAATTTTATAATGAGAAACAAGGTTTAGTAAGCACGCTTGTTGCTTTTGGCTAAAGTTAATCTAAAGCTTTTTAAAAACCAAAACCTACCCGCACAACTATAGGGCTGGCATAGATAGAAGTAGCGGGGTCATAGTTGAGATTGTACAAGCCCATCAGCATCACAAAGCCGCGATTGCCAAGGGGTTGGGCAACTCCCCCGCCCACAAAGGGGCTAAATAGTGTTTGGTTGGTTGTTTTGTTGAACACTGGGTCATAAAACACTGCGTTGAGCACTTCTTGTTCTGCGTAGAGGAAGATTTGCTCCGAAATAAAATATTGTTGGTATGCCCTTCCTCCATAGAGGTTAAACTGCTCTTCTACATCAAGCCCGCCAATACTGTATCTGAATCTGTAATAAGAGTATGTAGCTCCGACACCCAGAATCAGTTTGTCCATAACTCGATACCCGACAGAGGGCGCTAGGTGAATCATGGTTTGGCTGCCAAACTGTAGCCCGACGTTACCACCCAACACAATACGGTCGCGCCAAGAGCTAGGCTCAGGGTCTTGGTTTAGGCGGCTAGGTTGGGGCTTGGTTTCTTCGGGGCTTGTATTTTTTTTCTCTTCTTCGGTTTTCTTTTTGTACTGTGCTTGCAAAGGTTGGCCAAGCCCAAGCAAAAAAAGGCTAAAGAAGGCCAAAACAAAATATTTGTACAAACAATACGGGGTTAGTTTTTGCATAAATCAATAATTTTGAGGCTCAGGGTTGATGCTTGCAAGATACCGGCTTATTCAAGAATGTCAAAATCTGGTTACTTGTTTGGGTAATGTTTTCATATTTACCCATCAAGCACACATATCTCATACTTTTAAGCAAATATAGCGCCTAATTTTCGGGGGTTACGCCCTTGTTGTGCAAGCGTTATAACCTAGCTGTTTTACGATTAGCAGCCAAAGTTGTTTTCCAAAAATGCAGTACATATTACAAAACCCTCATTTCTTATCCTGTTTGGGCAGCGTGGATATCGTTTGGCTAATTACCCCAAAATATGTATCTTCGACCTACAAGATGAAGCACGAACCCTATGAACCATAAAAACTTACTCTTGATGCGCCACGCCGAGGCTGCCACCGACCGCTATACCCATGATACGGAGCGCCTGCTGACCCAGCGCGGCCAACAACAGGCCTTGGCTGCCGGTAAAACCCTAGTACAACAACAACTAATCCCAGAGGTAATATATGCCAGTGCGGCGCAACGTACCCGCCAAACGGCCTTGGCTGTAGCCCAAACATTAGGCATTCCAGAAACACAAATACGCTTTTTGCCAGAGTTATATGCGGCCTCCTTGGCTACTTTGCTACAAACCATCCAAGGCTTCAGCGACACCCAACAACAAATTTTATTGATAGCCCACAACCCCGGTATTGGCTATTTGGCCTCTTATCTAAGTGGCCAACAAGGCTGGGCTTTTCCGCCTGCGGGGCTTATGTGTTTGGGCTTTGACCTCCAAGAATGGCAATACCTTGGAGAGGGTACTGCGTTGCGTGTGCAGTGGCTGGATAGTGAGCCAAGCTAAGTAGCAACCCGACTTCTACTCAAAAAGTCAGGGCCTAATGATGATACTTTAGAATTTTGTGTAACTTTAACACGTCTTATTTCGCTAACCTCATCTCCTTTGTGTCTATATGCTTTTTATCGTCATTGCCTTGTTGGTGTTTATCACCCAATTTTTATTACACCACTGGTGGTTGGTCATCATCGATGCTTTCATAGCCGCCGTCTTGCTAGGGCGCAAAAGCTGGGGCTCTTTCCTCTCCGGTTTTTTTGCCGTAGGGCTAGTTTGGTTTGGAATGGCTTGGTTTCTCAATTATCGCAATGAGGGACTATTGGCCGGCAAAATCATCCAACTCTTCCCGCTCTCATTACAATCTCCCTACTGGCTGTTGTTCTTTACTGCCCTGATAGGCGGGCTGGTCGGAGGGGTGTCTGCTTGGAGCGGATACAGCCTCAAGGCGCTATGGGTTAGAGATAAATCTTAAAAATACTTTGAAATACAAGCCTTAGCGGCTATTTTTGTAACAGTATTGCCAACATTGTATTGCTACAATCTGTTGGATATATCATACAGTCATTAACTGCCACATCATCCATCTTGAGGTTTGTCAACGGCAAACCACCCAAAACCATATTGAGTATGAAAAAAACGTATGCCCGTAATTTAGCCCTGCTTGTCCTCACATTTTTCTTGTTGGGAGGAACTCAGTCTTGCATATTCTTCGCAGATCAGAACCACTCCAAAATGGACAAAATGAAAAACCCCAACAAAAACAACAGCTATGTATATGGAGAAGTTGATGGCCCAGCTCGTCAACTCAAAAATACATATGATGACACCCCCGAAGGCCAAAAACGTGCTGATGCGATTCGTCAAAAGCTTTATGGCGATAAAAAAGCGGAAGCCCTAAGCGATGGCAATGTTGCTGCTGATACCGCCAAAGCCGACAAAACCGCCGAAGCAAAAGAACAACCCAAAGACGAAAAGAAAGCAGACAACAACTAATATCGGTTGTCGTGGCTCACCATATCTCCAAGGCTTCACAATTTGTGAGGCCTTTATTTTTGTACACACTGCCACAGGTTGTGTAACAGTTGCAAATTCCGTATTTTCACCGCCTACTAGCCCATCATATTTTTCCTGAACCTCTTCCCGTATGCGGTATCTCGGTCGTTTTATTCTTTTCCTAGTTTTCAGCCTGTTTAGTTTGGCGGCTCTGGGGCTGCTGACTTTTCAGTACCTCAGCCAAAATGCTGACCGCAACACGCCATCACAGCGCTATACGCCGCTCCAATGGCCTCAAGACACGACCACCTTGGCCGCCAAGCGAGCCCCTTCGCTAGCCTTGGCTAAGGATACTTTTGAGCTTTCAGTATTCAAAAACCCTAGCCGACAGTACTACCCCTGGCTGCACTGGTGGTGGCCAAATAGCACTCCTACCGAGCAAGCACTCACCCATGCCCTCCAACAGATGGCAAGTCAGCATTTTGGCGGATTTACCATACAGGCCATACAACTGTCCGATAAAGAGAAATTTGATAGAGCACAATTTTACAACAAAATAGTTTGGCTAGCTCAAGAAGCCCAAAAACACGAGCTGTCGATGGACTTGACCTTTGCTGGTGGATTTGGCACCGGCGGTGTCATGGTCGCTCCCGAAGACGGTCTACAAAGCTTGGCTTTTGGCGAAATGCAAGTACGTGGCGGGCGCATTGTTTCCCGACGTATCCCCCCACCTCAAAAAACTTGGGCGCAGCACCTGCTCAATGCCCAAGAATGGGTCGAAGCACGCCCTATTGCTGACTACAACGCAAAAGAGGCCCAACTAGTAGCCGTATTGGCGTTTGAAGAAGAGGCTAATCGCCGCCGTTGGAACCCCCTCGCCGCAGGGCAACACCTACAGCTGGCCTCAAAAACGGTCAAAATACTGACTGACAAGGTCGACGCCCAAGGACGTTTGTACTGGGCTGCCGACCCGGGTATGTGGCGTGTCATTGTGGTATACCAAATGCCTGCTTCTGAGAACATCGCTCACAGCCCCACAGCCCTACAAGGTTGGGCGCTCCAAGTTTTGGATTCAGCCATCGTATCCCGTCATTGGCAACAACAACGACAAGCGCTACAGCCGCTGACTAGGCGCAAAGGCGCGCTTCGCGCCATCCGACAAGAAGGGCTGCGATGGCAAACTCCTTATCTTTGGCATCCGCAGCTGCTCGAAATCTTTGAGCGCCAAAACGGCTATAGCCTGTTGCCTTATTTGCCTTTGCTTGCCCAAACACAAGTATTGCCACAAGATTGGCAAAAACAGGGCGCAGCCAAGCAATATGCCTACCGACTGGGAAGTACGGACGAGCGCATTCGCTATGATTATGAACGGCTGCGCTCTGAGCTTTGGATGGGGCAATTTTTAAACACCAGCCTCCACCAAGCACACCAACAAGGCTGGCTTTTGCGTAGCCATATCTATCCCCAATCGATAGACTTGCTCCAAGCCTCTGGCCTGAGCGATTTGCCCGAAATGAGCACCGAAATGGGGCAAAACCCTATGGCGGCCAAGCTTGTCAGCTCAGGAGCGCACCTACACCGCAAACCTTTGGTAGCCGCCACTGTGGGCGACTTCCCAGCACAGCCCTATGCCCCACCACCACAAAAGCTGAAAATAGCCATCGACCGGCTGCTGCTCTCGGGTGCAAACCAACTTTCTTTCAAGGGATTTTATACCACCGGAAAGGGTATACACGAAAGTTCATCTGAAGCCATTACTGGTACCGACTTCTCAGCCAGATACCCCTACTACCAATGGATGCCGGCTATAAACCAATATGTAGCCCGATGCCAGTATGTGCTCCAACAAGGAGCGCCCGAAACCGATGTGTTGATTTATCATCCGTTTTTGGACTTCCCACTTGACTTTGACCATCACAGCCCTTACACCGAAATGTGGCACCAAGGCCGCTGGACTGCCTACGAAAACACAGATACACCTGCCAATGCTTGGCTGCCCGAGTGGCTACGCAAGCAATATCGCCCCTCGGCCTCTGCCCAACAAGCTTGGTATGAGCAGGTCTGGCAACTGATACAGACACTTGAAAATCAGGGGTATACCTGGAGTTGGGTCAATGATGAGCGCCTGCAAGACGCATCAGTAGCCGACAGCAACCTGATAATCAACGGCCTGCGATACAAGGCACTGATTCTGTCGGGAGTAGATGCCATACCTTATACTACTGCCGACAAGCTGGCCAAACTAAACAACCAAGGGCTGGCTATTTTGAGCTATGGCGCTTGGCCTAGCCGCCATACAGGCTTTCACCAACACCAAAGCCGCGACAAAACCGTTGGGCAGGCAATGGGCTATATCGCAAATCATACCCGTAGCAAGCGCATTAGCCAAGCAAACCAGCTATTGCCCGCCCTACAAGACTCTACGCTCCGGGTTTATCCTGCCTTGGCCTATCTAGCTCCTTATCCTGAGCTTCGGCATACAACCCGCCGCCTAGGCGCACAAGAGCGGTTGGTCTTTTTACAAAATAGTAGTAGCGACAGCCGAGAGTTTATCCTACGCTTTGAGCGCAATTACCAAAATTACTACTTGCTTAACCCAATGAACGGCCTTTGTGCAGCGCTTTTGCCCGATAGTAGCGCCCAACTACGCCTACGTCTCGCGCCCTACGAGTCGGTGGTGTTTTATGTGGGCAAACCTCCTGTGCCGCTATCAGTAGTCGAACACGCCCCTTGGGAGGCTGCTTTCCCACAAAAGCCTGATACAACGCACCTCCTCACCCAATGGACGCTTAGCGTGCAGTCTCCCAAATTTACTCAAGGATTTTTGACCTTGGTGATGCGCCCACTGACAGACTGGCGCGAGCAGCCCCAGCTCGGCACACTCTCCGAAGTAGGGGTTTATCTCAACAAGCTTGTATTGGCACAAAAACAAGAAGATCTCCGCTACTATCTTGACCTTGGTCAAGTAGGCTTTGGTGCAGAGGTGCAGGTCAATGCGCAAAAAATGCCTCTTTTGTGGGCTTTGCCTTATCGGCTCGACATTACGGAGGCCTTACAAAAGGGCAATAACAGAATCATTGTCAAGGTGCGCCCTAGCGGCGCTAGTCAAATGCCCGCCGGACTGATAGGGCCGGTTAAATTATTGCTTGTGCGAACCCACACAAGCCCCAACAAGCCATTACAAAAGCCATTATGATTGACTTTCCCAACATCAAAATCAATATCGGCCTAGACATCATCCAGCGGCGCGCCGATGGTTATCACGATATTGCCTCTTGTTTTTATCCTGTGGCTTGGTCGGATGTACTCGAAATTGTGCCTTTAGAACTTCAGGAAGAGACTCGCTTCGAGCAAAGCGGCCTAGCCATCCCACCCGATGGGCAGCAAAATCTCTGTCTGCGCGCCTATCAGCTAGTGAAGCAGCATTTCTTCCTCCCACCTGTAGCGTTTCATCTCCACAAAAAAATTCCTGTTGGAGCCGGGCTGGGTGGCGGTTCGGCAGATGCCGCTTTTGCACTCAAAATGCTCAACACAATGCTAGAGCTAGAACTATCAGCGGCAGATTTGATTGATTTTGCCCGCAAGCTTGGCAGCGACTGTGCTTTTTTCATTCCCAATAGCCCCCAATATTGTACCCAAAAGGGGGATGTCTTCGAGCCCATTGCCCTGCCACAGCTCCAAGGCAAACATATCCTCTTGGTATATCCCAACTTACACATCAGCACAGCCCAGGCATACGCCGGAGTACAGCCTCAAGCTCCTACCATCAACCTACAAGAAGCTCTCAAAGCCCCCTTGGCGGCGTGGAAAGATATCGTCAAAAATGATTTTGAGCCAGGGCTATTTGAACGTTATCCGTTACTGAGCCAACTCAAAACCCAACTCTATGATGTAGGCGCTGTATATGCCTCTATGAGTGGCTCAGGGTCTACAATCTATGGCATTTTTGAAGGACAGCCTCCATCGCTCGATTTTCCCGAAAACTATCATACTTGGCAAGGACTGCTGGGCTAATATTGGGCTATCAGAAAACGAAAACAAGCTAAAAGTGGTTTTAGGTAAATAAAGTATGCACGCCGAGCAATTGCCGGTTGCGCCATTTTTTACACGACGACTACCTACACTATGTCCACAGAATTGATTCGTATTCCCTTGCCTTCGCGTTTTGCTTATGACAAGGTCAATGTCTATCTGGCGTTGGGCGATACGCCTACCCTGATTGACTGCGGGGAATATTTCCCAAAAAGTATTGAAACCCTCCAGGCCGCATTGGCAGATTATGGGCTAAAAATTCAAGATCTAGCGCAAATCATCTTGACCCACGCCCACGTAGATCATATGGGGGCTGCTGGTTGGCTGGCGAGCCAAAGCGGCGCAGTAGTGAGAATGTCAGAAGGCGTATGGCCTTGGGTGGCAGATTTTGAGGCCTGCCTCAGCCAACGAATAACGGTCTTACAGGAGGCCTATCGCCAAGCAGGAATGCCCGAAACAATGCAGCAGATGTTTGTTGAGGGTTTGAAGGCCTTCCGCTCGGTCTGGTCACAGATACCGCCGGAACAAGTAGCTCTTTTTGACCTAGCCGGCGGCCAAACCCTTCAATTTGCCCAAAGCACTTGGGAGGTACTGTATACCCCCGGGCATTCAGTAGTGCAGAATAGCTTTTATGATGCACAGGGCCAACGCCTCATCTCTGCGGATGCGGTATTGCCCCAAACACCGGTCGCTGTTGTGGAGCAGCGCCTCGACAAGCCCACACTTCGGAGCTATAGCCTACCCCAGATGCTCGATACTTTTGAGCAGCTCGCCCGCCTGCCTGTCAAGCAAATCCTCCCCGGGCACGGAACCATTGATACCCCCTTGGCCGAACTACTCAAGCAACAAGGTATGCGTATCGAACACCGCACAGAAGAAACGCTTGCTTGGGTTCGTAGAGGACACCATCGTGTATTTGATATAGCCCAACAACTATACGCCAAAGCGGCTTTACCTCATTTTTTCCTAGGTTTTACGATGACTCTCGGCTACTTAGACTTGCTCGAAGTACGGGGACTGGTTGTTTGTGAACAAGATGCGCAAGGATGGAGGTATGTCAGCAAATCCTAAATCTGGCTTGCTGTGTTCCCGAAAAAGTATCTCCAGCTTCGGGCAAAACCCACTCAACCAAAGAGGGGGAGACAAAGCCGGAGATACTATCTTATCATTTTGATTTATGTCTTGCATATCATAGCGCTGCGTGACCCTACCGCTCAGGGTTAATCAAGAATGGCGACTTGCTGTCTATAAAAATCGTTTTGGTATTGTTAGACTTGCTCAGCTCGCGTAGCGCTTCGATAGACATATACTGAATAATCAGCGGTGTCAGTCCTTCATTGATAATTCGTTGTGCATCACGCACACCGGCAGCTTCGATTTTTCGGCGCTCGGCTTCGAGCTTCTCACGAGTAAGGATAAACTCCATTCGTTGCGACTCTTGTTCGGCTTGAAGCTTTTCTTCTATCGCCCTCGATAGCCCTGCGGGTAGTTGCACACGTTTCATCAAGACAGACTCAATAATAAAGCCCCTTTCAGACAATACACGACTCATATGTTCTTGTACTTCGATTTCGATAACAGCACGCTGGGCTGTGTGCATATCCTTAGCAAAAAAACGTGAACTTACATCGGCTACCGCAGAGCGAAACACAGGCAGGATGACAGTACGCTCATAGTTGAGGCCAGAATTGGTTACAATTTTGACGGCCTGCGTAGGGTCGATATGATATAGGATAGATACCTCGGCGCGGATAGTCAAACCTTCTTTAGAGGGTAAATCCAACTCAACTTCTAGATTGACAGTACGGTTGGGAAGGCGCAAAACAGTTGTTGTAAAAGGATTGATAAGCGTAACACCGGGTGAGATTATGCGGCCAGTCAAGCGGCCTAGTTTGCGTTTCACGCCGACTTGGTCTTGACGAACAACCGCACAGGAGGTCATAAAAATCAACCCTGTGCAAACAATAACCCACCTGAGTAACGGCAATGTACATTTACTTTGTGTGTGCATATAGGTATGGGGTTTTGAAGTGGAAAATTGATGATAAACTTGTAGCTTCTAGTTGGTATATGTTTATACTTACTTTCTGATTAAATAGTTTTACTTCCAAGCTTACTTGCTACACTTTTGGCGATAAAACCTCAAAAAAGCCCTCAAAAAGCTTGCTGCTTGTTACCTTTGTGGCTAAAATCTTTAGTACAATGGTCAAACCCAAGAAACATTTAGGGCAACACTTCCTCAAAGACTTATCTATTGCGCAGCGTATTGCCGAAGCGCTACAACAACACCGAGGCTATGGCCAATTGCTCGAAATAGGCCCCGGCACGGGTGTATTGACACAGTTTTTGGTCAAGGATGAGCGTTTTGCGTTGAAGTTGATAGAAATAGACGTAGAGTCGGTAGTGTATTTACAACAGCATTACCCGGCAGCTGCTGCCGGCTTAGAGGTACAAGATTTTTTGGCCTTAGATTTGGCCGAAGGCTTTGCCCCCCAATTGGGGATTATTGGGAACTTCCCTTATAATATTTCTTCTCAGATATTTTTCAAAGTCTTAGAGCACCGCCATCAAGTGTTAGAGGTAGTGGGGATGTTGCAGAAAGAAGTAGCACAACGGCTGGCTGCCAAACCGGGCAACAAGATTTATGGTATTTTGAGTGTGCTTTTGCAGGCTTATTATGAGGTTGAGTACTTGTTTGAAGTACCTCCCGGGGTGTTTATTCCTCCCCCCAAGGTCGATTCGGCTGTTATTGCACTAAGGCGCAATGACGTTGAGCGTTTGGCCTGCAATGAGAAACTGTTTTTCCAGTTGGTAAAACAGGGCTTCAACCAACGCCGCAAGACCCTTCGCAATGCCCTCAAAGCGATGGGAGTGCCGTATTGGCTTCAAGAAGATCCCTTATTAGCCAAACGCGCCGAGCAGCTCAATGTGGCAGATTTTGTGTATCTTGCCCAAGCTTGGGAAAAACCCCAAACAACTATTACTAACCCATAATCTACCCATCTTATGGCACTCAAAGTAGGTACACAAGCTCCAGATTTCAGCCTGCCCTCCACCTCGGGCAAAGACTTCAAGCTTTCTGAAGATATGGCGGGCAAACCCTGCATCATTTACTTTTACCCTAAGGACTTCACGCCCGGCTGTACGGCAGAAGCTTGCGATTTTCGAGATAATATCGGCTTTTTCAAGGGCTTTGATATTGACATCATTGGGGTGAGTCGTGATGACATCCCCACACACCTCAAGTTTAAGGAAGAGTATCAGCTGCCTTTTGAACTGCTTGCCGACACCAGCGGAAAAATCTCGGAGCAATACAAGGCTTTGATTCCACTACTGCGCCTCAACAAACGTATTACCTATTTGCTGGATGCTTCACACAAGGTAGCGGCAGTGTATGAGCAGATGTTTGGTGCCAAACAACACATCAAAGCAATGATAGAGGAAATCAAAAAAACACAATGATTTTTTGCGCGCAAAATAGACAAAATCAGTAGACAAGCTGTTATTATAATCGCTCATAACAGTACTAGTTTATGGCTTTCGGTATCGCCCCCAAAGAGTTACTTACTCTGACGGAGGGCGAGCCAAAGGTTATACCACGCTGGATTTTTGGCAGCATCACACAGCGTCGTCCCCATCCTAGTACCATCATCTGATTGCTCCTTGAGCCTGACACCTAACCTCGTTAGTTATGCCGATTGATATAGAACACCTTTCCCTTGAAGCACTCGAAACCGATATTTGGCAGCGGTTGGTCAATGGGAGTTTGCGCCCCAAAGATTACTGGCATACAGGAGTGTTGGGAACTTTTGACGGGCAGGCCATCCGCCAGCGGACGGTGGTGCTGCGGCAAGCGCTACCTAGTGAGCGAGAGGTGATTTTTCATACTGACTACCGCTCCGAAAAATACCAACAACTCTGCCAATACCCTGCGCTGAGTTGGCTTTTTTATCATCCACGTACACAGATACAGCTCCGCTTAGAAGGGCAGGCCAGTCTACACCACAACGACACATTGGCGGCAAACCATTGGCAAAAGTTGTCTCCATATGGGCGCAAGCTCTATAACAGCAACTTTGCACCGGGCAGCCCTACTGACAGCCCTCAAGACGGCCTACCAACACTATTGCAGGGGCATCTGCCCGAGCTACCAGCAGACTGGGTCTCCCAAGGCCAAACAAACTTTGCGGTGGTGCGTATGCATGTTGTCCGGATGGAGTGGCTTTGTTTGCATCCTCAAGGACATCGCCGCGCCCACTGGAACTACAGTATGCCATCAGCCCCCTTGGCGCAATGGCTGATTCCGTAACCCTGATACGCGCATTTTTACGTAACTTTGCAGTTCTTGGCTTGAGTCAAAAGCTGAGCAATATCAGGAATTATGCCGATATAAGGCCTTAACTTTATACTGCGATGGGCCATACCCGCCCCAATACATTCATTCCCATTAGAAAAACAGCCCCTGAGCCAGAGCGGCTCATCATACCCTATGAATGCATCTGACAATCCTGCCCATATCCTCCTTGTAGGAGCCGGACTTACCGGAGCCTTGCTTTCTATTTTTCTGGCCAAGCGTGGCTTTCGTGTATCGGTATATGAGAAACGTCCTGACCCTTGCCTCTACCCAACCGAAGAGGGGCGTTCTATCAATTTGGCGCTTTCTCATCGGGGCATTCGAGCGCTCAAACAAGTAGGGCTAGACGAGTACATACTCCAACATGCCCTGCCAATGCGCGGGCGTTTGTTGCATAGCCAAGGCCAAGACGACCGCTACGTACCCTATGGCAAAGACGACAGTTACTATATCAACTCTATCTCCCGCAGCCGGCTCAACAGCCTCTTGATAGAGGAGGCGCGCCGCTACCCGCTGATTACGTTTTACTTTGAACATGTATGTGAAGGAGTCGATTTTGAAAAAAATACGGTCTTCTTGCGTCACAAACCCACCGAAGCCCAAGTCATCGCCAAGGCTGATGTCATTATGGGAGTAGATGGTGCTGGCTCGGCAGTACGTAAGCAGATGCAAGCACAGCATAATTTTGAGCAGTCGGTCGATTTCCTAGAACACGGCTACAAGGAGCTGACTATCCCCCCGACAGCCTCCGGCGACTTTGCCATCCGCCCAGACGCACTGCATATCTGGCCGCGCAAATCGTTTATGCTTATTGCCTTGCCCAATGTAGACAAGAGTTTCACCTGTACCTTGTTTTTAGCCAACGAGGGGCCTGTTAGTTTCAATAGTTTGCAAAGTACAGAGGCTGTAGAAGATTTTTTTGACACCCATTTTGCCGATGTCAAAACACTGATGCCTCAGCTCAGCTCGGAGTTTCTCAAAAATCCTGTAGGGCTTTTGGGTACATTGCGTTGCAACCCTTGGTATCGGCCTTACAACGCGTTGTTGTTGGGAGATGCTGCTCACGCCATTGTTCCTTTTTATGGTCAAGGGATGAACGCTTCTTTTGAAGACTGCCTCGTGCTTGACCAATGTATAGAGACTTATGGCAGGGCTTGGGCCAAGGTATTTGAGCGCTTCCAGCAATTGCGCAAGCCTAATACAGATGCTATTGCAGCCTTGGCAATAGAGAATTTTTATGAAATGCGTGATGGCGTAACCGAAGAAGCCTTCTTGAGGATGAAACAGCTCGAACACCAACTCGAAAATACCTATCCCGACTATCGCTCCAAATACAGTATGGTTACCTTCTCGCCCGAAATGTCCTATGCTGAAGCGCAGCGGTTAGGGAACTTACAAAACGAGTGGTTGCTAGCTTTTTGCCGTCAACAAACCAACTTAAGTACTGTAAATTTGGAGGAGGTATACCGCGCCCTCAAAACTGCCGTGCCTGTAGCCTGATTGTCTGAGATTGTTTAAAAAAAGCTAGCCCTCATTAATCGACCCTGTAGGGGTTTGATGTTGATAGCCCAATAATATACAAGACATACATCCCCTATGGAATCGCACGCTCAACGCCCTAATGTGCTATAAACATTGTACCCTTTGGGAGGTGGAATACATACCTCACTGCTTTGCCCTCTTGGGAGATAGGTGCATTATTTATTGAATGTCCCTAACTCTCCTCAATTTTGATTAGGGATATTTTGGCTGCTACTTCGTTAAAAATACTCGCCGTAGCCCTCCCACGATTTTAATCGTGGGCTAAACATAAGGCCTGCGCTTTTTGCCTAGTATCCGCACAAAAATCAACTGTTTTGAACGCCGCGCTGAAAATTTAGACAAGCTCTTAAAGCCCAACGCCCGCCTGTATGAATACAAGCGGGCGTTGGGGCATTTGGAGTATGAGGTATATGGCCTTATACGTTGTTAGAGGTGATTTTAGCACCGAGGTATTCGCGGTTCAGGCGGGCGATAGCCGTCAGAGGAATGCCTTTGGGACACTCTGCCGAGCAAGCACCGGTATTGGTACAAGAGCCGAAGCCTTCGCTGTCCATTTGAGCCACCATACGCTCTACACGAACTTTACGTTCGGCCTTGCCTTGGGGTAGCAGGGCGAGCTGTGATACCTTGGCCGATACGAAGAGCATTGCTGAGGCATTTTTACAAGCAGCCACACAAGCGCCACAGCCGATACAAGCGGCATAGCTGAAAGCTTCGTCAGCGATTTGCTTGGCAATAGGCATTTCGTTGGCATCTACGGTAACGCCTGTATTGACAGACACATAGCCGCCGGCTTGCATAATGCGGTCGAAGGCGCTGCGGTCTACCACGAGGTCTTTAATAACAGGGAAAGGCTTGGCTCTCCAAGGCTCGATGTAGATGGTTTCGCCGTCTTTGAAACTACGCATGTGCAACTGGCAGGCGGTAGTGCCGGCTTCGGGGCCGTGGGCACGTCCGTTGATGTACAGGCTACACATTCCGCAAATACCCTCGCGGCAGTCGTGGTCGAAAGCCACTGGTTCTTCGTCTTTGGCTACGAGTTGTTCGTTGAGGGTGTCGAGCATTTCCAAGAAAGACATATCTGAAGAGATGTTGTCTACTTGGTAGGTAACCATTTTACCTTTGTCTTTGGCGTTTTTTTGTCGCCATATTTTGAGTGTAAATTTCATAATACAGGCAATATTTTGGCTGTATGGCTTTTAAGTCAAAAGCCACACAAGGGTGAAACAAGATTATTTGTAGCTACGCTGGGTAAGCTTGACGTTCTCGAACTTGAGTTCTTCTTTGTGGCGTACAGGCACTTGGTTTTCGCCTTTGTACTCCCAAGCCGATACAAAGCAGAAGTTTTCGTCGTCGCGTAGGGCTTCGTTATCTTCTGTTTGGTGCTCTTCGCGGAAGTGGCCACCGCAAGACTCTTCACGGTCGAGGGCATCGCGCATCATCAGCTCGCCAAGCTCAAGGAAGTCAGCTACACGCATTGCCTTTTCGAGGCTGATGTTGAGCTCTTCGGCATCTCCAAGTACTTTTACGTCTTTGTAATACTCTTGGCGTAGGTCGTGGATGAGCTTAATACCTTTTTCGAGGCCTTCTTTGTTACGAGCCATGCCGCAGTACTCCCACATGATTTTACCTAGCTCTTTGTGGAATTGGTCTACTGATTTTTTGCCTTTGACACCCATCAGTTGTTTGATGCGGCTTTTGACTTCGGCTTCGGCTGTTTTGAAAGCCTCGTGGTCGGTAGGCACCTTGTCATTGGCAGGCATTTTGGCTAGGTAATCACCTAAGGTATAAGGGATAACAAAGTATCCGTCGGCCAATCCTTGCATCAAAGCACTGGCACCGAGGCGGTTAGCGCCGTGGTCAGAGAAGTTGGCTTCGCCAAGGGCATAAAGACCGGGGATGGTCGTCATGAGGTTGTAATCTACCCAGAGGCCGCCCATAGTATAGTGTACGGCAGGGTAAATCTTCATTGGCACTTCGTAAGGGTTTTCGCCGGCGATTTTGGCGTACATATCGAAGAGGTTGCCATACTTGTCTTGAATCACTTTGAGGCCGTCACGCTTGATGGCATCGCGGAAGTCGAGGAATACCGCTTCGCCAAAAGGCACGATGCTGCGCCCATCGTCGCAAACGGCTTTAGCGTTGCGCGAGGCCACGTCACGGGGGACGAGGTTACCAAACGAGGGGTATCGCTCTTCGAGGTAGTAGTCGCGGTCTTCTTCGGCCAAGTCACTGGCTTTGAGTGTTCCTTTGCGGATAGCCTCAGCGTGTTCTTTGGTTTTAGGAACCCACACACGTCCGTCGTTACGGAGCGACTCAGACATCAGGGTCAGCTTAGACTGGTTTTCGCCGTGTACGGGGATACAAGTTGGGTGAATTTGGGTAAAGCAAGGGTTACCAAACAAGGCTCCTTTGCGGTGGGCGCGCCAAGCGGCAGTAACGTTAGAACCCATCGCATTGGTAGAGAGGAAGAACACGTTGCCGTAGCCACCGGTACAGAGCAACACGGCGTGGGCGCTGTGCGATTCAATTTGGCCGGTGATGAGGTTTCGGGTTACGATACCACGCGCTACACCATCTACCAAAACAACATCTAGCATTTCGGTACGGGTATAAAGCTTTACTTTGCCATTGGCTACTTGGCGGCTTAGGGCGCTATAAGCACCTAGTAGGAGCTGCTGGCCTGTCTGACCACTGGCATAGAAAGTACGCGATACCTGTGCTCCACCAAAAGAGCGGTTGGCCAATAGTCCTCCATATTCGCGGGCAAAGGGTACACCTTGCGCCACACACTGGTCGATGATATTGACACTCACCTCGGCCAAGCGGTATACGTTGGCCTCGCGGGCGCGGTAGTCCCCTCCTTTTACGGTGTCATAGAAGAGGCGGTAGACGCTATCGCCGTCATTCTGATAGTTTTTGGCAGCGTTGATACCCCCTTGGGCAGCGATACTGTGCGCACGGCGGGGGCTATCTTGGAAGCAAAACGCTTTTACATTGTAGCCCAACTCCGCTAACGAAGCAGCCGCTGAAGCACCAGCCAAGCCTGTACCTACCACAATTACGTCATACTTACGCTTGTTGGCAGGGTTTACAAGCTTTACACTGAATTTATGGTTGCTCCACTTATCGGCGAGAGGGCCTTCTGGAATTCTGGAATCTAATTGCATAAAAGTACTAGTTTAAATGAAATGTTGTTATGCCATCTGTTGGATAAACATAATGGCAGGAATAAGGGCAAAAGCTAGAGGAACTATAATGCAAAACACCAATCCGACGAACTTCAAGATTGGCGTATATTTTTTGTGATCAAGACCCAAGCTACGGAATGCGCTCACGAAGCCGTGCGAAAGGTGAAAAGCCAAGCTGCCCATCGCTATGATGTACAAAGCCACCAACCACCACTGTGCGAAAGCTTCTTTGGTCATCAGGTAGAGATCTTTGTACTCTTGGCCATCATAGCTTACCTTGGCAACAGTGCCATACTTGGCAGGAAACCAAAAATTGGCCAAGTGCACCACAATAAACACCAACAATACCGTACCCAAAAGGGTCATATTGCGTGATGCCCAAGAGCTGTTAGCGCCGGGGCGGTTATAACGGTAGCGCTCGGGGCGGGCTTGTGTGTTTTGGGAGGCTAGCATAAAGCCATAAACCACGTGCATCAAGATGAGCACAAAGTTTACCTTTGAGACTACCTGAATGAGCGGGTTTTTGCTCATAAAGTCTGCATACAGATTAAAGGCTTTGCCATCGTCTCCGGCGAGTAGTTGTAAGTTTCCTGAAAGGTGAACAACTAGGAAGGTAATCAAAAACAAACCAGTGAGCGACATTACGACCTTTTTGCCGATGCTGCTGCTCATCATTTGTATGAACCAATGGGTCTTTTTAGGGGCTACAGTGGTAGAACTCATATGTGATTTTCGTTTGAACTAAGTAATTTGAAAAACTATTGGAAAGGGTATTTTTATAGCAATCCAAATTTACGGCTCGTTTTTCATAATTCCACTCCTTCGCTTTGTTTAGCTTTCTTATTTTGATTGATTCTAAATTCTTTTATGCTAAACCTTTGGTATGAAAGTATTTGTGCAAGAGGATGGTTTGGTTTTTGGCCAAAAAAATAAGTTTTCCTTGTACAAAAGTCTCCGTTTTGAGAGATTTATCGTTAATTGGCTAAGTTTATCCAATCTAATTGATTCTATGCGCAAATTAGGGCTTTATCTTTATCTTACTTGGGCTGTTTTTTGGGGGGCATTGGTTTTTGTGTTGATGTATCCCTTGATTCTGATTTGTATTCAGCGCCCCGGCTGGCATCGGTTTTATCACGGGCTAAGTAAGGTCTGGGCTTGGACATTTTACCGCTTGGCGCTGTTGCGGGTACGTAGCCGCTGGGAGTTTAAGCCGGAGCGTGGGCAGGTATATGTTTTTTGCTCCAATCATTTTTCTTATCTTGATATTCCCCTCTTGACACTGGCTGTACCTTCATTTACAGTTTTTGTAGGGTTGCACGACCTCAACCGTATTCCCTTGTTTGGGTATATGTTCCGCAAAATCCATATTCCTATTGATCGCTCAAGCCCACGCAGCCGCTACCTGACCTACCAACGCGCCAAAGATGCGCTGGCAGCCGGCAAAAGTGTGGCTATTTTTCCGGAGGGAGGTATTTGGGCTACTGATTTTCCACATATGGCACCGTTTAAGGATGGGGCTTTCCGGATGGCTATCGAGCAGGGGGTGTCTATTGTACCGGTTACTATTCCCCACAACTGGCGGATGATGCCCCTGATGAACCTGAATAAATTCAAGCGAGTGCGCTCAGAGGTGATTTTCCATCAGCCCATCCCTACCAAAGGCCTGCGCTTGGAAGATGTTCCTCGTTTGAAAGCGCAGGTGTTTGAAGTCATCGACCAACAATTACAGCAGTATTTCCCCGAGGCGTATGTGTATGAATAGCCTCTGGGGTATACCGTTTGCGGTCGGCGAGTACGCCCCTGTTGAGCGCCCTACTACTCTTGCAAGAAGTTGCCACCCTCTTCAGAAGGGAGGCGTTCTCCGGCTTTGATAGCAATCTGGAGGCGGTTTTCGCGAGGCGGAATGGGGCAGGCATATTGACTGTTGTAGGCACAATAGGGAAGGTAGGCCTCATTGAAGTCGAGGTCTATCCATTTTTCTGCTGGGCTGATGGGCGCATCAAGGTATCGCCCGCCGCCGTAGGTCTCTCTACCGCTGGTTTTGTCTTGGAAGGGGATGAAGGCCGTCTTGTCGCGGTGTTTGTGTTTGTACGCTTCGAGGGTATACTGCTTGCCTTCGTACTCAAAACTGATGGTGGCAAAATGAAATAACTGCTCGGCCTTGCCCCCGGTCATTTGAATGCTGATAGGCTTGAGGTCGTGTTTTTGAGTGATGGTCGCCTTGAAGCGGTAAGCAGGGTCAATGTCAAAATAGTGTAATCCTTTAAAAGAAGTCTTGTTTTTAATAGGGGAGGCGCTGCTTTTGGCAAAATCTTGGTCTTTTTTGAACCGAGCATCTTTGATGCGTAAGACATAGCCCTCAGGGCTATCGTCTGGAGCCTGACAGGCCGTAGCGAAGAGCAGTAAACCTAGGAGGATATATTGGTATAACCTAAAAGAGACAGATTGCATAAGATAGCAGATTTGAAAAAAGGTTAGTTGTTGAAATCTTGGGCTAAATTACGCAGCCAAGCGCAGATGTACAAACCTAAAGCTCAACTTGGCTTAGCTGAAATTGGGTGCAACAAGGTTTCAAAAATATTTTTTGCGTTTTTATACACCCTTCGTATATTTGCATCCAAATAGGACATCATTCATTTGTCTAATGAAAAACCTAAGCATATATGCACTGAGCACGTTGATGGCGCTCTATAGCTTGCACCCACTACTCGTATTGGGGGTGTTTGAGTGGAATCGTGCATACCTTGCAAAGGAGCTATGCGTACAAAGAGTGATTGAAGACAATGATTGTCAGGCTCAATGCCAGTTGCAAGCCGCACTGGAGCGTGAAGCACAGCAAGCCGCTATGCAGTCTCGTTGGCTGGAGCAAATCGATGTTCCGCTCTTTTGTACAACATCATCAGATGCCTTGCTCAATACCCGTGATTTTGAGCTTTTAGCTGCCTTCCAAGGCTATGCACCGCTATTTTTTAGCTTCCAAGAACATCTCTTGGACATTTTTCATCCTCCTATACAAGCCTAATTCTCGGCTTTTTGTCTTTCTACATTTTCTGGACTTTTCGCTTTTTCTGGTGTGCTACGCACAGGTTGTACTGGCATAGCCTGTCGTTTGGTGATGTCGTTTTGATACCCCGCAATAGCCTCAAACCACCCTACTGAGCGCGAAAACCTGTGTGCATAAGCAGCTTGGGAGACATCCGAACACGAGGGTGCGAAGGATGCGTGGGTCTTAGCCCTACAAGTAGCTTCGCCCAAGCGCAGGGGAAGCTCCAAGAAATCGCCCAAGCCCTAATTGTAGGACAAAGCTATCTGAGTTGATTTTGATTTTCTCCATTGACACACATCATCCCAAAACAGGGATTTTGTGTGAACAGGTTCTCTATGCTTTTTTAAAAAAAACAAAAATAATATACACAAAAATGTTACGATTCTTATCATTATCGTTGTGCGTGCTCACACTTAGTTTTGGGCTATTACAGGCACAACAAATCTCTGGTCGCATTACGGATGGACAAACACAAGAGCCACTCGTGGGGGTAAGCGTACGCCTAGCCGGTAGCACCACCGGCACCGTTACGGATGCGAAAGGTTACTTTAACTTGCCTCATCAAGAAACAACTGCCACACTCGAAGTACGCTATATCGGCTATGAAACTATGACGCTCAACTGGCGCGAAGGGCAAAACCTACAGGTAAACCTCAAGCCTGACTACCTCAACCTCAACGAAATCACCGTAGTAGGTTACGATGCCAATCAGACTTTGCTCAAAACCCCCGGTTCTTTGGGTTTAGTTACAGAACGAGACATCGCACGGGCGGATAAAACTTCACTCAGCCAGCTGATGAACCATATCCCCGGCGTACAAGCGCGTGGTAGCAATACCTTGCGTCCGGCAACAATTTCAATCCGTGGGATGGGTGCACGCGGTCCCGGCGGCTCCGGGCGCATCAAAATCTATCTCAATGACTTGATGCTGACCAACCCCGACGGCTCTAATGCTTGGGAAGACATTGACCCCTACACCATTGGCCGGATGGAGGTAATCAAAGGTCCTGCATCGAGCATTTATGGAGCTTCGATTGGTGGGGTGATTAACATCAACACCCAAAGCACGCCTTTTCAAGAGCGTAGCGTGGAGACTTTTGGAATGGTAGGTAGTTTTGATACCTATCGCTATGGGGCAACGGCGCGTTTTAGCAACGAAAGTACCAACCTGATGCTGACTTATGGCACACAGGCCACGCAGGGTTTCCGAGAGTTTTCGCCCGAAGAGCGTAATTTCTTGACTTTCTTGGGCACGTTTACGGCCTCTGAGCGTCAGACACTGACCCTCTTTGTGAATCGCAACCGCTATGCTTCGCGAGCGCCGGGTGCGCTTACGGCTGAACAGGCTGCCGAAAACCCTCGTCAGGCTTTGGCCTCTCAGGTGATGTTTAATGCGGGGCGTGATATTACCTTTACCCGCCTTGGTCTGTCGAGCGAGTACCGCTTAGCGCCCCGCTGGAGCAATACAACCAGCATTACGGGTTCATTTTCTGACCTAGACCACCCGGTGGCACGTATTTATATATACAACTGGATTCAGAACTTTGGCGGGCGCACACGTTTCCGTTATGATGGCAATCTAGGGGCAATGCCTATGCGTCTTACCTTTGGGGCAGAAGCACAGGTGGGTGTAAACCGCCTCAACTTCTATGGCAATGCCAGTGGCCGCCCCAATGCAGTAGCCATCGGCGACCGTGTAAGCAACACCCGCAATGTAGTTACTTTTGCCCAAGCCGAAATAGACCTAACTGAGCGCCTACTCTTGAGCCTTGGCGCAAGTGCCAACTTTTACCTCTACCGATATACCGAGTTTACCCGCCCCTCCCCTGAAGAGCAGGTGCGTGAGTTTGACCCCTTCTATGCGCCACGCCTAGGGCTGAACTATCGTATCAACGAGCGCCACGCCCTACATGCCAACGTAAGCCGTGGGTTTACACCTCCAGCAGTAGGCGATATCAATCAACCTGATGGTACGGTCAACATCGGGCTGAACCCCGAGACGGCTTGGAGCTTTGAGCTAGGGGCGAGAGGTAGCTGGCTCAATGGCCGTCTGAGCTATGACATCGCTGCTTTCCGAATGGATTTGAACAACGAAATCCTTCAACGTACTCCGGCAGTGGGTTTTACCATTCGTGAAAATGCTGGTAGCACCCGTTACAACGGATTTGAGGGCTTGGTGTCGTGGAATATCGTACAAGCGCCGGAACAGTGGCTTTCGTTAGCAAGGGTATATGCCTCTTATACCTACTTGGACGCACAGTTTGTAGAATTTGTAGAAAACCCAGCAGTAGGCGTGGAGGTGAGTGCCAATGGCAATACCGTTCCGGGCAACGCTCCGCATCGCCTTTTCAGCGGAATGGAGTTGAATACCCGCCCCGGGTTTTATGCCTATGCTACCTATGAATGGGTTGATACTACGCCTATCAACAACCTGAATACGCTCAGCAACTCAAGCTTTGGCTTGCTGGGAGCCAAAATCGGCTGGACACGTACATTAGGGCAGTTTGTGCTGGATGTGCACGTAGGTGGCAATAACCTTACTGATGAGATTTACAGTGACTCGCCTGCACTCAATCCCAATGCCATCGCGCAGGGGCCGCTGGCAGGACAGGTGCCCTTCCTGAACCTCAACTGGGGGCGAAACTACTATACCGGCCTGTCTCTCAAATACAAATTCTAAATCAACATCCCCGCCTCCCTGCGCCAAGAGTGAGGGAGGTAGGGCTTTCTTGTTCACATTTACTTATCTTCAAAACTTACGTTTATATGATTTCTCAAAAACAAATTCGTGTTGTGTTGGCAGCCTTTATCGCGCTAGCCATCGGTTTACAAAGCTGTAATGACAAAAAAGTAGAGGATGTGATTAACCCTAATGAAACAGGGAAAATCACGCTCAAGTTTGACAATGTGGTAGGCACACAAGACCTCCAGCTCAACAACCGCACCTATACCAATGCTGCCGGAGAAGAGTTTACGGTTTCGATGCTCAATTATTTTATCAGCAATGTGGTGCTCATCAAAGAAGATGGTTCGGAGTACATCGTACCACAAGCAGATAGTTATTTCTTGGTAAAAGAAGAAGATGCTGCTTCTCAGCGTGTTACGATTGACAATGTGCCGGCAGGCAACTACACCGGGGTACGTTTTAAAATTGGGGTTGACAGCCTGCGCAGCACGATGCCCCCAGCACAACGCACCGGCGCACTCGATGTAGGAGGTTCGGCTCAAGGAATGTACTGGGCTTGGAACTCAGGCTATATCTTCTTCAAATTTGAGGGAACCTCTCCACAAGCCCCGGCTGGTAATGATGGCCAAAAGCGATTCCGCTATCACATTGGCGGCTTCGGTGGATACTCCTCTCCCACATTCAATAACATCCAAAGCCGTGAAATCAGCTTTGGGAGAGACAAAGCCGTCATCCGGGCAAGCCGCACCTCTGACATTCATATCATTGTGGACTTGCTCAAGGTCTTCAACAGTGCCGAAACCCGTGTTAGTATTGCGGCCAACCCTACTGTAATGATGGCTGCCTACTCGGTCAATATTGCTAAAAACTACGCCCGAACTTTTGAATATGACCACCTGCACAATATGAGTGTTCAATAATTTCTGATTCATTTCATAAGGAGGAAGCTGCGGCTTCCTCTCTTTAGCCCCAATCTTGTTATGGCAAATAAATATTTGATTGTTGTGTTGTTGGTATTTGTGGGCTTAGTGGCCTGCCAATCAACAGATATAGCGCCACCTTTTGGGTTTGAAAAGCCGGCCAATTTTCCTGACCCAGTCTATGACTTTGCCCAGAACCCTGTTACACAAGAGGGTTTTGAGCTGGGGCGGATGTTGTTTTATGACGGGTTGCTCTCACGGGATGGGACAGTGAGCTGTGGCAGTTGCCATCAGCAAAGCTCCGGCTTTACCCAACACGGCCACGACCTGAGCCACGGTATCGATGACCAGCTGACCTTGCGCAACGCATTACCCATTCAAAACCTAGCTTGGGAGCCTTTGCAGGCTTGGGACGGAGGCGTATTCAATCTTGATTTATTTGCCATTGTGCCCATTGAAGCACACAACGAGATGGACTCTTCCCTGCCGGAGGTACTCGATAAGCTACGTCGCCACCCACGCTACCCCGAAATGTTCCGCAAAGCCTTTGGCTCTCCCGAAATCACAACCGCACGCTTTCTTAAAGCCTTGTCCCAATTTCAACTAATGGCCATTTCGGCCAACTCACGCTATGACCGCTACATCCGCAACGAAGGCGTACAACTTACAAGCCTAGAGCTGCAAGGCTTGGAGATATTCCGCCAAAAATGTAGCTCTTGCCACCCTGAACCGCTATTTACTGATGGTAGTTTCCGACACAACGGGCTGGCCATCGGCAACCCCGCAGACAAAGGCCGTGGCGATGTAACTGCCCGCGCTGAGGACGATTATAAGTTTAGAGTGCCCAGCTTACGCAATGTGGAAGTCACAAGGCCATATATGCACGATGGCCGCCTCCGCAACTTACAGTTTGTATTGGAACACTACGACCATGGCGTTGTTGACCACCCTCACCTAGACCCACTACTCAAACAGCATGGCCGCCTAGGTATTCCGCTCAGCGCCGAAGAACAACGCAAAATCATTGCTTTCTTGCATACCCTCACCGACGAGGAATTTTTGAGCAACCCCAAACTATCTGAGTTCTTTTAACCCCCCCTTAAGCCTTATGACACGCCTATTTCAACACATATTGTGCTTCTTTTTGCTCTCGGTGATATGGATGATTCCGCGTCCGGCTGCTGCCTGTGATATCTGTGGTTGCGGAGCCGGAGGGTATTATTTTGGGGTAATGCCTCAATTTCACAAAAACTTCATCGGCCTACGTTACCGTCAGGCCTCTTATGATTCACACTTGCGCGGCACAACCTACAGCGATTTGTTCAAAACTACGGAAACCTTTTACGTAACAGAGCTTTGGGGGCGTTGGTATCCGGCTCCACGCTGGCAAGTACTGGCTTTTGTGCCTTATCAAATCAACTTGCAGCGGCTAGCTACTGAAACCAAAACGCAACAAGGGCTGGGCGACATGCTTTTTTCGCTCAACTACAATCTCTTCAACAATACCCTCACAGAAGACAGTATCCCCAAGCGCATCCGTCAAAATTTATGGGTAGGCGTGGGCGCCAAAGTCCCCACTGGCGCAAGCCGCTTCTCAGAAAGTGATCTTTCGCAAGTAGCCAATGCCAACTTTCAGCTTGGCACAGGAAGCCTAGACTTTGTCCTGAGTGTGATGCACGTTTTGCGCTTCCAGCGCAGCGGTATCAGTACTGACCTGAGCTACAAAGTCAACACAGCCAACAGCCGTGGGTATCAGTTTGGCAACCGTGTGATGGCCAATATGGCTTTTTTCAGGCTTTACCGTACGGGGCAATTTGGCCTGATGCCTCACATAGGTGCTTATGGAGAATACTCGGTCAAAGATAATGATCAAGGCTTTCTGAACGAAAACACCGGCGGACACTTAATCACTGCTAATCTAGGACTAGATGTATACTACAAACGCATCACTGCCGGAGTCAATTACCAACAACCCATACACCAAGCTCTCGCTATGGGGCAGATACAGGCACACGCACGTTGTGTGGCTCACATCAGCTTTATGTTATAAAATAAGTCCTCAAAACCCACCTACTGATATGAACAAACAGAACACAGCCACCAACTCCCTTGCTACGGCGCAAACCTACATCCGCCGTCGGATGTATGGCTGGCATCGAACCATTGGCACGATTGTCTGCATTCCGGTCATCTTTTGGACGCTCTCCGGGCTGATGCACCCCTTTATGGCGCACTGGTTCAAACCCGAAATCGCCCGGCAGTTCGTCATCCCCAAGCCTGTAGACCAAGCACAAATAAGCCTCTCGCTGCAAGAGGTGCTGACGCAAAACAGCATCGCAACGCTTCAAAACTTCCGTATAGTTAGTTTTGCGGGGCAGACTTATTACCAAGTAAAGCAAAAAGCTGGTGAGCCGCTGCGTTATTTCGATACCCAAAGCGGCCAAGAACTGCCCGATGGCGAGCAAAAACACGCCGAATACCTTGCCCGTTACTTTCTCGATGATGCTCAAAGTCCGCTCAAAAGTATTACCCTACAGACCGAGTTCGACGGACAGTACAAGTTTGTCAATCGGCTGCTGCCAGTTTGGAAACTCAGCTTCGACCGCCCCGACCGGATGGATGTTTATGTAGAAACGAGCTCCGACCGTCTGGCTACCTTCAACCCCACCTCACGCAAGGCTTTTTTGTGGGTCTTTGACAACTTCCACAATTGGTCTTTTCTAGAGGCCATCGCCAACAACTGGCTGCGCATTACGGTGATGATAGCCTTTTTGAGCATCATCATCTTGGCTGCCGTGAGCGGATTGGTCATTTATGGCTTTATGTGGAGCAAGTTCAAAGCTCCTGCCAACGGAGACAAGACAGGCTTCCTGCGCCGCTACCACCGACAGATTGGCCTTGCCACCGCCTTGGTTACGCTAACCTTTGCCTTTAGTGGAGCCTACCACGCCACACGCAAGTACAGCCCCAACCGCCTGCCCGAGATGGTCTACACCCCCGAAATCAAGACTGCCGACTTGCGCATGGCCTCTACCGCACTCCCATTGGATTGGGAGCGGCTTCATAATCTTTCGCTCATACAAATTCGGAAAACGCCTTATTTTCAAGCTTTTTACAAAGCTACTGAGGATCAGCCCGCAGAAACACAGTACTACCAAGCCCTAAACGGTACTGTGCTCGAAAACGGCAACCAAGTCTATGCCGAATACCTCGTGCAGTACTTTATGGCCAAGCTCAACACTGCCAACGCTGCTGATATCGACTGTTGCGAGATGAGTCAAAGCCTCAAGGGCAGTGATTTTGCCAATGCCTCTCTGCTCGAAACCAAGCCCATCGCCGCCTTCGACAACCGCGAGTATGGTTTTATCTTCAAACGCCTGCCTGTAGTGAAGTTTGCCTACGACACACCAGATAGCGACACCTTCTTTGTCGAAACCTCTAGCGGACACCTAGCCGCCCATATCCGCAATGCCGACCGGCGTGAAGGCTTGTCTTTTGCCATCTTCCACAAGTTTTTCTTGATGGATTGGGCTGGTAAGAACGTCCGTGATGGGGTGATGATGTTATCCGCCCTCGGCGTGCTGGTGGTCAACCTAATGGGGATGTTACTTTGGTGGGGCAAGCCCAAACGCAAGCGCTAAAAAATATCTTGGATATATCGAGGAGATGCATTCGCAATAAAATAAGCGCTAAGTTTGCCATAATACAACTCCAAAAAAGCCATCCTACAGAAGATTGTGGATGGCTTTTTGGTTTATGTTTACCCCACGGTGGGGTCTTGGCGTTGGTGGTAAATCAATTTGATGACCACTTTATCATCTATCAAGCTATAGACAATTTTGTAAAAGGCGTACTTGATATACAAGTATGGCATCGTTTCGCGTGCCAGCAGCGGCTCAGGCGTACCGTTGGCGTGTTGGGTATTGAGCTCTTCAATAACTTTGAGCATTCCTTCGACCAATGCTTGGGCGGTTTCGGGAGAGCGTTGTGCCACCCTTTGGTAGATTTGCTGCAAATCGCGGCGGGCGGTGCTAGTCCAAAATACTCTGCGTGCTGTTACCATGAGGCCACCTCCTGTACTACAGTTGGGTGATTGACCAACTCGCCGTCTATTTCGGCTTTATTGGCGGCATTGATGCGCTTATAGAAATCGATAGAAGTCATCGGTCGAAGGTTTTTATCGGCCTCATCTTCCATAATGATGCGCAGCTCCAGCCCGGAGTTTTCGAGCAAGGCTAAGACAGCCGAGAGTTGCTCTGGTGGGGTTTCAACAATAATACTAACCATAGGCTTTGTAGAGGTTTGGGGTGATTAGGTAAGTAATGTATACCAAGATTCACTTGGTTTGAAGATTCACAATATGTGATTTCCTTGATTATCAAGGATTTTCAGCGCATATACTTCTCAAACCAATGTTGATTGGGTATAATAATCAGGTCATCAAGTTTCTGCGGGTTATACAAATCGGCGCTCTACCAATTCATAAAACTCTTGTACTACATCGTCGTCTATTTCCCAGCGATATTTTTCTACGCAAGTTTGGTGGAGGTATTTTTTGGCCTCCTCTAGTGTGGGCAGCGTATCGAGGGTGTCTATAGCTTGATTAAAAGCCTGATTATCCCCTTCAAAGAGTTGGTTGATAAACAAAAACTTTTGGTTTAGCGAAATAGCTGCTCGTATTTGTGCGAGTTTGGCCTGCTGAAATTTTTCGTGGAGGCTAGGGCTATTGGTTTCTGACTTTAATTGGTCATTGAGTATGGGCTGTGCCGTTTCTTGGTTGATGGTTGCGTGTATTGTCGTGGGTGTGGGAGCGTCTGCGCCTTGTTGTTGCCACATAGCAAGTACTTGGCTGACGGGGTCTTGTTCGATGTCCACACGGCTATAGTCACGCAGCTCGTCAGGGTGATCATCAAGATTAGTGAGCAATCCGGCGCCTTTAAAGTCAAGATACATCTCTACAGGGTCTTCTGCCGGCTTGGGGGCGGAAGCTTGAGCCGCACAGCAGTGGATAGGGTCTTTATCGAGCGGTAGTACTTCGGGGTAGGCACGCTCTTCATCGGGGTGGTCGGGGTAATCGGCCAAGAGGTCTGCCCCTTTGTAGCTAAAATACTCTCCGAGGGTGTCGGCATCTTCTCCTAGGCTTTCAAACTTTTGTACAAGCTCATATAGATACAGTGCTGGATCTTCTTCGACAGGTATGGGGGCATATTGGTTGGGGTCGTCGGGATGATCATCGAGGTCGGTAAGCAATCCGGCACCTCTATTTTCGAGGTAAGCCTGTATTTCTTCGGCACTTAACGTTGCCAGTACTGGCTCTTCGGGCAGCGCGTCAGTCATATCAGTCTCTTCGGGGCTGCTCTCCTCGCCGATGAGGGGTACTGTTTCTTGGTCAGTAATATCTTCTGGCTCCCCGGTAGTTGTTTCGGGAGTATCTTTTTGCGCGGCAATAAGTTGCTCCGGCGCAGTTTCCGGTTCGGCAGTATCTGCCTGGAGGGGGTATGTATGGAGATAATCGAGGACAGGGTCGCCATCGGGGTCAGTGTCTGCAAAATAGCGTTGATCATCGTCGGGGTGGTCGTCGAGGTCAGTCAGGAGGCGAGCACCAGTATAGCGGAGATAGTCAGCGGTTTCGTCTACTTCAGGGGCATAAAGTTGCGCTGTAGATAAGGGCAAGATACTTTGGAAAGGCGCTAATGCTGCGGCCTCATCGCTTACTTGTGGTGGGTTTTGGGCGAGGTATTGCTCAAAGCAAGCTTGTAGCGCTGTAGGCGTTTGGGCATCGGCCTCGGAGAGTGTTTGCTCAGCGTGATCTAGAAAACCCTTGTACCACTGGCGTTGCTGTTGGATGTACTTGAAGCCTTCTTTGAGGGCTTGTAGCGAATATTTTTGGGCCAGCTCTTGTGTGAAAAATTGCGCAGGAGCGATGCTCAGTTTGATGGCATTTTGGAGGCTGGCAGCCATAAGGGGCTGAAAGTCAGCCGCCGCAATGCGGATATGTTGGGAGAGCGTATTCATAAACCCTTTGAGGGCTTGTTGGACACTCTCTTGGGCATAGTCAAAATAAGGGCTTTCGAGTTTACTGATTTCCTGTTGCCATTGCTCAAATAAATTTTTGAGTACAAGCAAGTTGGCTTGCTTGAGTGGGGAGAAGTTCAGGATTTCTTGGCCGTGGATATGGGTTTTTTCGGTAGAAAAATAACTATTTTGGAGTTGTTCTGCCAATTGATGGCTGTATTGTGTCAAGTTTTTTTCGTTGATGCGTTTTTCCATACCCAAGTATGATTATGTGATTTGAGGCTTATTTAGTACAGGCTTTTCGGGTGTGTGTATTGTAAGAAAAGCGCTAAGGGTGGCAATAATTACAAAGGTGGCAAAATTTAAGCCATTTACCCAAAAAAAACAAGCAACCCGTGTTGTTTTTGCGGATTGCCTGCGTACTGTGGTGGGGGCTATGCCCAAGGGGCTTAGCGGCGTTTTTCTACTACACGGAAGAGGTCGTATTCTTCATAGTTATCAAAGTGTACGACAAAGCGGTTGTCTTCTAGCTTAATGACATCTCCATATATTTCGATGCCTTCCATTTTGGAGTTGAGGATAATCCCGTTGTTCGCGATGCGCCATGTGCCGGTATCAACACGGCTGCCTGGCCATTGAATTTTGTAAGTATTATCTTTTCGGCCACGGAGAAACTGGAAGTCAACGTACTTGTATTGGTTAGTCCATCGGCCTTCGATGATACGTTCTTTTTCACGATGACTCATCACCAAGCTTTTTTGTGAGCAAGCTTGGGTAAACATCATCAGGGCAAGGATTGGTAAAAATAACGTCCATTTCATAAGTCTGAGGTATTTTAACAAAGGGTAATGAGATTCATTAAAGACTGTACGCCTTATTCTTACGCAAAAAGCGTAGGCGGGTTGCTTTTACATGAAAAAAGCCTGCACAAAGGCAGGCTTTTTTAGCATTTTATAGCGTTGGGCTATGCTTATTTCACGGCGTTGGTGAAAGCAGAGCCAGTACGCACGCTGTAGAATACAGGGTCTTTTACGGCCTTGTCTTTCCACATGCTATCTTTAGCAATAGCCATGCCTAGGAATTTGCCCATATCTTCGAGCTTGTTCTCTTTCAAGGCTACGATGGCAAGCATATAGTATACCTCACCGTCTTTGTCATATTGCTTAGAAGCAGCGTTGAAATCGTTAGCAGCACCAGCGAAGTCTTTGTGTTGCAAAAGCTTAGCCAAACCACTGTTGAAGTTGTTCACGTAGTTTTTGTCTGCTTGGTTCAAAGAAGCGATAGCTTCGTTGTACTTGTTATCGTCGCGCATAGAAGCAGCTTTGATAGCAAAGTAAGCCTCAGCACCTTTGAGTTTCTTGGCCAATGAGCCAGATCCACCCATTTTGACAGCTTTATCAAGGTGTTCTTTAGCTTTAGCAACATCACCTTTCATGAAGTATACGTTAGCCAAGTTGTAGTGAGTTTCAGCTGTTTCTTTTTTGCCAGCAGCTTGCTTCAGAGCGTTTTCAGCTTTGTCTACGCTACCAGTGTTACCAGTGATGGCGGCGTGCTCAAGGTAAGTAGCGCCCAAGTTGTTGTATACCTTATGAGAAGGATACTTCTTAGCACCAGCTTCCAAGATAGCAGCGCGTTGCTCACGGTCAGCAGTGTTTTCAGCTACGAACAAGAACTCGGCTTCGCTCATCTGCTCAGCTTCTTTCTCGCCTTTTACGATAGCAGCAGCCAAAGGAGCAAGCTCTTCGAGTGAACGAGTACCTTTAGTCATTGATACGTCTACACGAGCGTAACGCATGTAAGGATACACTTCGTTTTCGAGTACGCTGTAGTAGTCTTTTTGAGACAATTGACGCTCTTTTTCTACGAAGTTGCCATCACCGTCAACGATAGAGATGATTTCTTGCTTCTGATCAGCAGTCAAAGTGCCATTCTTGTTGACCATTGTTTTGAACTCAGGCCAAGTAGCATCCAAAGACTTAGGATCGATTTTGAAGCCTGCTACATATTTAGAAAGATCTTCTTTCTTGTAGTTGTATAGGCGAAGTTTCTCAACGAAGCTGTCTACCATGTTCTTCGCACGGTTTTGTGCTAGGTTGGTGTTTACAGTTTCGCTGCCTTCAGGTGAGTGAGAGCTAGTACCTGTAGCAGAGAATGGAGGAATGTTGCCCGGCTTCAAGAAGAGGTCGATTACTTCCATGGTTTTTTCGTTTTCCATGAAGCTCTTCTTAGCTTGAGCAACCCCTTTCTCATAGTCGAGACGTACAGGAGTGCTAGAAGATTCTTCTACATAACCGTGGTCGAAGAAAGCAAATGGGCTTTCACCAGTACCATCATAAGGGTTTTTAGAAGGGTCTTTCACGTGCAAAGCGCTAGTTACGATACCGCGCACAGTGTTAGGTGCGGGGATACGGATAGCCTGCTTGCCGTCCTCTGAAGGGAAGCTTTTGGTTTTGCCGTTTTTCTTGTTTTTGCCAACTCCTTTAAACCAAAGACCACCTCTTTCGAATTCGTCTTTGTACTGGAAGCTAAACTGCTTAGACTCTGAAGGCTGATCTTTTGTGCCGGCATATTTGTCGCCATCAAAAGTAACTGCGCCGATTTTGAGTTCTTTGCTGTCTTCTGTTCCATCAGCTTGTGCATCGATGTCACCGGCACGATAGTATACTTCCATCGTGTACTCAGTGTTTTTCTTCATCATCGAAGTAGGAAGCTTAGCTGTCATGGTGAAAGGCACAGTAGTACCATGCAATTCGAGTGGGTTTGGATCAGCTTTCAGGTCAGAATCCTTAGCGAGCTTAATCATCCCAGAGAGTGGATCACAGCTAGTTGCCCAGACTGTAGAGCCAAGGATGGCAAGGCCTAGTACAATGTTTTTGCTTTGACTCATAAAACTTGAATGTTTTGTTGAATTACGTTTGAACTTCGACGCAATTTTACCACAAATATTTTGCAAAGAAAAAAAAATCGGTGCTTATTTGTGAGACTCTTGGTTTTTTTTGTACCAGTATCCTATCAAAACACAACATGAAGCGAGTACAACTATTTTTAGAATGGCAGGCCTTTGGGGTTTGTACGCGGTTGGCGGAGAAGATGCGGCTGAGTACCTCTAGCGTTCGTGTTTTTTTTATTTATAGCTCTTTTCTGACCCTAGGTTCGCCGGTTTTGGTGTATTTGGGCTTAGCTTTTTTGATGAATATGCGCCAACATTGGCGCAAGCGCCACAATCCTGTGGTGTGGGAATGGTAAGCAAAAGCGAGGCTATCGCTTTTGCTTGGGAAGCTATTTCAGCCTAAGCAGTACTATATTTTCGGCATACGATGTAGCCAAGGCTGCTGTTTTTCGAGCTGGGCAGCTACCTGAAGGAGTAAGGTTTCTTGCCCTATGGCAGCGGTGAGCATGGTGCCTACAGGCAGCTGCGCCTCATTCCAATAGAGGGGCACAGAGGCGGCGGGCTGCCCGGTCATATTGGCAATGGGCGTATAGGGCATTTGCCCGAAAACTTTTTCGGCCAACTTATCTACTGCCCCTTGTTTTTTGGCCAAACCAACCATCCCTAGGTTTTTGAGTGTTTTGAGCAGGGTATTTTCTGTTGTTGTATTTTGTAATGCGCCAATAGGGAATGGCGGCGAGGCCATCGTTGGGGTAAGGAGCAGGTCATACTGTCGATGAAAATCAGCCATTTGGCGGCTCAAATGATTCCAAGCACGCTTTTGTACGACATATTCTCTAGCCGAGTAGTATTTGCCCAAAGCTCCCAACAACCACGTATTGAGCTCTACGTCTTGAGTGGTTACTTTTCGGCCAAGGTGTTGCTCTAGTTCGGCAATGTCGCCGGCGGTTTCCCCAATAATCATCGCCACAAACACCTGTGTAAGCGCTTCCTTAGGATAGGGGAGTGGTACTTCGGTCAGGGTATGGCCGAGGTCTTTGAGCATGGCGACGGTGTGTTGTATGGCGGCTACACAGTCGGGATTGACCTCATGACCGAGGGTGTGTTGGGTGCTGTAGGCAATGTGTAGCTTGCCGGGGTGCTCATCGAGTGAGGTCAAAAAAGACTTGGCCGGGGGCTGTATCAGGTAGGGGTCGCCACTGACGCTGCCGTGTACGGCATCCAAAAAAGCAGCACTGTCGCGCACAGAGCGCGCCACACAACCTTCGACAACAGCACCGGCCCACATCTCCCCAAAATATGGGCCCATAGAGATGCGCCCACGGCTGGGCTTGAGGCCAAAAAGCCCACAGAATGCCGCCGGAATGCGGATAGAGCCACCACCATCGCTAGCAGTGGCCAAAGGCGCTATTCCGGCAGCCACGGCAGCTGCCGAGCCACCACTGCTACCTCCGGGAGAGTGAGCCGTATTCCAAGGGTTGCGCGTAGGGCCATAGGCTGCCGGCTCTGTGTAGGGGGTCAGGCCAAATTCTGGCGTATTGGTTTTACCTAAAAATATAAACCCTGCTTCCCGCAGCCGATTTGTGAAATAACTATCTCCTTTGGATACAAAATCCGCATATCCTTTACTCCCTGTTTTGAGGGGGTATCCGGCCACGTGAATTCCTAAATCTTTGATTAAAAACGGTACTCCGGCAAATGGTGCTGTAGGCTGTAGTGCCTGTAGCTGGCGCTCGGCCTCGGCATACATAGGCGTAATGACTGCATTCAATCTGGGATTTACGGCTTCGAGGCGAGCAACAGCTAACTCCAATAAGCTTTGCGCACTTACTGCGCCTTGGCGAACTAGCGCCGCCAGCCCAAGCGCGTCATGTTGGCGATATTCTTCAAATTTCATAGTAGGATTTTTAATGATTTAAAAAAATAACCCTTGACCCTCCTTCTATCCAGCGATATGAAGCCAAGGTCGCTGCTCAAGTTAGTCAAATCTGAACAATTGACGACAATTTACTACCGAACCTGACTTTTGTCATTTGAAGCCTTTGGCGGAGGGCTTACCTTTATGACATTAAAGTAGAAAACCTTCCTGCATTACCTAACATAGACAACCGAATTATGCACGAATCCACCCAAACTTCCGCTGTAACCCAAACAGCACCCCCTGTGGGGCAGATGGAGCAGTTTTACTACGACAACCGAATCGTAAGGTTATTTATGATAGCCAGTATCGTTTTTGGTGTCGTGGGGATGTTGGTCGGTATTATCATAGCAATTCAGCTATTTTACCCTCCGCTCAACTTGGGTATCCCCTACACAAGCTTTGGGCGCTTGCGCCCCCTACACACCAATGCGGTCATCTTTGCCTTTGTGGGCAATGCAATGTTTGCCGGGGTGTATTATTCGATGCAGCGCCTGCTCAAAACACGGATGTTTAGCGATATGCTGAGTTATATCCATTTCTGGGGCTGGCAGCTGATTATCCTAGCGGCAGCCATCACCCTACCCTTGGGCTATACAACCAGCCACGAATATGCCGAGCTGGAGTGGCCTATTGATATTGCCATCACGCTGATTTGGGTGGTGTTTGGTATCAACATGATGGGAACCATCTTCCGCCGCCGCGAGCGCCATATGTATGTCGCCATTTGGTTTTATATCGCCACCTTCGTAACAGTAGCCGTGTTGCATATTGTCAACTCTGTGGAATTACCTATTGGCTTTATGAAGAGTTACTACTGGTATGCAGGGGTGCAGGATGCTCTGGTACAATGGTGGTATGGACACAATGCGGTGGCATTTTTCTTGACTACGCCTTTTTTAGGGTTGATGTATTATTTCTTGCCTAAGGCTGCCAACCGCCCGGTATACTCTTACCGCCTGTCGATTGTCCACTTCTGGTCGTTGATTTTCATCTATATCTGGGCTGGTCCTCACCACTTGCTCTATACTTCGCTGCCCGACTGGGCTCAGAGCCTCGGCACGGTCTTCTCTGTTATGCTCATTGCGCCCTCTTGGGGCGGAATGCTCAACGGGTTGTTGACCTTGCGTGGCGCTTGGGACAGAGTGCGCGAAGACCCTATCTTGAAGTTTATGGTGGTGGCCGTAACGGCCTACGGAATGGCCACTTTTGAGGGGCCGATGCTCTCTCTCAAAAACGTAAACGCCATTGCTCACTTTACTGACTGGATTATAGCCCACGTACACGTAGGTGGTTTGGGCTGGAATGGCTTCCTGATTTTCGGGATGGTCTATTGGTTGGTACCCAAGATGTGGAAAACACAACTCTACTCACGCAACTTGGCCAATGCCCACTTCTGGATTGGCACCCTAGGTATCATCTTCTACGCCCTACCTCTCTACGTAGCCGGCTTTACCCAAAGCTTGATGTGGAAAGACTTTACGCCTGATGGCTATTTGGTCAATGGTAACTTCCTACAAACAGTTACCGAAATTCTGCCAATGTATATGTTGCGCGCCTTAGGTGGTATTTTGTATCTCTCAGGGGTATTCTTGATGATTTATAACGTCTGGAAAACAGCCTCTGCTGGAAGTTTTGTAGCCAATGAGGCTGCTGAAGCTCCAGCGCTGGTAAAGGTACAATACACAGAAGGCGGATGGCACAGCTTCTTGGAGCGTAATGCGGCGCTATTCACAGCCCTGACCCTGATTACGGTGCTCATTGGCGGGATTGTACAACTCGTGCCTACGTTCTTGGTACAGTCTAATGTACCGACCATCGCCTCTGTAAAGCCTTACACACCACTAGAGCTTGAAGGCCGCGACCTCTACATCCGTGAGGGTTGTGTGGGTTGTCACTCGCAAATGGTACGTCCCTTCCGCTCCGAAACTGAGCGCTACGGGGAGTATTCCAAGGCCGGAGAGTTTGTCTATGACCACCCGTTCTTGTGGGGCTCTAAGCGTACTGGGCCTGACCTCCACCGCGAAGGCGGCGTACGTAGTGACTCTTGGCACTACTACCATATGCTCGAACCTACCTCTATGTCGCCGGGCTCTATTATGCCGGCCTACCCTTGGATGATTACCCAAAGCTACAATGCAGATGATATTGCCAAGAAAATCCGTGCGATGCAGACCCTAGGGGTGCCTTACTCCGCCGGCTATGACCAACAGGCCAAGGCTGATATGCTCAAACAAGCAGAGGAAATTGTAGCCCGACTGGCACAAGAGACCGAAGGACGCATCAAAACAACCCCTGACAAGGAGATTGTAGCGCTCATCGCTTACCTACAACGCTTGGGGACAGACATCAAGGCCAAGCCCGAAGAAGAAACCAAGTAAGTCTTCAGATACCCAAACAGGGCTGCCTCAATGGGGCAGCCCACAACCCCCAAGCCTATGAAATTCCGACATTATTTGGAGCGCATTCAAGATGTAGAAATCTTCCCCCTACTAGGGCTGCTGTTGTTTTTTGGTTTTTTTGTGGCTATGCTGGCTTGGCTATGGCTAATGAAAAAAGAGCGTTTTGAGGAGTGGAGCGAGTTACCTCTCGAAAAACATCACGAAGGCCTGCCTTATACTCCCTCGCCCCAAAACAACGCAAGCAATTGACGAAACTGTTTCGAACATTAACAAAACACCATGAAACCTAACTTATTTTCACTCACCGGCCTAAGCTTGTTTGGCCTGCTGCTTACCACACTGCCCACCCGGGCAATGAGCGTCGAGCCTGCCACAAGCGCCGCCCCCACCCTAAGCACCAACGAAATGATGCTCCTGCTGGCGATGAGCTTGGTCATTGTTGTTGCGATACTGGTGCTGATAGTAGCCTTGTATGCAGTGGTGATTATTCACAAACTTCTACAAAAACAAAACCCTGACTACTCGGCAGCCAACCCCTCCCTTTTGGGCAGCCTATGGACGAGTATCGACCGACAGCTTACCGATGCTGTACCTATTGAGCAAGAGCATACCATCGTATTAGACCATAATTACGACGGCATCCGCGAGCTCGACAATCACCTCCCGCCCTGGTGGGTCTACCTGTTTTATGTCAGCCTGGCGTTTTCATTGGTGTATATCGCCGTGTTCCATATCTTCGATGTCTTCCCCCTACAAGACAAAGAGTATGAGCAGCAAATGGCGCAAGCCAAGGTGGCCGTAGAGGCTTATAAGGCACAAATGGCTAACAATATCGATGAGAGCAATGTGGAGTTGATAAAAGATGCCGATGTATTGGCCAATGCCAAGAGCATTTATGACGAAGAATGCGCCACTTGCCACGGTATCGCCGGAGAAGGGGGCGTAGGCCCGAACCTCACCGACGAATACTGGTTACACGGTGGAAGCATTCAGGATGTCTTCAAAACCATCAAATATGGAGTGCCTAGCAAAGGAATGATTGCTTGGGAGAAAAAGCTCAAGCCCGACGAGATGCAAGCCATTGCTTCGTATATCCTGACACTACAGGGCACAAATCCGCCCAATGCCAAAGACCCACAAGGGGAAAAATATACCCCAGAAGCAGCAGACGATGCTGAAAAAATCAGTATGAAGTAAGCGTCAACAAACGCTGTTTGATACACACCTCCAAGATTCCCCCCTTGGAGGTATCTTTCTCTCCACACACACTCTCTCTCATTTCTCTTTTCTCAAAAGCCTCATGGATACACTCGAAGAAATCATCAATGAAGAGGCCTACCGCGACAGCATAGCCACGGTCGACCAAGATGGCAAACGCATCTGGATTTACCCCCGAAAACCCAAAGGGTATTTCCACAATTGGCGTAAATGGGTTACTGCTGTGCTGCTGGCGGTGTTTTTTATCACACCGCTCCTCAAAGTCAATGGGCATCCTGTGATGATGTTCAATATCTTTGAGCGCACCTTTATCTTCTTCGGGCGGGTATTTACTCCCCACGACTTCTACCTTGTAGCCATTGGCGGCATTACCTTCTTCGTCTTCATCATCTTGTTTACGGTAGCTTTTGGCCGTATTTGGTGTGGTTGGGCTTGCCCACAAACCCTGTTTATGGAGATGGTATTCCGCAAGATTGAGTATTGGATAGAAGGCGATGCCAACCAACAACGTAAGCTCAATGCACGCCCTTGGGATGCAGACAAAATCTTGCGAAAAACCGCCAAACAGGTCATATTCGTGGCCTTTTCGCTCCTGATTGCCCATACGGCGATGGCCTATCTCATAGGACTAGACAAGACGCTGGAGATTATCTCCCGCCCTCCTAGCGAAAACCTGAGTGGCTTTATCGGCCTGATGGCCTTTACCTTTGTTTTCTACGGTGTGTTTGCCTACCTCCGCGAGCAAGCTTGTATTGCGGTATGCCCTTATGGGCGCTTGCAGGGCGTGTTGCTGGGCAAAGACTCGATTGTCATCAGTTATGATACTGTGCGTGGCGAGCCACGTGGCAAGCTACGCCGCAAGGCTAAGGTCGAAAACCAACGCCCGCTCACCATCGAGGATTTGGTTCGACCCGAAGGCGATTGTATCGATTGTGGGCTGTGCGTGCAGGTGTGCCCCACAGGCATCGATATCCGCAACGGTACGCAGCTGGAGTGTGTCAACTGCACCGCCTGTATTGATGCTTGTGACACGGTGATGGAAAAAATTGACAAGCCCACCGGCTTGATTCGCTATGCTTCTTACAATGAGATTGTAAGCGGTAAAAAATTCCGCTTTACCCCTCGCCTAATGGCTTATACTGCCGTGCTGGTGTTATTGCTGGGGGTTTTGGGTAGTTTGCTCATTCAGCGCAGCCCTATCCAATCGACCATCTTGCGTGTGCCGGGGGCGCTCTTCCAAGAAGCCAAGGACGGACAGATTACCAACATCTACCAAATTCACGTAACCAACAACTTGTTTGAGGATAAAACCGTCTCTCTACGGCTCAAAGACATACAAGGGACGATTACCATTGCCTCAGGCAGCCTTACAGCAGAGGCAAGTAGTACCACCTCAGGGGTGTTTGTGGTCAGTATTCCGGCTACAGCGCTCCAACAGATGAAGACCAACATCACAATGGAGGTCATAGTAGATGGGGAGGTCATTCAAACCAAATCGACTACTTTCATCGGCCCTATGTAGGGCAACCTAAAATCAAATACCCACTTAAACTGTCGTTATACTATGAACTGGGGATATAAAATAGCACTGCTCTACAGCAGCTTTGTCATACTTATTCTGACGATGGTGTTTATGTCGTTCAAACACGAAGTAAACCTTGTAGCACCCGACTATTACCGCCAAGAACTGGGCTTTCAGTCAGAGATTGACAAGCGCCAAAATGTACTCAACCTTGGTAAGGACATCGAAATCACACAAGAGGGCGGCTACCTACAGCTACGGTTTCCGTTTGCAGACGTGGAGGGTGAAATCTACTTGATACGCCCCACCGGCGCTAGAGATGACCTCCGCCTGCCCATTGGCACGGATGAGCACGGAATGCAAGTCATCCCGCTCGAAACGTTGGCCAAAGGGGTCTGGCGCATTAAGATTGACTGGCAAGCCAAGGAAACGGCCTATCTCTCGGAGCAAAAACTTGAGCTAAAATAAAGGACTTAGTGTAGGCGTGCTTGTGTCCGAAGGATGCGGGCGCAAGCTATACGATAGCGTCCCTGTATCTCGCAGCTGTATTTTCACACAGCCCTAAACAGGCTGGGCGGGGAAGCCGCAAAAATCGCAGCCAACCTACAAAATCATACTCCATACTTTCTAACCCATACTCAGAAAAAGATGCTTATTTTCTCAGGCTTTTTTGTTGGTTTATTGGGCGGGCTGCACTGTATCGGGATGTGCGGGCCGATTGCTTTGGCGCTGCCTGTGGGCTCACCAGTGTTTTGGGATTTGCTCAAAGCACGGCTGCTCTACAACTTGGGCCGTGTACTAAGCTATGCCTTTTTGGGGGTATTGGTGGGGCTGTTGGGGCGCGGGCTAGCGCTGGGGCTTTCGCAACAAAGCCTGTCGCTATTGATTGGCGGGGGGATACTCTTGGGGTGGTTGTTGCCGGGTGTTTGGAAAAAACTGCCTGCTCCTCCGGTCTGGGTCAATGCGCCCCTTCAGGAACTTAAAAAACTGATGGCCAAACAACTGCGACAACACCACGGCAGCAGTATGTTTGTGATTGGCATCCTGAATGGATTTTTGCCCTGTGGCCTGGTTTACTTAGCCTTGGCAGGCGCTATCGCCACGGGCAGTTGGTGGGGCGGGGCGGCATATATGGCACTTTTTGGCATAGGCACCATCCCGATGATGCTCTTGGCCTCCTTTGGTGGCAGCTTGGTGCCGCTCTCGTGGCGCAAGCAGGTATACCGCAAAGCTTTGCCTAGCTTTATGCTGGTTTTCGGTCTCTGGTTGATTGTGCGAGGGATGAATTTGGGCATTCCTTACCTCAGCCCGCGCTTGGTACAACACGAAAACCACCAAACAATGGAGTGCTGTGAGCGCTCCGAGGGCATTACGATTACAGAAACAGAATAAGCGCCAACTAATCAGCAGGGATATTTGTTGTTCAAGGCAGTGGGTGCATCCAAGAGCATCCCTTGTCTCACAGCTTCAACAAATTTTCTCGATATATGATAACTTCCGAAGAACCGATTGTGAATAGAGTGGCCGGCAGTGGCCTGATTACCCTAGACCTCGCTGACTTTTACCCGGAAGGGGAGCGTGTGTTGCTCGACCTCAAAGGACAGCTGTTTCAGGAAATGATTTTGCGGGAGAAAGACTTTCGCGCCTTTGTCAAAGAACACCCTTGGGCTGACTATGCGGGCAAGCATGTGGCTATTACCTGTAGTGTAGAGGCCATTATTCCGGCTTGGGCCTATATGTTGGTCAGCACAGCGCTTGCGCCCTATGCCACCACCCTGATAGTGGGAGATATGGAAGCTTTAGAGCTGACCCTCTTCCGCCAAGCCTTGGCACAGCTCGACTTGGTGGGGCTAGAAGGCCAAAAAGTAGTGGTGAAAGGATGTGGAAAATTGCCCATTCCTCCGGCTGCCTATGCCGAAGTCAGCCGTTTGTTGCAGCCTGTGGCCGACAGCCTGATGTATGGTGAGCCTTGCAGTACTGTACCCATTTACAAGCGTAAGAAAAATAAAGCTTAGCCTGATGGTGGCCGAGATTGTATTCCATACAGGCCAACTAAAAGCCCTGCTCTCGCTCTTAGTGCTGGGGGCAGGGCTTTGGTTGCTTTACAAAGCATATCTACACGTGGCATTGCGCGATGTGTCAGAAGACCGTAACATCGGTCAACGCCCATTTTTTGATGCGGAGGGCTTTCGAGAGAAGTACTTACGCCCTTCTAAACCTACCGATGACGAACAACTGCCACGACGCGACTGACAACAGCTAGCCGTGTGTTACGAATACTGTTTCGGGTTCTTCAATCTCTACAAGCATCTGCTCGTTGATGTGTACCAACTGTACCGGCTTCAGTTCATTGACCAATACGGGATCATATTTGGCCGTTACACGGATGTAGTTTTCGGTAAAGCCTTGCATCTGCCCTTGGGCATCTACTTCGTGCTCGAATAACACGGTATGGGTGTTGCCAAGGTGCTGCTCATAAAAATACCGCCGCTTTTTGTCCGACAGGATGTGCAGCATTTTGGAGCGCTCATTACGTTCGGAAATCGGCACTACCGGCTTTATTTCGAGCGCCTTGGTATTGTCGCGCTCGGAGTAAGTAAACACGTGTAGATAAGAGATATCGAGCTCGTTGAGAAACTGGTAGGTGTCCAAAAAGTCTTCTTGGCTTTCGCTAGGGAAACCTACAATCACATCGACCCCGATGCAGGCCTGCGGCATCAGCCTTTTGATGGTGGCCACACGTTCGGCATAGAGACTGCGCTCGTAGCGTCGGTGCATCAGGCGCAAGATACGGTCAGAGCCAGACTGTAGCGGGATGTGAAAATGTGGCACAAATCGCTTCGACCGGGCTACAAACTCGATGATTTCGTCAGAGAGTAGGTTGGGCTCAATAGACGAAATACGGAAGCGCTCGATGCCTTCGACTTGGTCGAGCGCCTGAAGCAAGTCGATAAAACGCTCGACTCTACGGCCATCCTGAATCCCAAAATCACCGGTGTTGACTCCCGTCAACACTACCTCACGCACATCCGACAGTGCTATTTCCTTGGCTTTGGCTACAATGTTGGCGATACTGTCGCTGCGGCTTTTGCCACGGGCTAGGGGGATGGTACAAAAAGAGCAATTATAATTACAGCCATCCTGTACTTTTAGGAAAGTACGAGTCCGGTCACCATAAGAAAAGGCGTGCTCAAAACTATTGGCTGCCTCCAAGCCCTCGGCCAGTACTTGCGCTTGGGGTTTTTTCTCAAAAGTAGGCAATAGCTCTAGCAGACGAAACTTTTCGGCTGCCCCCAACACCGCATCAACGCCGGGAATTTGGGCAATGTTTTCGGGTTTGAGCTGCGCATAACAGCCAATAATGGCCACAAAGGCTTCGGGGGCTATTTTTTGCGCCTCCCGCACCAGCTTGCGGCATTTCTTGTCGGCGTTTTCGGTAACCGAGCAGGTATTGATGATGAAAATATCGGGCTGCTCGTGAAAATCAACCTTTTGAAAGCCTTTTTCCTCAAACTGGCGTGCAATGGTAGATGTTTCTGAATAGTTGAGCTTACAGCCCAAAGTATAGAAAGCGACTCTTTTCATAGCCTGCAAAATTACAAAATAAATTTGAGACAAACCCCGATATGGCTTGCTTGTGAGCCTTTTATACACAATGGAAATTATGCCAAGATTCACGCCACCGGACATTTTCCAAATCCCTCAGTTAAAACTGTGGGTTAAGTTTCATTGTACCCCCAAAATGAGGCATCAGCTTGTTTCGGAGCTGAAACTCCGAGCTACCTTTTCAAAAATATCCAGTGGTGTGGCCGAGATTCACTCGATTTGAGGGATTCAGGGAGCTTGATTTTGATGATTTGGGCTACGGCTGTGTATTGGTTTACTGGTGACACAAAGCCAACACCTCGCTCTTGTTTTCAAAAACAGGCGCACGCTGTTTTATATGGCAAAATGGTATTTGCTGTTGTTTTTTTGATGACTAACCGAAAAACAAACAATTTTTTTTTATAGTTTTTATTGGAATAATAAAATTTTCGTATCTTTCTCATTCAAGAGCCCAAGCGCCTTTTGAGGCACTCCAAGCAAGGGTGCTTGAAACTCAAACCAAATGTTTTACTAACCAACCAATTTTTATCATGAAACACCTATACGCTATGCTGGTGGTGTGTATCACGCTGCTATGCGTCGGGTTCACGGCTCAGGCTCAGGTAACGGGCAAGCTCGTGGACGAAAACGGGGATCCGCTCATAGGCGCAAACATCGTGGTAGAAGGTACTTTCGTAGGTACTACTACCAACCTAAACGGTGAATTTACCATCCGCCCCGACTTTAGCAAAGGCCAAGTGACCTTGGTCATTTCTTCGGTAGGATACCGCCCTCAACGCATCCAAGTACAACAAGGCCAGCGTGTAGAGCTACAGTTAGAAGTAGCCACCACCATGGCCGATGAAATCATCATCTCCGCCTCACGGGTAGAAGAAGCCGTAATGGAAACTCCCGTAACCATCGAAAAAGTAGGCATCAAACAACTCGAAACCCAAGCCTCTACAGAGCTTTACAGTAGCTTGGCACGCTTCAAAGGCATTGATGTAAACCAATCTAGCTTGTTGATTACGAGCTTGAGTACCCGTGGCTTCAACTCGGCCAAGTCTGAGCGCCTCATCCAAATGGTGGATTATGTCGACTTTATGTCGCCCTCGCTTTCGCTCTACGCCGGTAACCTCGGTGGTATTCCAGAGATCGACATCGAGAGTGTGGACATTATCCACGGCGCTAACTCCTCTCTCTATGGTACGAATGCTTTCAATGGGGTCGTAATTACTAACTCCAAAGACCCCTTCAAATATGAAGGAGCTACCGTATTAGTGCGTGGTGGTGAGCGCAACCTCTTTGAAACACAAATCAGAGTCGCCAAAAAGATTACTGACCGCTTTGCCATCAAGCTTATCGGCTCTTACTATACTGCCACAGATTTTATCGGAGACTTTACCACAGCCCGTAACCGACGTATTGTGCCAACTAATAACCCTGAAGGATCAGTTTTGGGCTATGATGCCATGCACCGCCACGGCAACCTCGCTATTGTAAACCCTAACACAGCAGTCCCTGGTGCCCCTCCTGGAACTACTGTCGGTGCTTTAGGTTTCCAAGGCACTGTATTCACCCCCGGCTTTCGTGAGGCAGACTTGGTAGGAGGAGAAGACTTCAAAGCCACCAGTTCACGCATAGGCGCTTCGCTACACTACTTGATCACGGATAAGATTCAGGTCAATTACCAATACCGCTATGGCGAAGGCTCAGGCATCTACCAAAGCTCCAACCGTTATGCCTGGGAGCGGCTACAGTTCAACTACCATAAGCTAGAAGTAAAAAGCGACAAATGGTTTGTAAGGGCTTACCGCAACGAAGACCGCCCAGGTACTACTTATGACCTCGCCTTCCTCGCTACAGGAATGCAGGCAGAGCAGCCTTACCGTCCGGGAGCAAGTCCGTCTCCGGTTGAGGGGCTGATTTTTCCGGCACTTTCAGCAGCATTAGGGGGGGCTCAAAATGTAACTTATGCCGCAATGTATCAGCAGACTTGGGCAGCTGCTTTTGCCAGCGCACGTAGTCAAGGCCAAACAGTAGATCAAGCCTCTGCTTTTGCCCAACAGCAAACAGCCAATATATTACCTGCCAATAGCAGTGATCCTCGTTTTGCCATCGCCCGTGATGGTGCTCGTAACAACCCTAGAAATTTTGACCCAAGCTTTACCAACAATTCTTGGTTTTGGGATTTCAGCGGGCAGTACCAGTTGCCGATTGAGTTTATGAAAGTCTTGGTAGGGGGTTCTTACCGTACCTTTACCCTAACCTCTCGCGGCACACTCTTTGGCGATGCAGACAACTCTCCTATCGGCAGTGAGGTGCGCAACCAAATTCCAAATTATGAATATGGGGCTTACGCACAACTACAAAAGTCATTTATTGAAGACCGCCTCAAACTCAACTTTTCAGGCCGTGTAGATGCATTCCAGAATTTCGATACCCGCTTTTCGCCTCGCTTCTCGGCAGTATATTCTGTGGGTGCAGACCGCCAACACAACTTCCGCGCAAGCTACGCACAGGCTTTCCGTGCTCCGGCTCAAGTAGACCAATACATCTATCTTGATATCGGTCAGCTTTTGTTGCTGGGCAATATCGGAGAAAATCCTGCACGAGGGTTTACAGGCATTCCTCTAACACAGATTCCAACAGGAAACTTCAATACGACTTTCATACGCCCCCTCGAATTAGAACAGATGAATACTTGGGAGATTGGCTACAAAGGTATCTTGTTTAAGGGCTTCTACATAGACCTGAGCTATTACCGCAGCGACTATACCAACTTCATAGGAACCACACGCTTTGTGGGTCGTGAGGATGGTACAGCGCCTAGTATAGCAGAGTTTGTAGCTATTCAAGCCAACCCCGCCTTGGCTGCCACCGCAGGGCGTAACAGAAGTAGGGCTATGCAAGTATGGCTCAATTCTGATGTACCTGTTACCTCACAAGGATTCCAAGTTGGTGTAGAGTATTATATCAATAAAGCCTTTAACATTGCAACCAACTATACTTGGGCCACCATCAACGATGTGCCAGGTTTGATTTTGGGCTTCAATACTCCCGAACACAAGGTGAACTTTGGGGTAAATGGTGAGCCTTTCAAACGCTTTACCTACAATGTCAATGCGCGATGGATTGATAACTATAACTACTTTATGCCTTTCGACGAAGGCCGTATTGAGTCTTTTACCACTGTAGATGTACAGTTCAACTACCGTGTGCCTAAGTGGTATACTACCTTCCGTGCGGGGGCTACCAACTTATTTGATGCCCAAGCCATTCAAGTATATGGCTCTGCGCCTATCGGACGTATCAGCTATGTAGGTGCAGTATTTGATCTGAACTTCAAATAAGCTTTCTTAACTTGATACCAAACAGCTCTTTCAAATGAAAGGGCTGTTTTTTTATTGCAGACTTCACCTCTTTTGGGCTATATAAGTACCAATGCAAAAATAGCTTGTGTTTGAGTTATTGTACAATATATTGAAAACCAAGTCAGTATATCAACTAAGCACTCAAAACTAAAGATTCATAACTACTTAAGAGTATCCGTAATTGGGTATTTTTGAAAACTATACCAAAATTTACTGAATTTGATTTTCTTGAGGCTTAAAGACTTTCCAACACATCCATTCCCCAAACCAATTTGGATAGCGTTTACCTTAGGTGTGGCTTCGTAGTCGGGCTACATTTCTACAATCTCCAATGGTGTGTGCCGCTGCCCAACAAAGCACACTTGGTCATTTAAAATATCTCTTGTCTATTTTTACAGCCTGTTTTTTTTGTCTACATTTGTTAAGGACTAATTCAATAAGCATCGTGAAAATCAAAGATTTATTTGAAAGCCACTCAAAGACTTTCTCGTTTGAGTTCTTTCCCCCAAAAACCTTCACCGCTACCATCGATTTGGGGATAAACGTGGGGCAACTGATGCGCCTCAACCCCTCTTTTATCTCGGTAACCTATGGAGCCGGTGGCTCTACCCAGACCTCATCGTTTGACTTGCTCGACTATCTGCAAAATAAAATGGGGGTCATCTCTATGGCTCACTATACTTGCGTTGGCGCTTCACGCGAAAAAATCGATGAGGATATGAACTACCTCTACGAACGCGATATCCATAACCTGATGTTGTTGCGTGGAGACCCTCCTAAGGGCCAAGAACAGTTTGTGCATAACCCTAACGGCTTCAACTATGGCAGCGACCTCGTCGCTTATGTCAGCCAACAACAACGCTTCTGTATTGGCGCCGGAGCTTACCCCGAAGGACACGTCGAGGCGGCCAATCTGGCGCAAGATCTACAACATCTCAAGCTTAAAGTAGATGCTGGCGCTGATTTTTTGGTTACGCAGATGTTCTTTGACAACGACTACTACTTCGACTTTGTAGCCAAAGCCCGTCGATTGGGAATTGATGTGCGGATTATTCCGGGTATTATTCCCATTACCAACTACAGCCAAATTCAACGATTTGCCCAACTGAGTGGCGCCAAAATCCCCGAACACATACACGAAGCCCTCAAGCCTTATCAAGATCAACCCGAAAAAATCTACCAAATCGGGATAGACTTGGCCATACAACAATCCGAGGACTTGTTGCGCCGTGGCGCGCCGGGGATACATTTCTATACCCTCAACAAATCGACTGCAACGGTAGATATCTTCGCTTCACTTGACAAAAAGCTGACTGTCTAACGACAACGTGGGAACCAATACCCCTGTCCTGACTTATCCAAAATGCGTACACTCTCCGCCCAGAGAGGTGCGCATTTTTTGAAACCCTCTCTTATACCAAACATTACTTTTATGGGATTTTTAAAAAACTTGCTCCCCACAAGAATATATCGTGCTGTTTTCGATTTTTATCAGGATTATGTTGGAATTACACAAAAAACATACTCGCAAGAAGGGGAGGACCTGATTCTCCAAAAGATATTTGCAACTAAGTCCAAAGGCTTTTATGTGGATGTGGGCGCTTATCATCCCAAAACCTTTTCCAATACCTATCACTTCTACAAAAAAGGCTGGCAAGGAATCAATATCGACCCCAACCCCAACAGTATTCGTAAGTTTAGACGTTTCCGAAAGCGTGATATCAATATCAATATGGGCATTGCCAGTACCAATACACCACTGACTTACTATATGTTTGCGGCTTCTGCACTGAATACATTTTCCGAAAAAGTATACCTAGAGCGCTTAGCCCAAAAAGCTAGCCAATTTCTAGGCACACAAACTATCCCTACGATAGGCTTGGCGCAATTGTTGGAAAAACACTTACCTCAGCACCAACCCATTGATTTTATGAGTATTGATGTAGAAGGCTTAGAAATGCAGGTAATCCAAACCAATGATTGGCAGGTATATAGACCCAAAGTAGTCTTGATAGAAGAATATACAAAAAATCTGACGAGCTTGGATGATTCGGAGGTGTTCCGCTTCTTCAGTGCCAATGGCTACCACTTTTTAGCCAAAACTTACAACACCTTTGTATTCATAGATGCGGCTCTCGCCCCTCAATAATTAGAAAAAACCTTGAAATCAAGGACTTCAAGGTTTTCGGAAATTAAACTAACCTACTATAATCTATCTTCTAAAAACTTGATTCTGTGTACACAAGTTCCTTGAGAAGTTGGTTTATTCTTCAAGGAGATAATATGCTACTTTGTTTTCAAACAAGATGAAGTAGCTATTGGGAGGCAAAATACGAAGATTGCCGCGATTATCCAAAAAGCGCTCCAAAGTTACACTTTCTTTTACGATAACTTTGCCCTCAAGGTTTACTACTTTGACAGTAATCGTTTCTAGTGGCAACACAAAACCCACTTGAGGGATGGGGTCTTCGTATAGGTCATTGAAGTTTACCTCTACTATCAAGGGCTTCTTCTTGCTCTTACCACGGCGCTCAGGGCTTTTGGCTTCAACTACATTACCAAAGGCGAAAAGCAAGGCAAATAGGGCGATGAAAATTTTTGTCGTGTTCATAAGTTATGCAATGATTTGAGTGAATTTCTAATTGATTTTTATACTCCTGTTGTTTAGTATTCGCTAATTATAACGCAAAGGTACGGAAAATTGTTGCAGCCACACAAAATATTATTCTGTCAAACACATCAATGGAGTCTAAAAAGGGGTGATTTACCCTCATGAAATACTAATCTAAAGTTTTAAACAGAATATTATTTTGATTAGCAATTTTAAAGCAGAGATAATTTTTTTAGTGAAATATTGTTAAATTTATGTTACTACAATGCTAGCACTCAAGGCCTAGTATCGGCCCCAAGAGCAAGGAAAAAAATAACGAAACATTGCGAAATCCGTTGTTAGTGATGTATTTTGCCACGCCAATACCTTATCCACCAATAATTGTTTGCCCTACTTCACTTATGAGCGAAGAAACCTCTAACCAAACAGAGTCAAAAAAAGCCCTTTCTGACTCTAAATCAAGGCTTTACCGCCTCTGGATTTTGGGGTTACGCCTCACCATCGGTTTTTTTATTTTGACCATCCTTTGGGTTGTGGTGCTCAAATGGATGCCTATTTATGGCACACCTTTGATGGTAATCCGGAAAATCGAAGCCTATCGCCAAGGTAAGCCCAGTAGCGTGGCTTACCGTTGGGTTGCTTATAATCAAATCTCCGACTTTGCCAAAGTAGCCGTAGTAGCTTCCGAAGACCAACGCTTCCCTCAACACAGCGGCTTTGACTGGGATGCCATCAAACAGGCCATAGAAGACAACAAGCATCGTAAGGTCAAGCGTGGCGCAAGTACCATTAGCCAACAGGTAGCCAAAAACGTATTCTTATGGAATGGGCGCAACTATGTCCGCAAAGGTCTAGAAGCATACTTCACTTTCCTGATAGAGCATATCTGGGGCAAACGGCGCATCCTTGAAGTGTACCTCAATGTAGCCGAAATGGGTGATATGGTTTTTGGTGTGGAGGCAGCTTCACAACAGTATTTCAAAAAATCAGCTGCACAAATCCACGCCACAGAAGCCGCCACATTGGCCGCTATCTTGCCCAGCCCTCGACGTTGGTCAGTATATCCACCATCCATCGTTGTAGCACAACGCCGCAACCACGTGTTGTACCAAATGCAGTTATTAGGTGGTATCTATTATCTCAAATCCCTCTAAGCAATTTTAAAGTTAAATTTCAGGCTCAATAAGCAACTTTCTCCAAATAAATCCCTCTTTAGAGTAGCTAAGACAATTTGCCAAATAATATGTTCCTCTGATTATGAAAAAAGTCCGATTCTATTCACTACCCCTATTCATGCTACTCATCCTTGGCGCTTGTAAAGAAAAAAATACTGACAAGCGTCCATTGCTCTTGCGCAAATGGCATCTTGAAGAAGTCAACTATGTACTGAAAGACAAAGACCTCTCCAAAGAGATTACAGAAGAAGAATTAGAAGAGCAGCGAAAAATCACACAGGAGTACATCGAGTTTATGCTCCTAAACGAAGACAGTACTTACCAAACACGCAACAATGAGGGTACCTGGCAACTAAGCAAAAGCCAAAATACCCTCAAACTCCGCCCAAAAGGCGCAGAGCGAAGCTCTGATGTCAAGATTAAAAAGTTAACCAAATCGCTATTGGTCTTAGAAGACCCCTCTGATTCCACTGTATTACTTAGGCTTTCTTTCAAGGCTGTTGATTAATCATACCCCAAACTTATCAAAACACTAATTGTCTTATTGGCACTTAGTGTTTTGGGTTTTGAAGGCTTCAGCAAACATAGTGGGCTATTACCCCACAGAAATTAGTTTACCCTCCATCTATTTCCCCTCGCTTTCGGGTCTGATATCACGAGCCACCTCAGGTTTTTGGGGTGGCTTTTTTGATTGCCTACGGACTGATGCCCCCCTTCCGGTTTCTCTTGGGAGTTGAACGCAAAAAAGCCTCTCAGATTTGACTCTAAGAGGCTTTTGTGATAATAGTTATCCGGCATCGACCTACTCTTCCACGTTTGACCGCAGTACCATCGGCGCTAAGGGGCTTAACGACTCTGTTCGGAATGGATAAGAGGTGTTCACCCTTGCCATTAACACCGTTTAACTTCCTTTATTGACAACATCAAGCAAACAAAACAACACCGAGCACGCATTCGATTACAACACATCTTAGCCGGATGATACTTC